>JAXDBZ010000215.1:0-13174 GCA_034678345.1 Candidatus Eiseniibacteriota bacterium
AGGGAACTGTCAGCTCTCCAGCTTGAGCACGATGCGCAGGACGATCTCCTGCGCCGCGCCAGCCTTCACCGTCACCGGCACGACCACTTCCCCGGCCGCCGGTCTGGCTCCCGCCGCCGGCGCGACCACCGTCGCGGTAGACGCCACGGTCGTGGGCGCGGCCACGGTCGCGGCCGGCGTCGGCGCCGCCACCGGCTTCGGTCGCGGCGTCACGGGACCGTCACCGGAGACGGACTGGGCCGGCACGGCCGGCGCGGGCGGAACGCCCGCCGCGGCCGCCACGGCCTTCGCTCGCTGCGGGCTCTCGCCCGGCAGGCTGATCTCGCGTCCGTAGTCCAGCGTGGCCGCCATCTCCATCGGTGGCGGCGTCTCCTGGACCTCGCGCGCGATGGCCGCCGCGGGCGCCATCGGTGGCGGAGCCTGGGTCCGGGCGGCCTCGGGCCGCGCCGGAGCGGCTTCGCCGGCCGGCGCCGGACGCGAAGCGGCCGACGCGAACGGGGTGCGGCGCAGGTCCTTCGTGACCTTCTCCATGAGCAGATGCGACACGCCACGGAAGGTCTCGAAGACCCCCTTGCCGGTCGTCGCCACCGCCTCGAAGCTCGGGACCTTGCCCCCCGGGTTCAGCTCGGCGTTCAGCTCGTCCACCGAATAGACGTTCGGCAGGTCGCGCTTGTTGTACTGGATGACCCAGGGGATCTCCTCGAGGCTCAGCCCGTACTCGGCGAGGTTCGCCTTCAGGTTGGCGAGACTGTCCTTGTTCTCCTCCATCTTGCCGACCTCGCTGTCGGCCACGAAGACGATGGCGTCCGCGCCCTTGAGCACGAGCTTGCGGGTGGCGTTGTAGAACACCTGGCCCGGCACCGTGTAGAGCAGGAAGCGCGTCTTGAACCCCATGATCTCGCCCAGGTCGAGGGGCAGCAGATCGAAGAACAGGGTCCGGTCGGACTGGGTCTTCATGCTGACCATCTTGCCGCGGCTGGTATCGGGCACCGCCTCGTAGATGGCCTCGAGGTTCGTGGTCTTGCCGCTCAAGCCCGCCCCGTAATAGACGAGCTTGGCGTTGATCTCCTTGCCCGAATAGCTCACCACAACCACGGCGCGTCCCTCCTGGTGCGACCCCACCCTGTCACGAGACCGATTCCCATGGAGCCCCTTGCCGCCCTTTCTCCACAGGGACCTCGAGGGCGGACGACCGGTCCGGTGCGTCCCGGGCGCAAAGGTCCGGGACCAGGACCGACGGAGCCGCCGGATGGGGTCGCCACGCTGGTCGAAGCACCTCGCGTCATCCGCCCGGCCCGGGCGGTCGCCCGTTGGCGGGGCCGGCTTCCCTGACGGCGCGTGGCGCCACCCTTCCGAATGGCTTATCGGCCCACCCGGCGCCCGGCCTTAGCAAAAAGCGCGGCGTGCCGCCCGGCCCGACCCGGGCCGGGGACGGACCGCAGGATCATCGGGAAACGCGCCGTCGGGCGCCCGGGACGGCGCCCGACGGGACAGGACCCTGCCTGGGGACGGAAGGGCCCGGCGGCCCGGTCAGGGACCGACCTCGACCGGGGCGCTCTCGCGGTGCAGCCAGATGCCCGGCCGCTCCCGCAGGTGGGGCTGCAGGCGGCCGCCCTCTTCCTGATAGTGGCTCAGGAAGATGCGCTTCAGCTCCTCGCAGCGGTCGCTGGCGAAGTAGCGGCGGGCCCGCGTGAACATGCCGTCGCGCTCCGAGTAGACGAAGGCCGTGACCTCGGTGACCCGCTCGTACTGCGCCTCGCCGTAGGCCGTGTCCGGCGAGTCCTCCATGTCGAGCCAGAGCGAGGCCCGGGGCTCGAGCACCTCGAAGTCGTGCTTGTGGACCATGAGGTACTCCCACAGACCGAAGATCTCGAGGGGCACGAAGCGCTCCGTCGTCGGTCCGGTGCTTCCCACGCGGCGGATCTCGCAGCGCATGATCTTCTGACTGCCCATGATGCTTCCCTCCCGGCAGGTCGGGTGGCTGACCGGCGTCCGGCACGTCTCCCGCCATCCTAGGCCCCGGCCCCCACCCGGTCAACGGTTTCGGTGCGCGCAAGTGCCTGCCGCGCCTCGGTCTGGGAGCATCGCGGCCGGCCGGCGCCGGGTCCGGCGAGGCTTGACAGCCCTTCCGCACGGAAAGTAGTTTCGGCTCGCTCCGCCCGCCGGCAGTACCGGTCCGCAGCAGGGAGTGGGGAACGGGATGTCTCGACTCGTCTACGGCTGGCTCACCGCCCTCATCGCGGGCATGCCCCTCGCCCTGGGCTATGCCCTGGCCGACCTCCTGACCGAGGTCCATTTCCGCTTCTTCCCCGCCCGCCGCCATGCCGCCCTGACCAACCTGGCGGTCATGATGCCCCGGGCGACGCGCCGCGAGCGGATCCGGGTCGTGCGCCGCATGATGCGCAGCTACAACCGCATGATGTTCGAGTTCTTCCGCCTCCCCCACCTGACCCGCCAGGACCTGCTGCGCTCCGTCGAGGTCGTGGGCCGGGAGCACCTCGAGCAGGCGGTGGCGCGCGGCCGGGGGGTCATCCTGACCTGCACCCACATCGGGAACTGGGAGCTGGCGGCGGTCGTCCTCGCCCACTGGGGCTACACCGTCCACGCGGTGGCGGGCGTCCAGCTGAACCGCTGGCTGGGTCCCGCGGTCCGTGACACCAAGCTGGAGCTGGCGATCCACACCATCGCCCCCGAGGACGGCTTCCGCAAGCTGCTCCGCGCCCTCGAGCACAACGACCTGGTGGCCCTGATGGTGGACGGCGACATCTTCAGCCACGGGGTGCCGGTCGAGTTCTTCGGGCGCGAGATGCGCTTCCCCACTGGCCCCGGCGTGCTGGCCCAGCGCACCGGCGCCCTGATCATCTCCGGCTACTGCGAGCGGCTCGAGCCCGGCCGCTTCCGCGTCGTCATGGAGCCCGCCCTCGATCCCGCGCGCTTCCCGCACACCGCGGCCGTGAACGCCGCGGTGGCCGCCTCGTCCGAGCGGCACATCCGGTCGCACCTCGACCAGTGGTGCATCTTCCGGCCCATGTGGGAGGCCTCCCCCGCCGCCGAGTCCGAGGCGGCCGGGGCCGCGCGGAGCGCCGAGGCGTGAGGATCGGGATCGTCTCGCAGTCCTACTACCCGCGCTACGGCGGCGTCACCGAGCACGTCCACCACACCGCGGTCGAGCTGCGCCGGCGCGGCCACCAGGTCACCATCATCACGAGCCGCTTCCGGCGCGGCGAGGCGCCCTCGGACTGCGAGGTCGAGCGCATCGGCTACAACCTGCTCATCCCCTTCAACGGCGCCTTCGTGGACCTGGCGGTGGGCATCCGCCTGCGCCGCCAGTTCCGCAGCCTGCTGCGGCGGCATCGCTTCGACCTGGTGCACACCCACGCCCCGCTGGTGCCGACGCTGCCGCTCATCGCCGTCGAGACCGCCGAGTGCCCGCAGGTCGGGACCTTCCACACCACGAGCGGGCCGAGCCGCCTGATCGAGGCCTTCCGGGAGAAGCTGGCGCGGCGGATGGAGCGGCTCGACGCGCGCATCGCCGTTTCCGAGACGGCGCGCGACTTCGTGGCCCAGTACCTCCCCGGCGACTACATCGTCATCCCCAACGGCGTGGACACCGACCGCTTCCACCCCGGCGTCGAGCCCTTCGCCGAGTGGCGCGATCCCGGCCGGGTGAACCTGCTCTTCGTGGGCCGCCTCGATCCCCGCAAGGGGGTGCAGGTGCTTCTCGACGCCATGCCCGAGGTCCTGGCGCGCACCGGCGGGCGGGCGCGCTTGCTGGTGGTGGGGGACTCCTACCTGCGCCGGCGCTTCGAGGCCTCCGTGGCGCCCGCGGCGCGGGAGCACGTGCGGTTCCTCGGGCACGTGTCGAGCCACGACCTGCCGCGCTGGTACGCGACCGGCGACATCTTCGTCTCCCCCGCCCTGGGTCACGAGAGCTTCGGCATCGTGCTCGCCGAGGGCATGGCGGCGGAGCGCGCCGTGGTCGCCTCGGACATCCCCGGCTACCGCAGCGTCGTGCAGCCGGGCGTCAACGGACTGGTCTCGCCCCCGGGCGACGTCTCCGCCCGGGCCGCGACCCTGGCCGGCCTGGTCGCGGACGCCGACCGCCGTGCCGAGTTGGCCCGCAACGGCCGGGCGCGGGCGCTGGAATTCGCCTGGCCGCGGGTCACCGACCGTATCGAGGCGGTGTACCGCGACGTGCTCGCCCGGCGGGGAGGAGCCCGGCCCGGACCGGCCGGCGCCTCCGCCCCGGCCGCGGAAGCCCCCGCGTCCGCGCGGGTCTGAGCGCCATGGCGGGGGGCGGGCCGGACCGCGCGCTGCTGCGGCAGAGGAACTTCGTCGCCCTCATCGGCGGGCAGCTCGTCTCCATCTCCGGCGAGCGCCTCACGCTCGCGGCGCTCTACGGCCTGCTGCTCCACCACACCGGGACCTTCGCCGAGCGCGGCCAGTCGTCGCTCGTCCTGTGGATGCTGGGGATGGCCCAGCTCATGCCCGTGCTGCTCTTCTCGCCCTTCGCCGGCGCCTGGGTGGACCGCCGCAACCTCAAGCGGGTGATGATCGTCTCCGACACCCTGCGCGCCCTGCTCGTGGTCCTCATCCCGGTGAGCTACCTCGCCACCCGCAGCGTGTGGCCGGTCAACCTACTGGTCTTCCTGCTGTTCACCTGCAACGTGCTCTTCCTGCCGGCCAAGAGCGCCATCACGCCGGAGATCGTGCCGCCGAACCAGCTCCTGCTGGCCAACGCCCTGCTGGCCGGCGCCGGCGTCGCCGGCACCGTGCTGGCCGTGCTGGGCGGCTGGGTGGTGGATCACTGGGGCTGGGGACCGGCGCTCTACATCAACGGCGTGACCTACCTCGTCTCGGTCGCCTCCCTCCTGCTCATCCGCTACCGGCCGGCGCCGCGCACCGAATCGCGGGAGCGAGTCTCGGCGTGCGGCTACCTGCACGAGGTGGCCGAGGGCTGGCGGCTGGTGCGCACCACCCCGGTGCTGGTGCTGGCGCTGACGGCGCTGGGAGCGGTGTGGGCGGGCGGCGGCGTGGCCCACGTGACCGCCACGCAGCACATCGCCCTGGCGGCGGGCGCGGAGGCCGGCACGGAGCGGATGATGGCCCTCATGGCCGTCGTCGGCCTCGGCAGCGCCTTCGGCATCTGGTGGCTGAACGCGCGCGGCCGCGCCTACCCGCGCCACGTGGTCCTCGCCGGGGGCCTGGTGCTGGCCGCGGCGGGACTCGCCTGCTTCGCCGTCTCGAGCCGCTTCGCCGTCTTCACCGGGGCGGCGTTGCTCGTCGGCCTGGGCGCGGCCCCGGCCTTCGTGCTGCCGGAGACCATGCTGCAGCAGGGGGCCGAGACGCGTCAGCGCGGCCGCGTCTTCAGCGCGCGCGACTTCCTCATGCGCCTGATGCTGCTCGGCGGCACGAGCCTGGCCGGGCTCGCCACGCCGCTCGCGGGCACGGGCAACACCCTGCTGCTGGCGGCCGGGATCATCGTCCTGGCGGCCCTCGGCGCGTTCTGGCTCGGCCACCGCGCGGCGGCGGCCGCCCCGTCGCCGCACGCCTGAGCCGTCGTCCGGCGGCTCCAAGACGACCGGCGGTCACCCCGAGGGGTGACCGCCGGTCGTTCACCCGGTGCGGCCCGGGACGGGCCGGCCGCTCACCGCATCACGACGGTCCGCCGCACCAGCGTGCGCCCGGCCGCCTGCAGCCGCACGAAGTAGAGCCCGGGTCCGGCGCCGCCGGCGTGCTCCCAGCGGACCTGGTGCCGGCCGGCCGCGAAGTCACCCTCCGCCAGCGTCGCGACCTCGCGACCCTGCACGTCGAGCACGCTCAACCGCACGGACGCGGCGGCCGGCAGGGCGAAGCCGACCAGTCCCGAGCCGCGCACCGGGTTGGGCTGCACCGGGGCCAGCTCGAGCGCGGTCACGGTCTCGTCGCCCACGCCGGTGGCGGTCTGGATGGTGAAGTCCACGTTGCTCATGTCGCTGGCCTGGTTGGCGAACGGGTCGTGCGCCGTGACGCGCACGCGGGCCGTCGTCGTCGGGTCGTTCGGCACCGTCCAGCCGAAGGTGCCGGTGTTCGCCAGCCCGGTGGCGATGACGTTCGGGAAGGTCGCGCCGCCGTCGGTCGAGTAGGCGAGGTCCACCGCGGTCACGCCGTTACCGTCCGTCGCCGTCCAGGTGATGTCGTGCGTCGCGCCCACATCCAGCGCCAGGGCGGTGTTGGGCGAGGTGACCGTCACCACCGGCATCACGTGGTCGAGCGCGGCGTAGACGTTGAGCTTGCCATGGCCCCACGTCGTGTTCGGCACCGCGCCGGTGTAGGAATCGGACCGCGCGTGCCCCAGCAGGGCCAGCTTCACCTCGTTGACCGAGGCGCCGGGGCGGGCCTGCAGGTAGAGGGCGGCAGCCCCCGCCACGTGCGGAGCCGCGAAGCTGGTGCCGACCTGGATCTCGTGCACACCGTCGTCCACCAGCCAGCCGGTCCCGGTCAGGTCGCCGGCGAAGGACGAGTGCGTGGTGGCCACGCCGAAACCGGGCGCCGAGATCTCGGGCTTGAGCACGCCGTCGCGGCGCGGACCCACCGCGGAGAAGTCGGCGATCTCGTCCAAGGTCGGGGCAGGGACGAAGGTGTAGGTGCCGCCGGTGTCGCAGCAGTACCACGTCGGCTTGGTGCAGTGGGCGGCCACGGCGATGAGGCTGTCGCCATTGGCGGGGTCGCCGACGTTCGTGGTGAGGTCGAGCCCGGTGGTGATCGTCGGCAGCGGGTCGGCGGCGCCGAGCCACGAGGCGTAGATCCACGCGTCCACGCGCGCCCCGAGGCTGGCCGTGCCGTTCGGGATCACGTTGATGGTCCAGTTGCCGACACGCGGCCGCTGCGCCGAGGTGGCGTCGAAGATCTCGATCTCGAACTGGCGGGCCGTGCTGGTGCCGCCGAAGCCCTGGCTGGCGTCCTGGTTCGAGATGTACATCGTGTTGCCGGTCGTGCCGCTGCTGCGCGAGCGGGTAGAGCCGTAGCCGCAGCTCAGGGTGTCCGTCGTGTTCGGGCCCTTGAGCTGGATCACCACGCTCGCCGTCGTGTCGTACCAGCCGGCGATGAGCACGTAGTCGTTGTACGTGCCCGCGTTGTAGGTGTTCGCCGGCACGTTGAAGCCGAACTTGTCCGTGCCCGGCGTGGTCGAGGTGGTGGTCAGCCTGCCGTGGGCGGACTCATCCTGGCCGTTCCCGGCCGAGGCGACGACGATCTTGCCCGGTCCGGCCAGCGCGCTGATGGAGCTGGTGAAGAGGTCCGAGCCGTCGTGCGGCCCGGCCTGGCTGCCCAGGGAGAGGTTCACCACCGCGTCGCGCCCCAGCGCCGCGGCCTTCTGGAAGACGTAGTTGACGCCGTCGATGATGCCGGCGTCGCTGAAGTCGGTCGCGACCTCGATGAAGTCGGCCTCGGGGGCCATGCCGACGTAGCGATAGGCCGGCATGGAACAGCCGGTGGTCGAGCCGTTGCCCGCCAGCACGCCGCCCACGTTGGTGCCGTGGCCGTTCGTGTCCTGGTGCCGGACGGTGCCGGGGCTGGCGTCGATCTGCGCCTTGGTCCACTCCGTCCCGTAGAAGTAGCCGGAGGGGTTGGGCCCGGCGAGGTCGTTCTGGTCCCAGATGTAGAGGATGCGCGTGTTGCCGTCGGCACCGTCGAAGTCGGGGTTGGTGAAGTCGATGCCGGTGTCGATGTCGCCGACGATGATGCCCGCTCCCGCGCGCCCGGCGTAGACGGGCGGGCTGCCCGAGGCGGCATGCTCGAAGTCGGCGCCGACGTCCATGATGCTCACGTCGAGGTTGGGGCGCACGTAGCGCGACAGCTGGGCTTTGCGCACGCCCTGGATGCCGCGCAGCCGCCCGATCTCGTCGCGGCGCAACCGGGCGGTGAAGACCTGGCCGACCTGGGTGCCGACGCGGATCCCGGCGGCCTCGAGCTCGGCGCGCGTCCCGTCGAACTCGATCAGGACACCGAACTCGGCGGGCTCGACGTAGTCCCGCTGTCCCGCGGGACCGGCATGGCCGCGCAGGAGGTCGCGCGGGCCCTGGCGCAAGGGCAGGGGCCGGTGACCCGGCAGGACGGGGCCTCCCTGCTCGAGTTGCTGTAGGCCGCGGTCGAGGTGCGGACCGGGAGCAGGGGCGGCAAGGACGGGGGCGACGGCGAGCAGCAGGCCGATCAGGCCCAGCAGGACGGGGAAGCGTACACGCATGGGATGCGTCTCCTCAGGGCTGCGGTGGCGGACATGTGCGACGCGGGACACCCTCGATTCTGGCCCCCTCGGGGGCCCGAGTCAAAGGCGGAACTGCTCCAAAGGACATGGAGCGCGTGCATCCCGCACGGTGGCTCTCGTCGTGCCCGACGCAGCCCGGCTCGCCGCCGGGGCCGGGGGCTCAGTCCCCCGCGCCCCCCAGGGGCAACAGCTCCACGCCCCAGCGCTCCCGCAGCGCCTCCCGGAAGGGTCCCGGGCCCGCGTCCTCACCGGCTTCGCGCCGGTAGGCCTCGAAGGCGCTCATGAGCGCCGGCCCGTAGTCGGCGAAGAGCCGGCGCTCGTCTCTCGCCCGCTCGATGGCCTCACCGTGGTCCCGTGAGAGCCGCTCGAGCACGGCGCGTGCCACCGACAGCGGATCCGCCGTTCCCGGCGCGCCGGAGCCGGCCGCCGGCTCCCGGACCGCCGCGGGCGCCTGCCCGCCGGCCGCCGCTGGTGCCGGCTCCTGCAGCGAGCCCCGGGCGTCCAGGGCGAAGAGGTGCCGGCAGCGCGGACAGCGCACGCTGGCTCCGCCGGGGCCGAGGAGCTCCTCGGGGAGCAGGTAGCCGGTTCCGCATCCGGGGCAGGAAACGATCACGCGTGACCTCCACGGGGCATTGTGCATCAACCGCCGCCCGGGGGGAAGGACGCCCTCTCAGGCGGCTTCGGGCACGGCCTCAGGCGCCGAGGGCGATGTCGAGCGGCTCCCGGTAGTGCGCCCGCAGCGTCTCGAGCAGGATCCGGTGCTCGGCGCGCAGGAGCTGCGGGTCCTCCCCCACCAGCGCCCGCGCCGCGTCGCGGGCCTCCAGCAGCAGCGGCTCGTCGCGCCAGGGATCGGCCAGCTTGAAGCGCGGCACCCCGCTCTGCATCGTGCCCCACAGCTCCCCCGGGCCGCGCAGCCGCAGGTCGGCCTCGGCCAGCGCGAAGCCGTCGGCGGTCGTGGCCATGAGGGCGAGCCGCTCGCGCGCCGGTCCGCCCGCCCCGGGCCCGGCCACCAGCACGCACACGGAGCGATGGGCGCCGCGCCCGACGCGCCCGCGCAGCTGGTGGAGCTGGGTCAGGCCGAAGCGCTCGGCGCTCTCGACCACCATCACCGTGGCGTTGGACACGTCCACGCCCACCTCGATCACGGTGGTGGTGACGAGCAGCTGCGTCTCGTTGCGCACGAACGACTCCATGGTGGCGCGTCGCTCCTCGGCCTTGAGGCGCCCGTGCAGCAGGCCGAGCCGGAACGTGCGCAGCGCCGGCTGGCTCGCCAGCCGCTCGAACTCGGCCTCGGCGGCGCGGGCGTCGGCGCGGCCACCCTCCTCGATGAGGGGCACGACCACGTAGGCCTGGCGCCCGGCCTGCAGCTCGCCGGCGAGGAAGTCCACCACCTGCGGGTACTTCTCCTCCCCCGTGACGCGGGTGACCAGCCGGCCGCGCCCCGCCGGTCGGGTCCGCAGCGTGCTCACCGCCAGGTCGCCGTAGCAGGCCAGCATGAGCGTGCGCGGGATGGGCGTGGCGGTCATCACCAGCACGTCGGGGATGATGCCCTTGCGGGCCAGCGTGGCCCGCTGGCGCACGCCGAAGCGGTGCTGCTCGTCCACGATGGCCAACGCCAGGTCCGGCAGCCGCACCTTCTCCTCGAGCAGGGCGTGCGTGCCCGTCACCAGCACCGGCTCGCCGGCCTCGAGCCGGGCCGCCAGGGCGCGGCGCTCGGCCGCCGGGGTCGTGCCGGTGAGCACGGCGACGGCGGCGCCGACCGGTGCCGCCAGCTCCGTCAGCGTCGCGCCGTGCTGGCGCGCCAGGATCTCGGTGGGAGCCATGAAGGCCACCTGGTGCCCGGCCTCGAGCGCGTTCAGCGCCGCGAGGAAGGCGACCACCGTCTTGCCGCTGCCGACGTCGCCCAGCAGCATGCGGTGCATGGGCGCGCCGCGGCGCATGTCGGCCACGATCTCGTCCAGGGCCCGCTCCTGGTCCGCGGTGAGCGCCCAGGGCAGCGCCGCCCGGGCCCGTTCTGCCAGCCGCCCCGGCCCCGCCGTGCGCATGCCGCGGCCCTCCTGGGCGAGCGCCTGGCGCCGCAGCTCGAGCACCGCCTGCAGCAGGAAGAGCTCCTCGAAGGCCAGCCGCCGGCGCGCCGACGCCAGTCGCGCCTCGTCCTCGGGGAAGTGGATCTGTCGCAGCGCCTCGCCCAGCGGCACGAGGCCGCGCGCCTCGAGCATCGGCGGCGGGAGCGGGTCCTCCACCCGGTCGGCGACCGCGTCGAGCGCCAGGCGGACGGCGCGGCGCACGCCGCGCGCCGTGAGCCCCTTCGTGAGGGCGTGGACCGGGACCAGCCGGCCCACGTGCAGCAGCTCCTCGACCTCGCCCTCGATGACCTCGAAGAGCGGGTTCAGCATGCGGCGCTCGAGCCGGTCCAGCTCGCCGCTCACCACCACGCGCGCCCCGCGCACCAGCGTGCGCGCCAGGTAGGGCTGGCCGAAGAAGTACAGGCCCAGACGGCCGCTGCCGTCCTCCACCGCGGCCTGGAAGTCCGTGCGCCCGGCGCGGGTGCGGATGGCCAGCGCGCTGTGCACGGTGCCCTCGACCGTCACGAACTCGCCCGGCTTCAGGTCGGCGATGCGCACGAAGCGCCGCGCGTCGAGCCAGGTGCGCGGGTAGTGGCGGACGAGGTGCTCGAGCGTGGTGAGGCCGAGGCGGCCGAAGTGCCCGGCCCGCACCGGGCCGACACCCGGCAGGAACTGCAGCCGGGTGACGGGCTCGAGGGGCGGCTTGTCGGCCCCGGGACGGCGCGGCGCGGGTGGCACGGTCGGCATGGCCGCCCCACTCTCGCACATCCGCCGCGTGGGGGCGACGCACGGCGCGGCGGCGGGCCGGCAGGGCCCGGCTTTACAGGGCACGGCCTCCCTGATAGAGTCCTCGGCTCGTTCGGCTTCACGACAGGAGACACCGGCAGGAGGTCATGCCTTGGCTCAGCGATGTGATATCTGCGGGAAGGGGACCATGTCAGGCCACAACGTGAGCCACGCTCACAACCTGACCAAGCGGGTCTGGAACCCCAACCTGCAGCGCGTGCGCGCGTTGGTGGACGGCCAGGTCAAGAACCTGGACGTCTGCACCCGCTGCATCCGCAGCGGCAAGGTCACCAAGGCCGTGCGCAGCACCCGCAAGACCGCGAGCGCCTAGCGCGCCAGCGCCCGGACCCCATCGCCCCGCCCCGGCGACGGGGTCTCGTCATGCTCCGGCGGCCGCCTCGCCGCGCCGGACGGCGAGCAACTCGCGCCACTCCAGCTGCTGCCGGGGCACCGCGTGCAGCGGGTCCAGCTCGAGCGCCCGCGCGAACTCCTCGTCCGCCTCGCGTGCCCGGCCCTGGGCGAGCAGCGCCCAGCCCAGATCGGCGCGCGCCGCGGCGTAGCGCGGATTGGCGGCGACCGCCGCCCGCAGCGGGCCCTCGGCGCCCGCCGCGTCCCCGCGCAGCAGGCGCACCCGCCCGAGCTGCGCCTGGGCGTCCGGCCAGCCGGGATGCCGCGCCACCACGCCGCCCAGCACCTCCTCGGCCTGCTGCGGGTGGCCGAGCGCCACCTCCACGGCCGCCAGCTCGAGCGCGGCGGTGTCGTAGTCGGGGCGCAGCGCCAGGGCGCTGCGGTAGGACTCCCGCGCCTCCTCGAGGCGTCCCTGCAGGCGGCGGGTCCGCGCCATGGCCAGCTGCAGATCGGGGTAGTCGGGCTGCACCGCCAGCGCCCGCTGGATCTCGCCCTCCATGGCGCCGGCGTCCCCCACCGCCAGGGCCAGCGAGGCCTGGCCGAGGACCTCGCGGGGGATCTCGCGGTCGCGCACCAGCCCGCGGCGCACGGAGCGCAGCGCGTCCTCGTGGCGGCCCAGCGCGTGGTAGATGAGGCCGAGCAGCCGCTGCGCCCGGGCGAACTGGCGATTCAGCTTCACCGCCTGCTCGAGCGGCGCCAGCGCCGCCTCGAACTCGCCGCAGCGGAAGCGGGCCAGCCCCAACCAGAAGTGCAGGTCGGGGTAGTCGGGGAAGGCTTCCAACGCCGCCTCGAGGTGCACGACCGCGGCGCGGGCCTCGCCCTGCTCGAGCAGGGCGCGCGCGGCCAGCAGGCGGGCCTCCAGGTAGCGGGGGTTGATGCGCAGCGCCGCGTCGAGCTGGGCGAGCGCCTCGGGCAGTTGCCCCGCCTCGAGCAGCAGCCCGCCGAGCCGGCCGCGCAGGTCGGCGTAGCCCGGGTGCTCGGCGACCGCGCGCTCGAGCTCGGCGATGGACCCGGAGAGGTCGCCGGCGTGGTAGCGCTCGAGGGCGTGCTCCACGTGGGTGGTCCGCGTGCCGGGCTGGTCTCCGGCCAGCAGGGTCAACACGCCCTGCCAGTCGCCGGGCGCCCACTCGGAGGCCCGCGCCGCCACCAGGCCGGCGGGCAGCTCGACGCCCAGCTCCAGTGCCTGGTTCAGCGCGCGGACCGAGGCCTCGTGGTCGTTGCGCTGCGCCTGGCACACGGCCAGCAGCAGCAGGGCCTCGGTGTAGCGCGGGTGCTCGTGCAGCGCCTGCTCGAGCTCGGCGACCGCCTGGGGCAGCCGCCCGGAGCGCTGGAAGATCCGGGCGCGGTAGTAGCGCAGGTCGGGGAAGGTCGGGTTCTCCTCCAGCGCCCGCGCGAACTGCTCCTCGGCGCGGGCGAACTGGCCGGCGTGGAAGAAGGCCAGGCCGAGATGGGCCCGGGCCTCGGCCGCGTAGCACAGCGCCAGGCCGTGATCGGGGTCGCTGGGGTCGCGCACCTCGCCCAGCGCCGCCTCGAACTCGGCCGCCGCCTGCTCGTATTCGCCGCGGTTGAAGTGCACCATGCCGCGGTTGTAATGGCGATTGTGACCCCACTTGAGGAGATTCGAGAACACGGCGCGACTCCCTTCGCGTCGAACGCGGGCCCGGGGCCA
>JAXDBZ010000216.1:0-8723 GCA_034678345.1 Candidatus Eiseniibacteriota bacterium
GCGATGAGGGTCGCGCACCTCGACACGGGACGGAACTGGCGCGGGGGGCAGGCGCAGGTGCTCCACCTGCTGCGCGGCCTGGCCGCCCGCGGGCACGACGTCCTGCTGCTGGCGCCGCGGGGTCCGCTGCTCGAGCGGGCGCGGGACGCGGGGATCGAGGCGCGGCCGTGGCGGCCGTGGACGGAGTGGGACGTCGCGGCGGCGTGGCGCGCGGCGGGGGAACTGCGACGCTTCGCCCCGGACGTCGTCCACTGCCACAGCGCGCACGCGCACGCCACCGGCGTGCCGGCGGCGCGCCTGGCCGGGGTGCCGGCCGTGGTGGTGTCGCGGCGGGTGGACTTCGCCGTGGCGGGCGGTCCGCTCAGCCGGCTCAAGTACCGCCTGCCGGTGGACCGCTACCTGTGCATCAGCCGCGGCGTGATGGAGGTGATGCGTGCCGGCGGCGTGCCGGCGGCACGCCTCGCCCTGGTGCCGAGCGGCGTGGAGCTGCCGGCGGCGGGACGGCGCGAGCCGGCGCCGGGCGGCGCGGACCTGCGCGGGCTGCTCGGGGTGGGACCGGACACGCCGGTGGTGGGCACGGTGGCCGCCCTGGCTCCGCACAAGGACCACGCGACGCTGCTGCGCGCGGCGGCGCGGGTGACGGCGCGGCGCCCGGAGGTCCACTTCGCCTGGGTGGGCGAGGGCGAGTGCCGGGCCGCGCTGGAGCGGTTGCGCGGCGAGCTCGGGCTCGAGCGCCACGTGCAGCTGCTGGGCTTCCGTGCCGACGCGCTCGGCCTGCTGGCGCAGTTCACCGTGTTCGCGCTGTCCTCCCATCTCGAGGGCCTGTGCACCTCGCTGCTGGACGCGCAGTCGCTGGGCGTGCCGGTGGTGGCGACGGCGGTGGGCGGGGTGCCCGACGTCGTGACGGACGGCCGCACCGGCCGTCTCGTGCCCGCCCGCGACCCGGCGGCGCTGGCCGAGGCGCTGCTCGGAGCGCTGGAGCGCCCGGAGGAGCGCCGCAGCTGGGCCGGGGCGGCACTCGTCTCCGTCCGGGAATTCGACGTCGCGCACATGGTGGAGCGCACGTTGGCCGAGTACGAGGCGGTGCTGCGCGACCGGCGCGGCGGGAGACCGGCCGGAACGACGGGCGAGGCTTGACCGGCCGGCGCGGTGCGGGATAGCCTGCGTCAGGAAGCGCTCTTAGGGGAGAACACTCTTGCACTGGATGAGCCTGCTCAAGATCGTGGTGCCCGGTGTGGTCGTGCTGGGCATCGTCATCTTCGTCCACGAGCTGGGCCACTTCGTCATGGCCAAGCTGCGTGGGGTCCGGGTCGTGGCCTTCTCGATGGGCTTCGGGCCGGCGCTGTGGAAGCGACGGCACGGGGACACCGAGTACCGGCTGGCGTGGTTCCCGCTCGGGGGCTACGTGCAGATGGCCGGGGACAGCCCCAACGAGGACGGCAGTATGCCGGCCGGCGGCCGCGAGGAGTACCTCTCGCATCCGTGGTTCGGGCGCGTCCTCATCGCGCTGGCGGGCCCGGCCGCGAACCTCGTGGCGGCGTTCGTGGTGATGGTGCTGGTGGCGCTGGTGGGCGTGCGCTACCCGGACTTCCCCAGCGAGCTGGGAGCCACGGCCGACACGAGCCGCGCCTACGCGGCCGGCCTGCGCGCCGGCGACCGCATCGTCGAGGTGGCCGGCCGGCCGGTCGCCTCGTGGATCGGCATCTACGTCGCCAGCGAGCACGCGCCGAAGGGGACCGATCTCCCGATGGTCGTGGAGCGCGGCGGCCGGCGCCTCGCGCTCGCGGTCCCGGCCGGGGAGCGCGCGGCCGTGCTGGGCGGACTGCGGCGCCCGCCCGACCCACCGGTGGTCGGCGTGGTCATGACCGGGATGCCGGCCTACAAGGCCGGGATCCAGGAGGGCGACCGGATCCTGGCGGTGAACGGGCGGGCGGTGACGGTCTGGGAGGAGCTGCCGGCCGCGCTGGGCGGCCAGGTGGACCGCCCGGTCGTGCTCCGCATCCAGCGGGGCGGGAGCACGTTCGATCTGACCGTGACGCCGATGAGCTCCGGCGAGGGCAGCAGCGGGAAGATCGGCATCGAACCGCCCCGGCGCGGCGTCTACGTGGAGCGCCACGGTCTGCTCGAGTCGCTGGACCTGGGCTTCCGCGCCACCGGCGCCCTGGTGGCGAGCGTGTACGGCGGCATGTGGCTCACGGTGAGCCGGCCGCTCTATTACCGCGAGTACCTGGGCGGGCCGCTCTTCATCGCGCAGGCCGCCAGCGAGAACGCGCGGCGCGGGGCCGACTCGTTCCTGCAGTTCCTCGCCATGATCAACGTCGCCATCATGGCCTTCAACCTGCTCCCGCTCCCCATCCTGGACGGCGGGCACGTGGTGCTGGCCCTGCTCCAGGCGGTGCGGCGCAAGGCCATCTCGACCCGGGGCTACCTGCGCTTCCAGAAGGCCGGACTGATCGTCATCGGCGCGCTCTTCCTCATCATCCTGGCGAACGATCCCCTGCGCATCGTGCAGCGCCACCAGGCACTGAACAAGGCTCCCCAGGAGCGGACGGTTGCCCCGTCGCCACCCTAGGCTCGGCCGCCGGGACGCGCTCCGGGCGGCTGCCGCGCTCGCCGCGGTCCTGCTCGGGGTGCCCGGGACGGTCGCGGCCCGCAGCGACCTCGAGAGCCAGCTGAAGTCCGTGGTCTCGGTGGAGCTGCGCGGCCGGCGCGCGGTCGCCCGCCGCGACATCCACGAGGTGCTCAAGACGCGGCCGCCCTCGATCTGGCCCTGGGGCGAGCGGCGGAGCCTGCGCGCCGACTTCCTCAAGTCGGACTGCCAGGCGATCGAGCTGCTCTACCGGCAGCACGGCCACCTCGACGCGCGCGTGCGCGACAGCCTGGTGCAGACCCGCGACCCGCACGAGGTCCGCGTGCTCTTCCTGATCGACGAGGGGCCGTGCTCGCGCATCGCGACGGTGTCGTTCGAGGGGCTGGCGGCCGTGCCGCCCGAGGCCCTGCGCCGCGCGCTCTACGCGCGGCCGCGGCGTCCCTTCAACCCGGCCTTCCTGCTCGGGGACACGGCCATCATCGCCCGGCAGGCGGGCGAGCGCGGCCACCTGCCGCGGGTGGTCGGCACGGCGCGGCGCGACGAGCGCGACTCGCTGCAGGTGCACGTGACCTACCGCGTGGACGAGGGCCCGCTCTACCGCGTGGGCGAGGTGCACCTGGCGGAGGCCGGGCGGCTGCGGGTGCGCGAGCGGCACGTGCGGCGGGAGCTCCTGCTGCGGCCCGGCAGCGTCTTCCGCCTGTCGCGGGTGGAGGAGTCCGAGGAGCGCCTCTACGAGACGGGCTACTTCAGCGAGGTGCAGATCACGCCGCAGCCCGACCCGGTGGCGGCGCGCATGGACTTCCTCGTGCACGTGCGCGAGCGCAAGCCGCGCTGGCTGGACGCCGGCATCGGCAGCGGCACCCAGGAGCGGCTGCGCGTGGTCGGGGAGTGGGGCCACCGCAGCCTGGGGCGCCTCGGGCTGCCCGGTTACCTGGGCGCCCAGCTGGCGCTCGACAAGCGCGCCGACCTGAAGCGCTTCCTGCTCCTGCGCGGCGAGGCCGGCCTGGTGGCACCCTGGCTGTTCGGCACGCGCAACCGCTCGCAGCTGACGGTGTACGCCGAGAGGCGCCGCGACTTCCGCATCGACACCCTGGAGATCGCCAAGCAGGGCCACGGCGTCACCTTCCAGGTGCAGCGGACGTTCGGGCGCCGCACCTACGTGCGCCTCACGCAGGACAACGCCTGGGTCACCGACCAGGACGTCAAGTTCCTCGACCCCGCGCTGCCGGACGCCTACCGCGACAGCGTGCGCCGGGAGTTCCTGCCCTCGTACTCCACGCACCGGCTGCAGCTGTCCGGGGAGCGCGACCGCCGCGACAACCCCCTGCTCACCACGCGGGGGGGCCTGCAGGTCGCCTCGGCGGAGGTGGCCGGAGGTCCGTTCAAGGGCTCGACCAGCTTCACGAAGTTCCAGGCGACGGCGTCCTGGTTCACGCCGGCGCGTCGGGCGGGCTGGGTGCTGGCCACGCGGGTGCGCGGTGGGGTGGTGAAGCCCTTCGGCGAGCGCAAGGACTTCGTGCCCAGCGCCGCGGTGGACCGCGAGGTGGCGCGGGTGCCCACCGAGGACGTGTTCCGCCTCGGCGGGGTGAACTCGGTGCGGGGCTACGCCGAGAACGAGATCGCCAGCACGGGAGGCCTGGCGCTGCTGAGCGGGAACGTCGAGCTGCGCGTGCCGGTGGTGGGCCTGTTCGGCCTCGAGCTGTACGTGGACGCGGGCAACGTCTGGACGCGTCCCGAGTTCATCCGCATGTCGGACTTCGTCCCGCGCCTCGGCCGGGCGCAGCTCGACGCCGGGGACGTCCGCTACGTCTACGGCGTGGGCGGGCGCTTCAACCTGGCCTTCGCGCCGGTTCGCCTCGACGTGACCTGGGGCGCCGAGCGCGGCCACCGCCGCGGCGCGGTGCAGTTCGCCGTGGGCCCCTCCTTCTGACCGCCATGGAACCCCGCGATCCCCGCGACCCGCACGAGGCCCCGGAACCGGCGCCGGGGGTGCCGCACCACGAGACGGTGGTGGAGGCCGTGCGCGAGGAGGTGCGCGAGCTCCACGACCGGGTCGAGGACGCCGTCGAGCACGCGCTACCCCCGCGGGCGCGCCGTTCCGCGGGCCGCATCGCCTGGCTCATCGTGCTCGGCGCGCTCGGCCTCGTCATCGTGGCGGCCTCGGTGGTGCTGCTCTGGCTGACGCGGCACACCGAGTACGTCGCGGGGCACCTGACGGTGGTGGTGAATCGCGTGCTGGCGGACCACAGCGACGTCGTGCTCGAGGTGAAGGACGTGCGCGGCAACCCGTTCCGCAGCGTGCGCATCGTCGAGCCGCGCCTGCGCTTCCGCGACAGCCGCGGGCCGGCCCTGCTCGAGGCGCGGGCGATGTCGCTGAGCTACGCCCCCTGGGACCTGGCCTTCGGTCGCACGCGCTCGCTCGAGGTGCGGTTCGAGCAGCCGGTGGTGCGGCTGACGCGCGGCCCGGACGGGGCGCTGCGGCTGCCGGGCTGGCACGCCGGGCCGCGGCGGGTCGGGCCGTCGCGGGTGTTCGACGTGCGCCTCACCCTGGCCGACGGGGTGATCGAGACGCCCGACACGAACCAGGCGGTGCGGGGGCTCGAACTGGTGGCGCGGGCCCGGATCGGCGCGGGCGACGAGTTCGAGGTGGAACGCATGCGGTGGGCGCGCGGGCCGTGGGGAAGCCGGCTCGAGGAGCTGCGCGGCCGCTTCAGCGCCGGGGACAGCGCGCGCTTCGTGCTGGAGCGGCTGCGCACCGGCGACCTCGACGTGTCGGCGAGGGGCGGATGGCGTGCCGGGGCGGGGGCGCGCTTCGCGCACGTCGAGCTGAAACGGCTGCGCTGGAGCTGGCTGGCGAAGGTGTTCGCCAACGATCTGTTCGACGTGTCGGGTGAGGGTGCCGGGCGCTTCGACGTCCGCATCGATCGCGGGTTGTCGGGCACGGGGGTGGCGGAGGCGTTGTGGGACAGCGTCCCCCTGCAGGCGCGTGCCGACTTCCGTTGGCGGGCCGGGCGCCTCAGCGTCGGGCCGCTGGTGGGGGACTCGCCGGCCGGAGGCTTCGACGGGCGCGTCGTTTACACCGCGAACGACCTGGACGTGACCGGTCAGGTCACGCACGGGGACCCCGTCCACTGGCACGCCCTCGGCCTGCCCGGCTGGCCATCGGGCGACGTGACGGGACGGATGCACTACTGGTCGTGGCGGCGGGAGCCAGCGGGATCCCGCTTCCAGGCGACGCTGGGCGGTTCCCTGCTGGCCGGCTGGCGGGCGGATTCGGCGGTGGTGGACGTGGACGCGCCCTCGGGAGCTCCGGGCAGGTTCACGGTGGCCCTGTGGCGCCGGGGCGGCCGGGTGGACCTCGAGGCCGACATGGAGGACGGGGCCTGGCGTGGCGAGTGGAAGGCCGAGCGCTTCCCGCTCGACGAGTGGCCCGATGGGCGCGCCAGCGGCATCCGCGGGGAGCTGGCCGAGGGGGCCGGGACGGTCGAGAGCCTCGGCGGCGGGCTGGAGGTCACGGGGACGCTGGCCGGAAGTCCGGTCTCGTGGCTGGGCATCGAGGCCGCCTCGTGGTCCCTTGCGGGCGTGCGCGGCGCGTTGTTGCCGCTGCCCGACCTCGCGCTGCCGGAGGTGCGTCTGAGGGACGTGATGTACCTCGGTGTGCATTTCGACAGCGCCCGGGCGCGCGTGCGCGTGGGGAACGAGGCGGCGTGGCTGGACGAAGTCGTGGCCATGGCCGGCGACACCGTGGTGACGGTGGCGGGCGACTGCCGCTGGGGACGGGAGGGCTGGACCACGACCCTCGGCCGCGCCGAGGCCCGCAGCCGGCAGTTCGACTGGGTGGCGGAGGGCCCGCTGGAACTGGCGGGCGACGCCGAGGGCGTGACGTTCCGTCGCTTCGCCGCGCGCGACAGCGCCGCGCGCATCGAGGTGACCGGCCGGTGGGCCGTGCCGGGGGGCAGCTACGACTGGACCGGCCGGGGAACGGGTCTCGAGCTGGGCCGGCTCGGCCTGCCGCTCGAGTGGGAGCTGAGCGGCACTGCGGACGCGGCCTTGCGGGTGACCGGGCGGGCGGGCGATCCGCGCTGGGCCTTCGAGGCGCAGGCGCGGCGGCCCGGTGCGCGCGGGCACCGCGGCGATTCGGCGCGCATCGTGCTGGCCGGCGGTCCCGGGAACCTCGAGGTGCGCGACTTCGAGTACCGGCTGGGCGAAGGCTCGCTGCGGGGCGAGGTGGCGTTCGACGGGACGCGGGAGGCCTGGCCGGACACGCTGACGGCGCCGGGCGTGCAGGGCTGGCTGGCGACGGCCTCGTCCTGGCGCGGCCGGCTGAGCGCCGCGGCCTTCCCGCTCGACCGCCTCGACCGGCTCGTGCCGGCGGCGCGCGGGTTGTCCGGACGCCTGGCGGGGGTGATGGAGCTGGCAGGACGGCCGGGGGCCCCCGTGCTGGACGTGCGGGCGGAGGCGGCGCCGCTCGGGCGCGACAGCCTGGTCGCCGACCGCGTGACCCTGCGCGCGCGCTACGGCGACGAGCGCCTCGAGGTGCCCGAGCTGCGCCTGACGCGCGGCGGCGCCGTGTCCACCGCGAGCGGCAGCATGCCCCTGCGCCTGGGGCTGGGGGCGCTGCCGGCGCTGCCCGAGGCGCCGATGAGCTGGACGCTGGACCTGGCCGACCTGGACCTCGCCGTGCTCCCGGAGCTGGCGCCGCAGCTGGCGGCCGCGCGGGGCCGCCTCGAGCTGCACGCGACCGTGGCGGGCACGCCGCAGCGCCCCGACCTGCGGGGCACGGCATCGGTGCACGACGGCGAGGCTCTCATCGTCGGCCGCAGCGAGCTGATCACCGGGTTGCGGGCGGACTTCCGCCTGGACGAGACGCGCATCACCATGGACAGCCTGTTCGCGCGCTCCGGGCGCCGGGGCACGCTGCGGGCCGACGGGGTGATCGAGCTGGACGGGGCGCGGCTCGGCCACTACGAGTTCCGCCTGGCGATGGAGGACTTCACGGCGGTCGAGCCGGGCCTCTACGCGGCCGAGTTCGACGCGCCGCGCCTGCGGGTGACCGACGGGCCCGGCGTGGACGGCGGCAGCCTGCCGCACGTCGAGGGCGACCTGTTCCTGCGGGGCGCGCGCGTGCTGTTCGACTTCACGAACCAGAGCGAGACGGAGCAGCTGGCGGCGCTCACGCAGCCGCTGTTCTGGACCTACCGGGTGCGGCTGCAGGCGGCGAACAACCTGCGCTGGCAGCCGCCCGACGGCGACATCGAGTTCAGCGCCGACCTGGTGCTCGAGCAGACGCCGAAGACGCTGAGCATCTTCGGCGACCTGAACGCGCTGCGCGGCACCTACGACTTCCTCAGCAACCGCTTCACCCTCCGGCAGGCGGACCTCACCTTCGACAACGTCGGCGGCCTGAACCCGACGCTGGAGATCGTGGCGACCACCACGGTGGTGCCCGTCACCGGGGCGACGACGGGGAGCGAGCGGCTGGGGAGCTCCGGCGGGAGCGACCGGCCTCACACGATCACGGTGACGATCACCGAGCGGGCCAACGCGCCGACCATCACGTTCGAGAGCGACCCGCCGGACTGGGACCAGCCGACCATCCTGAGCCAGCTGACGGTGGGCCGCTTCCTCGGCAGCGGCACGGTGGTCTCGCAGCTCAGCGACCCGCTCGACAGCTACGTGACGCGGATGATCAACGCCCAGCTCTCGCCGCTGCTGTCGCGTACCTTCCTGCGGGACGTGGGGCAGTGGCAGCTCGAGCGCGAGCAGGGCGGGCTGTTCGGCGGCCGCGGCGACGTGTTCGTGACCGTGGCGCACCAGTTCAACCCGCGCGTGCAGGTGAGCTACAAGCAGCGCGTGCCGGGCTTCGAGCGCGAGGGCGCCCGGGCGTGGAACGTGTCGGGCAGCACGGAGCAGGGCCTGCTCGAGCGCAACGTGGCGGCGGAGTACCGCATCAACCGCTTCTTCTACGTCACCACCGAGCTGGCGCAGCGGCGCCTGCAGACGACCACGGCGCTGCCGACGCTGGTGCCGGAGTTCAACGTGAACCTGAAGGCGCGCTGGGAGTACTGATGCGCCGGGGGCGTGCCGGAGCGGCGGGCGCGATCGCCGCGGTGGTCGTGACGCTGGCGGTGGC
>JAXDBZ010000217.1:0-22537 GCA_034678345.1 Candidatus Eiseniibacteriota bacterium
ACAGCGCGGGCGCGGCGACGGAGGCGAGATCGAGGGCGACGAGCGCCGCGAGCGCGGGACGGGCCCACGCGCGACCGGCGCGCACGCGGGCGAACAGCGCCACGGTGGCGGCGGCGAGCAGAGCGCGCAGCGCGAGGTCGAGCCCGGCCAGGCGCGCGGTGGCGGCTTGGGTCGCCTCGGGGAAGGCGGGGTTCGTGGCGCGGGCGAGCGCCGAGTAGAGGCCCGCGAGCGGGAAGGCAAGGGCGAGTCCCAGCAGTGCGACGGCGCCGAGCGCGACGAGCGGCGCCCGGGACGGGCGCGCGCCCGCGTCGTCGTCCGGGCACGAGAGGCCACGGGCCACCAGCAGCGCGAGGGCAAGGCAGGCCCAGACCAGCACGTAGAAGGGCACGCGGAACTTGCTCCACAGCGGCACATGCCGGTGCAGCAGCTCGAAGACCGGCCCGAGCGTGGCGCCGAGGGAGAAGGCCGCGGCGGCGGCGAGCAGAACCCACCAGAAGAGCGCCGTCGCGTCGCCGCGCACGCGGCGCAGGCCGAGGAGCGCCAGCGCCACGGCCACGACGCCGAGGTAGGGCGAGTAGTCGGTGACCTGCAGGTCGCCCCAGTAGGTGACGCCGCCGAAGCCCACCGCCTGCGGCCACACGACCGAGACGAGGTCGCGCCAGCCGAGGCTGTACTTCTGTACCACCGCCATGGCCACGCCGGGCGCGTCGCCGCCGCCGCGCGAGGACTGCGCGCTGTAGAGCAGCGCCGGCCACCACACCGCCGCACCGATGGCGGCGCCCAGCGCGACGGCCGCGCCCCAGGGCACGAGCCGCGACCAGCGCCGGCGCGCCCACGCCTGCTGCACGGCGAAGAGCAGCACGAGCGCCGCGGAGTAGACGAGGATCTGCGGATGGCCGTGCAGGCACTGCAGGCCGAGCGCCAGCGCGAGGCCGAGCGAGGCGGCCAGCCGGGCGCGCGGATCGTCGGCGGCGATCACCGCCCACGTGGCCAGCGCCATCACCGGCAGCAGCGCGTCGGCCAGCACCTGCGCGTCGTGCCCGTGCGCCAGCGGCACGAGGATGGGGATGGCCAGCAGCCAGACGAGCCCCGCCGCGGCGGCGCTCCAGGGCGCGGCGCGCCACAGCGCGCGGGCCAGGGCCACCACCGCGAGCGTGCCGGCGAGGATGGCGAGCAGCAGCCAGAGCTGGGGCGAGACGCGCGGCTCGTGCAGGCGCTCGGTCAGGTCGAGGGCGGCGTCGGGCAGGTACTGCGGCCGCGGGTCCGCCAGACTCGCCACCGACTCCAGCCCCATGAAGACGTACGGGTTCCAGCTGGTGCGCTGGCGCGTCTCCTGCCAGCGAGCGCGGGAGACGTCGGCGAAGGGGCGGAAGGCCGACGAATCGCCGAGCACGAAGCGCTGCCCGAGGAAGAGCTGTGCCGGGAAGAGCAGCGCCCAGGCCAGCACGACCGCGAGCAGTGGGGCGAGCCAGGCGCGCGGCGGGGCACCCGCCGGGGGCGGGTCCAGCACGGGTGGAGTGGGCGGCGTGGCGGCTGCGGGGCGCGGACGGCGGGTGCGCGACATGGCGGGCAGGATGCCACGGCAGGCGGGCCCGACCCAAGGGGCTTCGCGCGGCGGTCGTCGCGCCACCCGCCGCCGGGTGCGGCTCCGGGTGGACGCGCGGCCCCGGCCCGTCGTAGGGTCGGCCCGCTCCGGCCGCGCGCTGCGCGCAGCCGCCCGCAGCCCGCACGCGTCCCATCGCCAGCCCGGGAGAACCGATGAAGACCAGCCTCCTGCGAGACTTCCCCCGCACGTTCTGGATCGCGAACGTGATGGAGCTGTTCGAGCGCGCCGCCTACTACGGCCTCATGTCCGTGCTGGCGATCTACCTGACGAACCCGCGCTCGTCGGGCGGGCTGGGCTTCACCGAGTCGGCCGTCGGCTTCCTGCAGAGCATCGTGTACGCCGCCACCTACGTCATCCCCATCCTCGGCGGCGCGCTGGCCGACCGCTACGGCTACCGGCGCATGCTGCTCTTCGCCTTCTCGCTGCTGGCGGTGGGCTACTTCGCCGCCGGCCATATGTCGAGCTATGCGCTGGTCTTCCTCGCCCTGCTGGTGATGGCCACGGGCGCGGGGCTCTTCAAGCCGATCATCTCCGGCACGATCGCCCGCACGACGGACGAGCGCACGTCGTCGGTGGGCTTCGGCATCTACTACTGGATGATCAACGTCGGCGCCTTCACCGCGCCGCTGGTGGTGAGCTGGCTCAAGGGCTTCTCCTGGCAGGCGGTCTTCACCGCCTCGGCCGCCTACGTCGCCGCCATGCTCCTGCCGGCGTTCTTCGTCTTCCGCGACCCGCCGCTGCCCGAGAACCGCAAGACCCTCAAGGACGTCATCGCCGGGGCGGTCGAGGTGCTGGGCGACGCACGCTTCGTGCTGATGATCGTCATCTACTCGGGTTTCTGGATCCTCTACTTCCAGCAGTTCGGCTCGGTGCTCTGGTACCTGCGCGACTTCGTGGACCGCGCCCCGGTCTCCGACGCGGTCACCGGGCTGCTGCACGCCGTCGGCCTGAACGTGAACTTCGTCTTCGACGCCGAGCACATCACGGTCATCGACGCGGGCATGATCATCCTGCTCCAGGTGGTGGTGAGCCGCATCGTGCGCGACCGGCCGGCGCTGCCGACGATGGTCGTCGGCATGCTCGTCGGCGGCGCCGGCATGCTGTGCCTGGCGTTCTCGCAGGCGGCGTGGATGGTCGTCGCCGGCATCGCCATCTTCGCCATCGGCGAGATGACGGCGCACCCCAAGTACTACAGCTTCATCGGGCTGGTGGCGCCGCCGGACCGCAAGGCGGTCTACATGGGCTACTCGTTCCTCTATGGGGTGATCGGCTCGCTCATCGGCTCCTCGCTGGGCGGCGCCCTCTACGAACGCATGCTCAAGCCGGTGGTCGGCACGCCGGCGGCGCCGGCACAGGCGCGCCTGTTCTGGTTCGTGTTCATCGGCATCGCCATCCTGGGGGCGGCGGGGCTGGTGTTCGTGCACCGCGCCTTCGCGCAGGACACGCCGGCGACGCGGCGCGGGGCGCGGCGCGTGATGTTCGGCATCTACGCCGGCTTCCTGCTGCTGGGCGCGCTGTTCCTGTGGCTCGCCTTCCAGGAGTCGCCGCCCGAGTACCGGACGGCGGTGCAGGCCTGCATCTTCCTGGCGCTGGGCGCCGGCGGGCTGGTGATGAACGCCCGCCGGCAGACGGCCTGAGCGGATACGAAGGAGACGGAACGATGGACCGCCACGGCACGATGCAGCACCTGTTCGGCGCGCGGCGCGCGCTGATCGGCATGATCCACGTCGGTGCCCTGCCGGGCACGCCGGCGGCCGGCGCGCCGCTCGAGCGCGTGCTCGAGACGGCGGTCGCCGAGGCCCGCGCCTACCGCGACTGCGGCTACACCGCGCTCGTGATCGAGAACATGCACGACCGGCCCTACCTCAAGGGCGCGGTCGGCCCGGAGGTGGTGGCGGCGATGACCGCGGTCGGCCAGGCCGTCCGCCGCGAGGTGGCGCTGCCGCTGGGCGTGCAGGTGCTGGCCGGCGCGAACCGCGAGGCGGTGGCGGTGGCGCTGGCCTGCGGCGCGACGTTCGCGCGGGTCGAGGGCTTCGTCTTCGCCCACGTCGCCGACGAGGGCCTGATCGAGGCCTCGGCCGGCGAGCTGCTGCGCTACCGTCGCGCCATCGGCGCCGAGCGGGTGCGCCTGTTCGCCGACGTCAAGAAGAAGCACTCGGCGCACGCGCTCACCGCCGACGTGGACATCGTCGAGACCGCGCGCGCGGCCGAGTTCTTCCTCGCCGACGGCGTGGTGGTGACCGGCCCGGTCACCGCGCAGGCCGCCGACACCGCCGAGGTCGAGGCGGTCGCGGGCGGCACCGGCCTGCCGACCCTGGTCGGCTCGGGGCTCACGCCCCGCAACCTCGCCGCCTACCCGCTCGCCGACGGCTTCATCGTCGGCTCCTGGGTCAAGCGCGACGGCGCGTGGTCGAACCCGCTCGACGGCGAGCGCGCCCAGGCCGTGGCCGCCGCCTTCCACGCCCTCGGGTGAACGCCGACCTCGTCTGCCTCGGCAACCTCGTCGTGGACGACGTGGTGTTCGCCGACGGCACCACGCGCATGGGCGAGCCGGGCGGCGCCATGCTCTACGCCGCGCTGGGCGCGGCGCTGTGGGAGCTGCCGGTGGCGGTGGTGGCGCCGCTCGGCGACGACTACCCGGCGCGCGCGCTGCACGCGCTCGAGCACCGCGGCGTGGACCTCGGCGGGCTGCGCCCGCTGGGCCGCCCGGGCCTGCGCACCTGGCTGCTCTACGAGCCGGCGGCGCGCCGCATCGTGCACCGGCTGGGCGCGGCGAACCACGTCGAGGCCTCACCCGCGCCCGGCGACGTGGCCGGACGCTTCGCCGATGCCCGCGCCTTCCACCTCTCGCCCACGCCGCTCGAGTGCCAGCGGCGCCTGGTGGAGGAGCTGGCCGGGCGCGACGGCGCGCTGCTCTCGCTCGATCCGCACGACACGGTGCGCGAGGAGAGCCTGGAGGCGTGGCGCGAGGTGCTCGCGAAGGTGGACGTGTTCTTCGTCAGCGAGGAGGAGTTGAGGCTGCCCGAGCTGCGCCACGATCCCGGCGCCGCGCTGGCGCGGCTGGCGGGCGGGCGGCTGCGCCACGTGCTGCTCAAGCGCGGGGCGGCGGGCGGGGTGCTCTACGACACGCACACGCGCGAGCTGACCGGCTGGTCGCCGCGTGCCACCACCGTGGTGGACCCGACCGGCGCGGGCGACGCCTTCGCCGGCGGCTTCCTCGCGGCGCGGCTGGCGGGCGAGAGCGCCGCCGGCGCGCTCGAGCGCGGCGTGGTGTCGGCGTCGTTCGCGCTGGAGACCTGGGGAGCGGCGGGACTGATCACGGCCACGCCGGCGGAGGCGCGACGGCGCCGCGCCGAGTGGTTCGGTGGGGAGGGGGAAGGATGAGCGAGCGCGCGAAGCTGTCGGAGGGGATCGCCGAGGCGCTACGCCGGCACCGGCCGGTGGTGGCGCTGGAGACCACGCTGGTCACGCACGGCCTGCCGCACCCGCGCGGGCTCGAGACCGCGCTCGAGCTGGAGGAGGCCGTGCGCGCGCATGGCGGGGTGCCGGCGACCATCGGCATCCTCGACGGCGCGGTGCGGGTGGGGCTCGACGGCGCCGAGCTGGAGAAGCTCGCCACCGCGAAGGACGTGGCCAAGGTCAACCCGGGCAACCTGGCCGCGGTCGTCGCCTCGGGCGCGCCCGGCTCGACCACGGTGGCGGCGACCATGTTCGTCGCGGCCGCCGCCGGCATCCGCGTCTTCGCCACCGGCGGCATCGGCGGGGTGCACCGTGACGCGGCCGAGAGCGGCGACGTCTCGGCCGACCTCACCGCGCTGGCGCGCCACCCGGTGGCGGTGGTGTGCGCCGGGGCCAAGGCGATCCTCGACCTGCCGCGCACCGTGGAGATGCTCGAGACGCTCGGCGTGCCCGTGCTCGGCTACCGCACCGACGAGTTCCCGGCCTTCTACCGGCGCGCCAGCGGCCAGCGGGTGGACCGGCGCTACGAGGGGGTCCAGGAGTTGGCCGCCGCGGTGGCGGCGCACTGGGAGCTGGGCCTGCGCACCGGCGTGCTGGTGGCCAACCCCATCCCGGCGGCGAACGAGCTGCCGGCGTCGGTGTACGAACCCGCCCTCGCCGGCGCCCTGGCCGAGGCGGCGAAGCAGGGCATCCGGGGCCGCGCGGTGACGCCGTTCCTGCTCGAGCAGCTGCGCGAGCGCACCGGTGGCGCGACGGTGACCGCCAACCTCGCACTGCTGCGCCACAACGCCGTCGTCGCGGCGGAGCTGGCGCGGGCGCTGGGGCGGGTGACACGGCATTGACCCTCGCCGTGCCCGCGTTCCTCACGGCGGAGGTTCCGCCCGTCGTTGCGGCCGCGCTGCGCTACGCCGGCGCCGCGCTGGGCGCGACCCTGCTCGAGCTGGCGCTGCTGCTCGGGCCGGGGCTGGCGCTGGCCGCGGCGCTGCACGCGCTGGGCGACTTCGTCACGCGCCACACGACGCGCCACCTCGGCCGCGCCGCCTACGCGCTCTTCGGCTGGCCGGGCACCATCGTGCACGAGCTGGGGCACGCGGTCTTCTGCCTGCTCTTCGGCCACCGCATCACCGGCATGCGCCTGTTCGACTTCGCGCCGCGCGACGGCACGCGCGGGCACGTCGCCCACACGTTCGACCCAACGAACCCGTGGCAGCAGATGGGCAACTTCTTCATCGGCATCGGGCCCATCGTCTTCGGCACGCTGGTGGTCGTCGCCGCGGCGCGCTGGCTGCTCGGCCCGGCCGCCTTCGCGCCCCTGGCCGCGCCGCTGCCGGCGGGCGGCGCGGTGCTCGGCCTCGGCGACGCCCTCGCGCTGGCGTGGCACGTGGCGGGGGGCGCGTTCGCCTCGCTCGGCACGCTGCTCGAGCCGCAGCGCTGGTCCGACTGGCGCACGTGGCTCTTCCTCTACGTGGCCTTCGCGGTCGGGGGCTCGATCTCCCTGAGCGGGTCGGACCTCAAGGGTGCGCTGGCCGGCTTCGGCGCGCTCGTGCTCGCGGTGCTGGTCGCGAACCTGGCCACGCTCTGGATCGGCGACGTGCCGCGCCTGGTGGTGGCGCTGATGGCCCGCTGGCTGGCGGTGGGCTGGGCGGCCATGCTCTTCGCCCTGCTGGCGAACGGGGTGGCGGCACTCCTCGTGCTGCCCCTCGCCAGCCTCGTCGGGCTCCTGACCGGCCGCTCGCGCTGAGCGGACGCGACCCGACCGGGCCGCCGTCGCGCGATCACGGCCCCACCGACGCGGCCGGTCGCGCCGTCTTCCGGCCTGCCGATCGTCCTTCGTCGTGCGCATCGCCGCGTTGGTCGCGCGGGGGCCGCAGCGATGGACGCGCACTCCAACCATCGGCGGCGAGTCCGGGTCGAAGCCGATGTCCGCCCGACCCCGACCCCTCACCCCGAGGATCATCCGATGCGCCGCGTCCCGACCTTCCTGTTGTGCGGCCTTCTGGCCGCGGGGACCGTCTTCGCCGCCGCGACGGCCGCCGCGCAGGGCCGCGCCGTCCACGGCGACTCCCTGCCCCCGATCCGCGCCATCCGCCTGACGTCGTCCCCGGCCCTCGACGGCGCGCTGTCGGAGGATGTCTGGCGCCAGCCCGCCTCGATCAGACGGCTGACGCAGAGCGACCCCGTCGAGGGGGCGGCGCCCAGCGAGAGCACGTGGATCTGGGTCGCCTACGACGACGACGCCCTCTACGTGGCCGCGCGCATGTGGGACACCCACCCCGAGTCGCTGGTGGTCCGGCTCGCCCGCCGCGACCTGGTCGTCGCGTCGGACCGCCTGACCATCTACCTCGATCCACTCCATGACCACCGCAGCGGCTGCTACTTCAGCGTCAACGCGGCGGGCGTGATGAGCGACGGCCTGCTGTACAACGACGGCTGGCAGGACGAGTACTGGGACGGGGTCTGGCTGGGACGCGCGCGACGCGACGAGCGGGGGTGGACGGCGGAGGCCCGACTGCCGTTCTCGCAGATGCGCTATCGCCCCGGATCCGAGCAGGTCTGGGGCATCAACTTCCGCCGCCGCGACGAGCGGCGCGCGGAGGACAGTCGGCTCGTCTACACCCCGAAGAACGAGAGCGGATTCGTGTCGCGCTTCCCGCACCTGACGGGGCTCGATCTCGCCGGCCGCGGGCACGCGCTCGAGTTCACGCCGTACGTGACCGGGAAGGCCGAGTACCTGCTGCACGCTCCGGGCGATCCGTTCCGCGACGGTTCGCGCTACACGCCGGGCCTGGGCGGCGACCTGCGCACGGGCGTGGGGAACAACCTGACGCTGAATGCCACGGCGAATCCCGACTTCGGCCAGGTCGAGGTGGATCCGGCGGTGGTGAACCTGTCCGACGTGGAGTCCTACTTCGACGAGAAGCGCCCGTTCTTCACCGAGAACGCGCAGCTCTTCGGCAACTTCGGCTACGAGGGGGCGACCGGCAACTGGAACTTCATGTTCCCGAGCCCCACGTTCCTCTACAGCCGCCGCATCGGCCGCGCGCCGCAGGGCGGTCCGCCCGACGGCGCCGACTTCGCCGACGTACCGATGGCCACGCACATCATCGGCGCGGCCAAGCTGACGGGGAAGCCCGCCACCGGCGTGGACTTCGGCATGCTCCACGCGCTCACCTCGCGCGAGCAGGCGGACTACGAGGCCGGCGGCCGGCGCGGGCGCGCCGAGGTCGAGCCGCTCACCTACTACGGCGTGGCGCGCGGGCTGAAGGACCTGTCGGGGGGCCGGCACGGGCTGGGGGCGATGGCGACGCTGGTGCAGCGCCGGCTGGACGGGGACGCGCTGCGCGACGCGCTCAACGAGCAGGCGCTGACGGCCGGCCTGGACGGCTGGCACTTCCTCGACCGCGGCCGGACGTGGGTGGTGAACGGGTTCGGGGCGTTCTCGCGGGTGAGCGGCACGCGGGCGCGGATGACGGCGCTGCAGCGGTCCTCGCGGCACTACTTCCAGCGGCCGGACGTCGGCTACCTCGGCGTGGACACGGCGGCCACGTCGCTGGGGGGCTACGCGGGGCGGCTGATGCTGAACAAGGAGCGGGGCAACGTCATCTTCAACTCGGCCGTGGCCCTCTCGAGCCCGGGTTTCGAGGTGGCCGATGTCGGCTACCAGTCGCGCACCGACGTCATCGCCGCGCATGCCGCCACCGGCTACAACTGGACCGCGCCGAACGCGTGGCGCCGGGAGGGCAACGCCTGGATCGCCGGCTATGAGCGGCGGGACTTCGGCGGGAACGCCACGTGGCGGGGCCTGAGCACGGGCAGCTGGGTGCGCTTCCACAACAACTGGCAGCTCAGCGTCAACGCAGACCAGGCCGCGCCGGTGATGGACAACCGCCGCACCCGCGGCGGTCCGCTCATGACGCAGCCGGCCTATGCCTCCTACACGCTCCACCTCGACACGAACGACGGCAAGAAGGTCTTCTCGTGCACCAACCTCAGCGCCGAGGGCTCCCCCGCGACGGGGACCTGGTACCGGGTGGTGACGCCGCGCCTGGTCTGGAAGCCGGTCTCCGCGCTGTCGCTCGAGCTGCGGCCCTCGCTGGAGTGGAACACCGACGACGCGCAGTACGTGAAGAAGGTGTACGAGCCCGGCCTGGTGCCTGGCGACTTCGGCGGCTACCGCTACGTCTTCGCCCACCTCGAGCAGCGCACCGCCTCGGCCAGTATCCGGCTGGAGGTGTCCCTCACGCCCGACCTGTCGCTGCAGACCTACGTCCAGCCGCTCATCTCGGCCGGCCGCTACACGGGCTTCAAGGAGCTGGCCCGCTCGCGTTCGTACGACTTCCTGCGCTACGGCGTGGACGGCGGCTCGACCTACGACGCGGTGAGCGGCGAGGTGGATCCGGACGGCCCGGACGGCCCGGCGCAGGCCTTCGCCGTGGGCGACCCGTCGTTCAACTTCAAGTCGCTGCGCGGGAACGCCGTGCTGCGGTGGGAGTACCGGCCGGGCTCGGTGCTCTACTTCGTGTGGACGCAGGATCGCAGCGACGTCGAGGAAACGGGGGAACTGCGCTTCGGCCCCTCGGCACGACGCCTGCTGGACGCGAAGGCCAGCAACATCTTCATGGTGAAGGCGACCTGCCACCTGTCGCTCTGAGCGGGGCGGCGCTCCGCTCGCCGCCCCCGGACCCCCCCGGCCGGCGGGCAGCCCCGCCGCGCCGGGCGGTGTCCCGCTGGCGCTCGCCCCCCCGCGGGCCGCGCCGGTGCAAAACCTGCGGCTCCGCCCCCGCGTCCCGCGCAACCTTGGATCGGTCCGGGCCGTCTTATCCCGTGACCGGAAGCGCGCGAACCACCCGGAGGGCCGTGTCGTGCAACGCATCCCGACCCTGCTGACCCTCGTCCTGCTCCTCGTCGCGGGCTCGGCCGCCGCCCAGTCGCCAGCGACCGAGCCGGTGACCCCGCCGCCGATGCACGCCGTGCGCCTGGGCGGGCCGGTCACGGTGGACGGGCGGCTCGACGAGTCGGTCTGGCAGGGCCCGCCGGTGGCGAGCCGCCTGCTGCAGAGCGACCCGGTCGAGGGCGCGGCCGCCACCGAGAGCACGTGGGTGTGGGTCGCCTGGGACGACGAGGCGCTCTACGTCGCGGCGCGCATGTTCGACGCCTTCCCCGACTCGATGGTGGCGCAGCTGGTGCGGCGCGACGTGACCACGTCGTCCGACCGCTTCATGGTCCTGGTGGACCCGTTCCGCGACAAGCGCAGCGGCTACTACTTCGCGGTGAACGTGGCCGGCGTGCTCTACGACGGGACGCTGTTCAACGACAGCTGGGACGACGACTCCTGGGACGGCGTGTGGGAGGGGCGCGCCCGGCGCGGGACGGACGGCTGGACCTGTGAGATCCGCGTCCCACTCTCGCAGCTGCGCTTCCGGCGCGGCGCGGAGCAGGTCTGGGGCATCAACTTCGCGCGGCGCCTGGGGCGGCGCAACGAGGCGGACTACCTCGTCTATCCGCCGAAGCAGGCCAGCGGCTTCGTCTCGCGTTTCCCCGAGCTGCGGGGCATCCGAAACGGCCATCACGCGCCCACGCTCGAGGTGCTGCCCTACGTGACCGGCAAGGCGGAGTACCTGGTGCGGCCGCCGCTCGACCCGTTCCACGACGGCTCGCGCTACACGCCGGGCGTCGGCGTGGACCTGCGCCGCAGCGTCGGCAACAGCCTGACCCTGAACGCCACGGTGAACCCGGACTTCGGGCAGGTCGAGGTGGACCCGGCGGTCGTGAACCTGTCCGACGTGGAGTCGTACTTCGAAGAGAAGCGCCCGTTCTTCACCGAGAACGCGCGCGTCTTCAGCTTCGGCAACGAGGGGGCCAACGACTACTGGGGCTTCAACTGGCCGGAGCCGACCTTCTTCTACACGCGCCGCGTCGGCCGCGCGCCGCAGGGGCGGCTGCCCGACGACGCGGAATACCGCGACCCCTCGCCCGCCACGCACATCCTCGGCGCGGCGAAGCTGACCGGCAAGCTCGGCCCGGGCCTCAACTTCGGCACGATGCACGCAGTCACCCGGCGCGAGACCGGGCAGTACGAGCTCGACGGTGCGCGCGGGCGGATGGAGCTGGAGCCGCTCACCTACTACGGCGTCGCGCGCGCGCTGCACGAGCGCCGCGGCGGCTACAACGGGCTGGGCGCGATGGCCACGCTGGTCCAGCGCCGCTTCGAGGGCGAGGAGCAGGAGGACGCGCTGAACCGGCAGTCCCTCCTGGCCGGCGTGGACGGCTGGCACTTCCTCGACCGGCGCAAGATGTGGGTGCTGTCGGGCTACGCGGCGCTGTCGCGCGTGGCGGGGACGCGCGAGCGGATGCTGGCGGTGCAGCGGGGGCCGCTGCACTACCTGCAACGCCCGGACGCGCGGAACCTGGGGGTGGACAGCAGCGCCACCTCGCTCACCGGCACCATCGCGCGGGTGTGGCTCAACAAGCAGGAGGGCCGGCTCTTCTCGAACTCCGCCTTCGGCGTGGTGAGCCCGAAGTTCGACGTCAACGACATGGGCTACCACTCGCGCGCCGACGCGATCAACGCGCACTCCGGCGCCGGCTACAAGTGGGTGATGCCGAACGGCTGGCGCAAGTACGCGCACATCCTCGCCGCCGGCTGGGGCGGCTGGGACCACGACGGCAACCTGTACACGGGCGGCCTCTACACGGCGAGCCGGATGACCCTCGCCAACGACTGGCAGATCGAGACCGGCGCCGACGTCGTGCCCGAGACGGTGCGGGCCCGCCTGACCCGCGGCGGCCCGCGCATGCGCTACCACGCGGGCGCCGACGCGAACCTCAGCCTCACCACCGACACGCGCCAGCGGCGCACGTACACGCTCACGCTCAGCGGCGGCGCCGTCCCGTCCACGAACTCCTTCTCCAGCGCGGTCGGCCTCGCGGTGGAGTGGAAGCCGGTCCCCAACTTCTCGCTCGAGGTCGGACCGGAGGTGGACCGCAACGTGGAGGACGCGCAGTACGTGACCGCGATGGCCGCGCCCGGCGAGGTGCCCGCCGACTTCGGCGGCTTGCGCTACGTCTTCGCGCGGCTCGACCAGACCACGGTACTGGCGAACATCCGGCTGAACGTGTCGTTCACTCCGAACCTGTCGCTGCAGACCTACCTGCAGCCGCTCATCTCGGCCGGGCGCTACGCCGACTTCAAGGAGCTGGCGCGCTCGTGCTCCTACGACTTCCTCCACTACGACGAGACGGGCGCGCCGGAGGGGCTGCCCGATCCGTCGTTCAACTTCAAGTCGCTGCGCGGGAACGCGGTGCTGCGGTGGGAGTACCGACCGGGCTCGGTGCTCTATTTCGTGTGGACGCAGGAGCGGACGGACTTCGAGCCGTACGGCGAACTGCGCTTCGGTCCCTCGACGCGGCGGCTGTTCGACGCGGCCGCGAACGACGTGTTCATGGTGAAGGCCACCTACTACCTCGACCTCTAGTGCGGGGGCCCCGCCCCAAGGGGAGCGCCGACGGTTCCGTTCGGCGCGGGCGGGGCACCCCCGTTCGTCGCGCGGAACACGGCCCTCGGCGACGGACGGCGGCGGTCGGCCGACTCCTTGACACGGTCCAAGCGCCCCGCGGCGAAGCTCTGGGCGCGTTCGCGGGCCGGACGCCCGACCCCCGATCCTCGGAGGACTCCCCGACATGCCGTTCATCCCCGTGCTGGTGCTGATCTGCCTCTGCCTCGCCGGAACGGCCGCCGCCCAGCCCGGCCGGCCGCCGATCGGCGACTCCCTGCCGCCGCTGCGCAGCGTGCGCCTGCGGGAGCCCGTCGCGCTGGACGGCGCGCTCGCCGAGGCGGTCTGGCGGGAGGCCGCGCCGGTGCGCTGGTTCACCCAGAGCTACCCGAACGAGGGCACGGCTCCGAGCGAGAGCACCTGGGTGTGGGTGGCCCACGACGACGACGCGCTCTACGTCGCGGCGCGCTGCTGGGACGCGCACCCCGACTCGATCATCGCCAGCCTGGTGCGGCGCGACCTCTGGGTCACCTCGGACCGGCTGGTGGTGTACCTGGATCCCTACCACGACCACCGCGGCGGCTACTTCTTCTCGATCAGCGCCGCCGGCGTGCTGTGGGACGGGACGCTCTACAACGACGTCGGGCAGGACGACTCCTGGGACGGCGTCTGGGACGGCCGCGCCCGGCGGGGTGATGGCACGGACGCGGTCGGCTGGACCTGCGAGATGCGGATCCCGTTCTCGCAGCTGCGCTTCCGTCCGGGTGCCGAGCAGGTCTGGGGCATGAACGTGCGCCGGCGGCTCGAGCGGAACACCGAACTCGACGAACTCGTCTACCGCCCGCGCAACGGCAGCGGCTTCGTCTCGCGCTTCCCGCACCTGCTCGGTCTCGAGGTCGCGGGCCGCGGCCGGTCCATCGAGGTGTCGCCCTACACGACCGGCAAGGCCGAGTACCTGGTCTACGATCCGGGCGATCCGTTCCACGACGGCTCGCGCTACACGCCGGGCCTGGGTGGCGACCTGCGCATGAGCGTCGGGAACAACCTGACGCTCAACGCCGCCGTGAACCCCGACTTCGGCCAGGTCGAGGTGGACCCGGCGGTGGTGAACCTCTCCGACGTGGAGTCGTACTTCGACGAGAAGCGCCCGTTCTTCACCGAGAACTCGCGTGTCTTCGACTTCGGCAGCGAGGGCGCCAACCGCTACTGGGGCTTCGGCTGGCCGGGGGTGACCTTCTTCTACAGCCGCCGCATCGGCCGCGCCCCGCAGGGCCCGGTGCCCGGGGGGGCCGAGTACAGCGACGTGCCGGTGGCGACCCGCATCCTCGGCGCGGCCAAGCTGACCGGGAAGCTCACGCCCAGCCTGCACTTCGGCACCATGCACGCCCTCACCGGGCGCGAGGACGCGGACTACCTGGCCGCCGGCGCGCGCGGGACGGCCACGGTCGAGCCGCTGACCTACTACGGCGTGACCAGCGGGCTCAAGGAGTTCCGCGGCGGCTTCAACGGGTTGGGCGCGATGACGACCGTGGTCCAACGGCGGCTCGACGGCAACGGGCTCGAGGACCTGGTGAACCGGCAGGCGCTCCTGGCGGCGGTGGACGGCTGGCACTTCCTCGACCGGGGCAAGATGTGGGTCGTGTCGGGCTGGGCGGGGATGACGCGGGTGGCCGGCACCACGGCCCGCATGGTCGCGTTGCAGCGCGACGCGCGGCACTACCTGCAGCGCCCGGACGCGTCGCACCTCGGCGTGGACAGCAGCGCGACGGCGCTCACCGGCTACGGCGGGCTCGTCTCGCTCAACAAGCAGGACGGGAACCTGATCAGCAACTCGTCCTTCGGGATCGTGTCCCCGGGCTTCGACGTCAACGACATGGGCTATCAGCCGCGGGCCGACGTGGCCGTCGGGCACACCGGACTGCAGTACCGCTTCCTCCGCCCCAACCGCCTCTGGCGCGAGGCGCTCACCGCCGTAGTCACCTTCCACGGCTTCGACTTCGGCGGGAACCACGTGGACGCCGGGTACTGGCAGGGGAACACGGTCACATTCGCGAACGACTGGTACATCGACACGGAGCTGATGTACGTGTCGCCGACCGTGAACGTGCGTCGCACACGCGGCGGCCCGCGCATGCTGGAGAAGCCCGGCGGGTACGGGTCCGTGACGTTCAACACGGCGGACCGCAAGCGGCTGGTGTTCAGCCTCCACGCGGACCGCACCTACACCCCGGGCGCGGGCCACGGCACCGACTACTGCAACCTCAACCCGGCGCTCGAGTGGAAGCCGGCCTCGAACGTGTCGCTCTCGGTGGGGCCGAACCTGCAGCGGGTCATCGAGGACGCCCAGTACGTGCGGAAGGTCGCCGCCGCCGGCGAGGTGCCGGAGGACTTCGGCGGCCTGCGCTACGTCTTCGCCCGGCTCGACCAGACCACGGTCTCGGCGGACGTCCGCGTCAACATCTCGTTCACGCCGCGGCTGTCGCTGCAGACCTACATCCAGCCGCTCGTCTCGGCGGGACGCTTCTCCGACTTCAAGGAGCTGGCGCGCGCCGGTACGTATGACTTCGTGCACTACGGCGCGCTCTACGATCCGGCCACGGGGACGGTCACGCCGCCGGGCGGCACGCCCTTCGCGCTGGGCGACCCGTCGTTCAACACCCGGTCGCTGCGCGGGAACGCGGTGCTGCGCTGGGAGTACCGACCGGGCTCGGTGCTCTACTTCGTGTGGACGCAGGAGCGGGCGGACTTCGAGCCGGACGGCGAACTGCGTCTCGGGCGCTCGACCCGGCGGCTGTTCGACGCCGAGGCGAACGACGTGTTCATGGTGAAGGCCACCTACCACCTGGATCTCTAGTCCGGCGCAATGGGTACGGACCCACGCCGGGCCCCGCGGCACACCGTTCCATGAGGATCCACTTCATGCGTCAGGTCATGCGCTCCGCCCTGTTCGCGTCGGCCGTCGCCGCCCTGCTGTCCTGCCTGGGGGGGGCGTCCGCGCGGGCCGTTCCCACGCACGGCGACTCGGTGCCGCCGCTGCGGCCGGTGCGGCTCACCTCCCCGGTGGTCGTGGACGGCTCGCTGAACGATGCCGCCTGGCACGTGCCACCCACGCTCCGGACCTTCACTCAGGCGGGCGCGTTCGAGGGGCAGGTACCGCGCGAGAGCACCTGGGTGTGGCTCGCCTACGACGAGGACGCGCTCGTCGTCGCCGCGCGCTGCTGGGACGCGCACCCGGAGTCGATGGTCGTGCGCCTGGTGCGGCGGGACACCGACACGGCGGTGGACTACTTCGAGATCCTGCTCGACCCGTTCCACGACCATCGCAGCGGCTACTACTTCGCCATCAGCGCGGCCGGCGTGCTCTACGACGCCATCGGCTTCAACGACGGCTGGTGGGACGACACCTGGGACGGCGTCTGGTCGGGCCGCAGCCGGCGACAGATGGTCCCGCGCGACGGGGCGGGCATGGCGGGCGGCGAGGGCACCGGCTGGACCACCGAGCTGCGCATCCCGTTCTCGCAGCTGCGCTACCGCCCGGGCGGGGAGCAGGTGTGGGGCGTGAACCCGCACCGCTTCATCGCCCGGCACAACGAGGACGACTTCTACGTGTACACGCCGCGCGAGGAGAGCGGCACGATGTCGCGCTGGGCCCATCTGGTCGGGCTCGAGAACGGCCACCGCGCGCGTGCCGTCGAGCTGGCGCCCTACGTGACCGGCAAGGGCGAGTACCTGGGGCACGCGCCGGGCGACCCGTTCAACGACGGCTCCCGCCACAGCACCGGCCTCGGCGCCGATCTGCGCACGGCGCTCGGCAACAACCTAACGCTCAACGCCACCGTGAACCCGGACTTCGGCCAGGTCGAGGTGGACCCGGCGGTGGTGAACCTGTCCGACGTCGAGTCGTACTTCGAGGAGAAGCGCCCGTTCTTCACCGAGAACTCGCGCGTCTTCAGCTTCGGCAACGAGGGCGCGAACGACTACTGGGGCTTCAACTGGCCCGGGCCCACGGTCTTCTACTCGCGGCGCGTCGGCCGCGCGCCGCAGGGCGGCCTGCCGCTCGTCGAGTACGCCGACGTGCCGGTGGCCACGCGCATCCTCGGCGCGGCCAAGTTGACCGGCAAGCTCACGCCCAGCGTGAACTTCGGCATGATGCACGCCCTGACCGCGCGGGAGGAGGCGGACGTCTTCGCCGGCGGGCTCGAGTCGCGGGCCGAGGTGGAGCCGCTCACCTACTATGGCGTGGTCCGGGGGCTCAAGGAGTTCCGCGACCGGCGCCACGGTCTCGGGACGATGGTCACGCTCGCCCAGCGCCGCTTCGACGACCGCGGTCTCGAGAGCCTGCTGAACCGGCAGTCGCTCATGGCGGGGCTGGACGGTTGGCACTTCATCGACCGCCGGCAGGTCTGGGTGCTGTCGGGTTGGGCGGGTGTCACCCGGCTGGCCGGCACGCGGGAGCGGATGGCCGCGGTGCAGAACGACTCGCGGCACTACCTGCAGCGTCCGGACGTGAGCCACCTCGGGGTGGACAGCAGCGCCACGTCGCTCGCCGGCTACGGCGCGCGCCTGTGGCTGCACAAGCAGCAGGGCAGCCTCCTGTTCAACTCGGCGGTGGGGGTGCTCAGCCCGAAGTTCGACATCAATGACATGGGCTATCTGGCGCGTGCCGACGTCGTCAACGCCCACCTCGGCTCCGGCTGGGCCTGGAACCGGCCGAACCGCTGGCGCCGCAGCGCCTGGGCGATCGGCGCGCTCTACGAGAGCCACGACCTCGGCGGGAATCTCATCGCCCGCGGCCTCTATGCCTCGGTGGAGACGAGGCTGGTGAACAACACCGTCGTCCACTGGAACGTCAACCCCATCGCCGTGGCCTACGACTACCGCCGGACGCGCGGCGGCCCGCTGGTCGAACTGCCGGCCGCCCTGCAGAGCGACGTGTCGGTGACCACGGATCGCACCCGCCGCGTCATGTGGGGGCTGGGGCTCGGGGGCCTGCGGCGGCCGGGAGCGGACACCTGGAACTGGGACGTCAGCCCGAGCGTGACCTGGAAGCCCGTCCCCCGGCTGGCGCTCAGCGTGGAGCCCACCTTCGAGCGGGTGGTGGAGAACGCGCAGTACGTGACCTCGATGGCGGCGTCCGGCGAGGTCCCCGACGATTTCGGCGACCGGCGCTACGTCTTCGCCCGGATGGATCAGAAGACGGTGGGGGCGCACATCCGGTGCAACGTCTCGTTCACGCCCAACCTGTCGCTCGAGACCTACCTGCAGCCGCTCATCTCGGCCGGGCGCTACGCCGACTTCAAGGAACTGGCGCGCTCGCGCTCGTACGACTTCGTCCACTACGACGAGACGGGCGCGCCGGAGGGGCTGCCCGATCCATCGTTCAACTTCAAGTCGCTGCGCGGGAACGCGGTGCTGCGCTGGGAGTACCGGCCGGGTTCGGTGCTCTACTTCGTGTGGACGCAGCAGCGGACGGACTTCGAGCCGGACGGGGAGCTGCGCTTCGGCGCCTCGGCGCGCCGGCTGCTCGACGCGCAGGCGGACGACATCTTCCTGGTGAAGGCCACCTACTACCTCGACCTCTAGCCCGGCGGGGCGCCGGGCGCTCGTCGGCCCGCCCGCCCCGCTGGTCGCCGCGGGGCGGGGCCGGGCCGCCCCGGTGCAACCCGGGGCGGCGGCCCTCCGTCTATGCCAGCGAGGGGCCCACCCGGGCGGGACGTTCCCGCACGCTCCGGCCCCCATCCGATCCGGGGGCACGTCATGCGGTCTTCGATGTTGTTGTGGCTGTCGTTCGTGGTCGCCACCGCCGCCGGGCCGGCCGTGGCCGCGTCGGCCCCGCCCGGGCCGGGCGATGCGCTGCCGCCGGTGCCCGCCGTGCGGCTCGGCTCGCCGGTGACGGTGGACGGGGCGCTGACGGAACCGGTGTGGCAGGGCGCCCCGGGCCTGAGCCGGTTCGTGCAGTCGGAGCCCGTGGAGAGCGCCGCCGCCACCGAGAGCACCTGGGTCTGGTTCGCCTACGACGAGCACGCCCTCTACGTCGCGGCCCGCATGTGGGACTCGCACCCCGATTCGATCGTGGCGCCGCTCTTCCGCCGCGACAACATGGTCGCCACCGACTTCGCCGGCCTCATCCTCGATCCCTTCCACGACCATCGCACCGGCTACGAGTTCGTCATCACCCCGTCGGGGGCGATCCTCGACGCCACGACCTACAACGACGGCCTGGAGGACTACTCCTGGGACGGCGTCTGGGAGGGGCGTGCCCGCCGCGACGGGGGCACCGGCGGGGACCGCGGGTCGGGCTGGACGTGCGAGATGCGGATCCCGTTCTCGCAGCTTCGCTTCACCCCGGGCGAGCGGCAGGTGTGGGGCGTGAACTTCGGCCGCCTCGTTGCCCGCCGGGCCGAGAAGAGCTTTGCCGTGATCAAGCCCCGGGCCGAGAGCGGGTTCTCCTCGCGCTTTCCCCACCTCGTCGGCATCGAGGGGATCAAGAGCGGACGCACGATCGAACTGTCGCCCTACGTTACCGGCAAGGCGGAGTACCTGGCGCGCCCGGTCGGCGATCCCTTCAACGACGGGTCGCGGCACACGCCCGGCGCGGGCGGGGACCTGCGCATGGGCCTCGGCAGCAACCTGACGCTGAACGCCACGGTGAACCCCGACTTCGGTCAGGTCGAGGTGGACCCGGCGGTGGTGAACCTCTCCGACGTCGAGTCGTTCTACGAGGAGAAGCGGCCCTTCTTCACCGAGAACGCGGCCGTGTTCTCGTTCGGCACGGACGGTCCCAACGACAACTGGAACTTCAACTGGCCGGAGCCGACGTTCTTCTACTCGCGGCGCGTGGGTCGCGCGCCGCAGGGCGGCCTGCCGGACGACGCGGTGTTCGCCGACGTGCCGATGGCCACCCACATCCTCGGGGCGGCCAAGATCACCGGGCGGCCCGCGCCCGGCTGGAACTTCGGCGCCGTCCAGGCCCTGACCTCGCGCGAGCGGGCCCAGGTCTGGCGAGAGGGGGCCGAGTCGCGGGTCGAGGTCGAGCCACGCACCTACTACGGCGTGCTGCGCGGGCAGCGCGAGACGCGCGAGGGTCGCAACGGGATCGGGTTGCTCTCGACGCTGGCCCAGCGCCGCTTCGGCGACGACGGGCGGCTCGAGGGCGACCTGAACCGCCGCTCGCTGCTGGCGGGGCTGGACGGCTGGCACTTCCTCGACCGCCAGAAGGTCTGGGTGCTGTCGGGTTGGGGAGCGATGTCGCGGCTGGACGGGACGGCCGCGCGCCTGGACGCGGTGCAGCGCGGACCGCTCCACTACTTCCAGCGGCCCGACGCCGACTACCTCGGTGTCGAGGACGTGACCTCGCTCACCGGGTTCGGCGGGCGGCTGGCGCTCAACAAGGAATCGGGCAACGTCGTGTTCCACACGGCGACCGGGATGCTCGACCCGGGTTTCGACGTGAGCGACATGGGCTACCAGTACTACGCCGACGTCATCAACAGCCACGTCGTCTCGGGCTACAAGTGGACGAAGGCGAACTCCTGGCAGACCCAGAGCTGGCTCATCGGCTACGCCGCGGCCAACTGGGACTTCGGCGGCAACCGCATCTGGAACTCGATCGGCAGCGCGAGCCACGTCACCTTCCGCAACAACCACACGCTCGACACCGACATGAGCTGGAACCCCGAGGCGACGAGCAGCCGCCAGACGCGCGGCGGGCCGCGCATGCTGCGCCGGCCCGGCGGCGGGTTCAGTCTGCACCACGACTCCGACGACAACCGCCGCTTCTTCACCTGCACGAACCTGGTCTTCGAGACGGTGCCGGGGACCGACTCCTACACCTGGAGCGTGACGCCCAAGATCGGCTGGAAGCCGGTGCCGAGCGTGTACCTGAGCGCCGGGCCCTCGATCGAACGCAACGTCGCGGACGCCCAGTACGTGACCGCGGTGGGGGCGGCGGGCGAGGTGCCGGCCGACTTCGGCGACATGCGCTACGTCTTCGCCCGGCTCGACCAGACCACGGTCGCCGCCAGCATCCGCCTCAACGTCACGTTCACGCCGAACCTGTCGCTGCAGACCTACCTGCAGCCGTTCGTCTCCGCCGGCGACTACTCGGACTTCAAGGAGCTGGCGCGCACCGGCTCGTACGACTTTGTCCACTACGGGCGCGACGGCGGCTCGAGCTACGACGCCGCGACGGGGATCGTGACGCCGGCGGGCGGGGGCACGCCCTTCGTGCTGGAAGACCCGTCGTTCAACTACAAGTCGCTGCGCGGGAACGCGGTGCTGCGCTGGGAGTACCGGCCGGGCTCGGTGCTCTACCTGGTGTGGACGCAGGAGCGGACGGACTTCGAGCCGCTCGGCGAGCTGCGCTTCGGGCCCTCGACGCGGCGGCTGCTCGACGCGCCGGCGAACGACATCTTCCTCGTGAAGCTCACCTACTACCTGAGCCTGTAGGACGAGGAGCGGTCAGCGCCCGGCCGCGGTGGCGTCGGCGAGCGGGCGCAGGCCCCAGCGCGCCGCCCGGTCGGTCAGCACGACCGGGCCCCGGGCCGGGGCGGCCGGGGCGCGGGACGAGACGACGCCGAAGTAGTGGGCGCCGTAGGTCTGCGCGTAACCGTCCGTGCACTCGGGGCAGGCGACGGTGAGGAAGACCTCGAGGACGAAGTCGAGGTCGCCGTCGTCGTCGCCGATCGCGGCGAGCGGCACGGCGAGGGCGAAGCTGCCGCGGCTCACGCGCAGCGTGGCCTCGCCGCTGCTCGGCCCCCAGCCGCCCGGGTACGCGTCGTCGAGCGTGATGCGCCGCACGACGGCGAGCCGGGTCGCGGCGTCCCACTCCACGCCGCGCACGACGTACTCGTAGCCGAGCCAGTAGCCGGTCCGTCGCTGGTCCGTGTTGACCAGCACCTGTAGGCACCAGCCGCCGGGCTCGTAGGGCGAGTACTCCATCTCGGACCGGGGGCCAGCCGCCTGCAGGTTGCCGGTCAGGTGCAGGGTGCCGTTCACGACCGTGCCGCTCAGGTGCGTGATGACGGGGACGCGGTCCTCCCCGGTGGGCCACGGTGGTGGTGCGTGTCCGCCGCCGGGAGCGAGGGCGGCCGTGGGGTCGCCCCAACCGCCCACAGTCGGGTCGTGGGCGGGCGAGGTGGGAGAGAGGCGGCAGGAGCCCGCGGCGAACAGCAGGGCGGCCGCCACCGCCGCGAGTGCGGCGGGACGGGGCACGCGCAGCCGGGCCTCCCAACCACGGGTCCAGGGGGTCATCTCGCCAGAGGCATCCGCAAGGGGCGCGCCAGAGCGGACGCCGACGGGGTCGAGACGGCCAAGTCGCTGGCGGGCTTCGCGCTGGAGACCGCCTGGCGTGTGCGGCAGGCGCGCACGGCCGCGTCCGCTCCGAGGAGAAGTGTCGCCGGGACCAACAGGGAGTGGGGCGCGAGGCGCAGCTCCGGAGCGGGGATGCGGCTACCGCGCAGCGGGGGCGGCGGCGAGCCGCGACGAGTCCACCCAGGCGCGTCCCGCGCGGTAGAGCGCGAGCCGCTCGCGGATAGGCGCGGCGAGCGAGTCAGCGCCCGCGCGCCCGGCCAGCTCGCCGGCAAGGCGCGCCTGCTCGGCCGCCTCGGCGAAGCGCCCGTCCGCGGCTAGGGCCGCCGCCCGCGTGTCGAGCACGTTGGGATCGCGCCCGCCCGTGACCTCCGCGGCCCGCGTGGCGGCGCGCAGCGCCTCGGCGCCGTCCCGGACACCGGCCTCGGGGCTCGTGGCCAGCAGCCAGGCCAGCGCGTTCAACGCGTCGGGGTCGTCGGGCCGCTCGCGCACGGCCTGACGCAGGTGCGCCGCGGCGCGCGCGTCCTGCCCCGGCCGCGAGAGCAGCGCCAGCGCGATGGGCAGGTGGGCGCGGCGGCTCCCGCCCGCGACACGGGCCGCCCGCTCGAAGAGCGCCAGCCCCTCGTCGAGGCGTCCGCTGGCGACCGCGAGCATGCCGAGCCGGTCCAGC
>JAXDBZ010000218.1:0-13527 GCA_034678345.1 Candidatus Eiseniibacteriota bacterium
GTGAACGTGGGCCGCGGCGCGGGCGCGGGGTTCCCCGGCCACCTGCACCTGCACGTCGTGCCGCGCTGGGACGGCGACACGAACTTCATGGCCACGGTGGGCGAGACCCGGGTGGTCCCGGAGGCGCTGCAGCGCACCTGGTCGCGGCTGCGGCGGGCCATCCGCCGGCTCGAGGGCGGGACGACGCGGCGGAGACGGCGTGGCGCGCCGGCGTGACCCGCTGCCGGCCCGTCTGGGACTCGCGGCGCTCGCGCTCCTGGTGGCGGCGCTGCTAGTGTCGTGGGCGTGGGCGCGGTTCCGGCCGACGCGCGTGCCGAGCGCACGCGACGGCGCGCCCGCGGTGGTGCGGGTGCAGGTGCTGAACGGTTCCGGGGAGGCACGGGTCGCGGGCCGGCTCGCCTCGTACCTCCGGGAAGGCGGCTTCCGCATCGTCGAGGTGGGCAATGCGGACCGCGACGACTACTTCGCCACGCTGGTCGTGGCGCGGCGCGAGGATCCGGCGACCGCGCTGGAGGTGGCACATTACCTGGGCAGCCCGCCGGTGATCCGGCAGGCCTGCGCATCCGGTGAAGCCGACGTCACGGTGGTGCTCGGGAGCGATCGCAGTCGCGTCCGCCTCGGGCCCTAGGCAGGTTCCGCAAAGGAGGACAAGGTGTTCGGACTGGGTGGCGGCGAGACGCTGATCGTCATCTTCCTCGTCGTGCTCCTCATCTTCGGGCCGAGCCAGCTGCCCAAGCTCGCCAAGGCGATCGGGAACGCGTCCAAGGAGTTCCGCAAGGCGCAGCGCGAGGTCTCGGACGAGCTGAACCGCGAGCCGACGGAGAACAAGCCGGCCACGGGGCCGAAGGACACGGAGACGAAGCCGCCGGCGGCGGGCTGAGACGCGGCACGGGAGACGCGAAGGGCGGCGGGGGGCTCCCCGCCGCCCTTCGCGCGTCGGCGGGGGCTACCGCGCCTCGGAGCGGCGGAAGTCCTGGATCTTCGCCTTGGCCTGCAGCTGGCTCAGCCAGCCGTTGAAGAACGTGCGCTGCCGGTTGCCGAGGATGGCGTTCACCAGGGGACCCTTCATCCTCTCGTAGGTGGAGTCGGTCGGCGCCACCATGCGGCGTTCGAGGCGCGCGAAGTACCAGCCGGCCGGCTGTCGCACCGGTCCGATCACCTTGCCGGGCTGCGCCGTGAAGAGCGCGCCGACCACGTCGGGAGCCGCGGAGAGGCGCTGGTCCATCTGCACGCGCGACATGCCCGTCACCTGGAACGACTCGAGGCCCGCCGCCCGGGCCGCCGTCTCCAGCGGCTGCCCCGCCGCCAGGGCCTGGGCGACGCGGTCGGCCACGGGCTTCACCGCCTGCACGCGCGCCTCGAGCTCGGCCATCTGGCGCAGCGTGGCCTCGAGGTGCTTGCGCGCCAGCGGTCCGCCGGGGTGCAGCTCGGCCGACTGCGCGATGACGAAGGCGTCCTGGCTCTGGAAGACGGGGCTCACGGCCTGGGGCTTGGCGGCGAGGCCCCAGTCGGCCACCTCGGGGGTCATCACCAGCGCGGGCGGCACGTTGGCCAGGTCGAAGAAGCCGGTGCGGCTGGTCGCCAGGCCCTTCTCGGCCGCCGCCTTGCCCAGGCTCTTCAGCGACCGGGCGCGCGCCTGCAGCGCCTGGACCTCCTGCCTCTGTAGCTCGCCCGTCTGCACCACGCGCACCACGATCTGCGCGAGGCGCAGGCCGGGGCGGTCCTGCCCGGGCTGGGAGACGCGCTCGAGCAGCTTCACGACGATGAAGCGGCTGCCGGTCTGCACCGGGTCCGTGACCTGGCCCGGCTGCAGGGCCTCCACCTTCGGGCCCAGCTCGGGGCCGAGCTCCTCCGGCCGCACGACGCGGTCGATGATGCCGCCCTGGGCCGCCCCGGGGCCCTCGGAGTAGCTCTTGGCCAGCTCGGCGAAGTCGTCACCCTGGCGGACGCGGTCCACCAGGCTCTGGGCCGTCTGCCGGGCCGGACGGAGGTCCTCGTCGGTGAACTGCTTCGGGACCAGCAGGACCTCGAGGTCCACCCGCGGCTCGGCGTAGAAGCGGCCCTTGTACTCCTGGTAGACGCGGTCGAGGTCCGCGGCCGTCGGCTCCGCGATCTTGGCCTGCAGGTCGGGCGTCACCACCGCCACGGTGGCGGCGACCTGGTCGAAGCGCTCGTGGTAGGCCTGCAGCAGCTCGGGCTCGCTCAGCTTGAGCGAGGCCAGGAGCCGCTCCTGCAGCTTCTGCACCGGCAGCTCCTGCCGCACCCGCTGCTCGTAGTAGGGCCACGAGGGGTGCTCCGGGCTGGCCAGTGCCGCGCCGTACTTCTGCGGGTCGAACTTGCCGTCCGTCTGGAACTCCGGCTCATCCCGCAGCCACTGGGGCGGATAGTTCTGCAGCATGAGGACGACCTCGGCGTCCTGGGCGTGGAGCCCGGAGGCCTCGGCCTGCGCGGCCATCAGCCGCCGCGTCACCAGCTCGTGCCAGACCTGCGTGCGGACGGTCTTCTCGTCGCGGTCCGTGGGCTCCGACCCGTACTGCGTGCGGAAGGCGAGCCGCTGCCGGGCCAGCTCGTCGTCGTACTCCTGCCCCGTGATGGGCGCGCCGTTCACGCTGCCCGCGGCGCCGCTCTGCCCGCCGCTGCCGCCCAGGCTGGAGATGAAGTTGAAGCCGAAGACGAAGGTGACGACGGTGACGATGGTGAGCACCCACCAGATCAACTGGGTGTGCTTGCCGCCTGTGCGCAGATAACGAAGCATTCAGGGCTCCTGGAACGGGCCAGAGCGAGCGTGGAACAAAGTGGCCACGGATTCTACCAGCGCCCGCCGACCCGCTCAACCACGCGGCGGCGGGCGCCGGCGGCGGGACTTCCATTGCCTGCGCGCGCAGCGTGTGCTACCTCTCAGCCTGCACCGGGGAGTCCGCCCGGGGAGGGCAGATGAGCACGCGCACTGAGACCCCCGCCCGACCGGCCGAGGCCGAGCCGGCGCCGCGCCCGAGCCCGTGGCCCACGCAGGTGCTGGACGCGCTCGAGCAGGGGGTGATGGCGTTCGACCGCGAACGCCGCGTCATCTACAACAACCGCCGCATCGAGGAGCTGCTCGCCGTCGAGCCGGGCGCGCTGCTGGGCCTGCCCGCGGCGCGGCTGCTGCCCGGGGCGGACGCGCGCTGGCTCAGGGGCTCCTCGCGCGAGCCGCGCGAGTTCCGCATCGAGGCTGAGGGGCGCGAGCTGACGCTCAAGGCCGAGTCCCTGCCGATGCGCGACGAGGACGGCGCCCTGCTGGGCTCGGTCGTGCTGGCCGACGCCACCTCGGAGAGCGAGGACGGCGAGTTCCAGAAGAACATCGACCGGCTCGTCTCGCTGGGCGAGCTGTCGGCCTACGTCGCGCACGAGATCCGCAACCCGCTCACCGGCATCCGCACCACGGTGCAGTACGTGGGCTCCAAGTTCCGCGCCAGCGACGCGCGGCGCGAGGACCTCGATGACGTCATCAAGGAACTGGACCGCATCGAGCAGATCATCACCGGCCTGCTCATGTTCGCCCGGCCGCCGGCGGCCCGGCCGCAGTCCTGCGACCTGCGCCAGGTGCTCGACAAGACCCTCGATCTGCTCGAGCTGCAGCTGGGCGACGCCCAGGTGTCGCTCTTCCGCGAGTACGAGGAGGCGGGCGACGAGGAGATCCCCCTCGTCTACGCCGACCCGGACCTGACCCAGCAGGTCTTCCTGAACCTGTGCCTGAACGCCGTCCAGGCGATGCCCGAGGGCGGCGAGCTGCACGTCGCCCTGGGCGTGCGGCGCTATCGGACCAAGCGATCGATGGTGGACGTGTCCTTCCACGACACCGGCGTCGGCATCCCGCGCGACGCGATGGAGAAGATCTTCGACCCGTTCTTCACCACCCGCTCGATGGGCACGGGGCTGGGCCTGCCCATCTCGCTGCAGATCGTGCGCGAGGTGGGGGGTGTGATCACGGCGAAGAACAACGCAGGCGGCGGCGCCACGATGCGCGTCTCCTTCCCGGTGCCGGCGGAGCCACCGGGACAGCCCGAGCCGCCGGAAGAGTAGGCCCATGAAGAGCACCGTGCTGGTGGTGGACGACGAGCTGCTCATCCGCAAGTCCCTGTCGCGGGTCCTGCGCGAGAAGGGCTACGCGGTGGAGGGGGCCAGCACCGGGGCCGAGGGGCTCGAGAAGGTCGCCAGCGTGCGGCCCCAGGTCATGATCCTGGACATGCGCCTGCCCGACACCGACGGCCTGTCGGTGCTGCGGCGGGTGCGGCAGGTGGATCCGCTGGTGCAGGTCATCGTCATCACCGCCTTCGGCGACGTGCAGTCGGCGGTCGAGGCGATGAAGCTGGGCGCCTGCGACTTCCTGCGGAAGCCCTACGAGAAGGAGGACATCGAGCTGGCGGTCGAGGCGGCTGCCCGTACCTTCCGCCAGGCCAACGAGCTGGACCTGTACCGGCGCAAGGCGTGGCGCCGCTACACCGGGGAGGAGATCATCGGCACCTCGGCCCCGATGCAGGAGGTGCGCGACCTGATTGAGAAGGTCGTGCGCAGCCAGGCCACCTCGGTGTTCATCACCGGGGAGAGCGGGACCGGCAAGGAGTTGGTGGCGCGCGCCATCCACTACCGGGGCGACCGGGCGCAGGCGCCGCTCATGGAGGTCAACTGCTCCTCGTTCCAGGAGACCCTGCTCGAGAACGAGCTGTTCGGCCACGAGCGCGGGGCGTTCACCGACGCCAACGACCTCAAGAAGGGTCTGGTGGAGCTGTGCGACGGCGGCACGCTGTTCCTGGACGAGGTGGCGGACATGTCGCTGCCCACCCAGGCCAAGCTGCTGCGGTTCATCGAGTACCGCAACTTCAAGCGCGTGGGCGGGGCCGAGGACATCAGCGTGGACATCCGCATCGTCGCGGCCTCGAACAAGGACCTCGAGAGCGAGGTCCGGGCCGGGAGGTTCCGCAGCGACCTGTACTTCCGCCTCAAGGTCGTGAGCATCCACCTGCCGCCGCTCAACGAGCGGGGGGACGACGTCCTGCTGCTGGCCCGGCACTTCCTGCGGGAGTTCTCGCGGAAGTTCAACAAGGACTTCCGCGACGTGGACCCCGAGGCCGCGCGCCTGATGCTGTCCTACCGCTGGCCGGGCAACGTGCGCGAGCTGCGCAACCTGGTCGAACGCGTCGTGCTGCTCGAGGAGGGACGCCGGCTCGAGGTCGAGCACCTGCCGGCGGAGGTCGCGGGGCGCCGCCTGGCGCCCGACCACGCGATCGCGCTGCCCACGCTGGCGCAGATCGAGGCCGACCACATCGCCGAGGTCCTGCGGCTGACCGCGGGCAACAAGAGCCGCGCCGCGCGCGTGCTCGGCATCTCGCGTCAGGGTCTCATCGAGAAGCTGCGCCGCACGCGCACGCTCGACGAGGGCGGCGGTCGTCAAGTCTCTTGACACCCACAACGAACTGGACAGCTCGAGTCAAGCATCGCATTCCCAGCGAGTTGCCAATCTCGTTCGTCCTAATCCACCATTTAATTGACAGTTACGGCGCTCGAATCGCTGAGTATGCCCCGCGGAGCCACTCGCGATGGGCAATCGATCGCAAGTTTATCCGATTGCGGGACAACGTGCTGGGGCCATGTTGCCTGACAAGTTCGAGCACATGGAATGGAACCTGCTTCCCGGCAAGACACGAGGCCAAGCGCGGTTCTCGGGAGCCGCGCCGGGCCGCACGGGCCGTGCCCTAGGCGGCGGCCAACAGCGTCCCAGCGACGAGTTGGGGACTCCACCAGAGAGATCACATCCAAGGAGGTGATTCGGAATGGCAGCGAAGAAGAAGGCCGCGAAGAAGAAGGTCGCGAAGAAGAAGGTCGCCAAGAAGAAGAAGTAAGCCCGTCTCAGGACCTGGCACGTCCTCAGGGGATTGGTCGGCGACGAACGCCGGCCAATCCCCGACTGTTTGCCCTCCGCGCGCCGCCCGGCGGGCCCGCCGCGGGGTGGGTGCTATAGTCGCCGCGTCCGACTCCAGCCCGCTCCCCACCGCTCCGCCGAGGCCTCGTTGCCCGATCCTCCCGCCGTGCGCGCCATCCGCATCCGCGGCGCCCGCCAGCACAACCTCAAGGGCCTCGACCTCGACCTGCCCTGTGGGTGCCTGACCGTCGTCACCGGGGTCTCGGGCTCGGGGAAGTCCTCGCTGGCCTTCGATACCCTCTACGCCGAGGGACAGCGGCGCTACGTCGAGTCCGTCTCGACCTACGCCAAGCAGTTCCTCGAGCGCCTGCCGCGGCCCGACGTGGACGCCATCGAGGGTCTCATGCCGGCGGTGGCCATCCAGCAGGCCGCGCCGGCGCGCAGCGGGCGCTCGACGGTGGGCACGGCCACCGAGGTGCACGACCACCTGCGGGTGCTCTTCGCCCGGCTGGGCGAGGTGAGCTGCCTCGCCTGCGGGCGCCCGGTGCGGGCCGACAGCCCGGCGGGCATCGTGCGCGAGTCCCGCGACTGGGAGGAGGGCGAGGTCCTGCTGGTGCTGGCCACGGTCCCCCTGGCGGGCGGGATGAGCTGGGAGGAACAGGCCGGGCACCTGCTCAAGGCCGGCTACACCCGTGTCGTCCTGGCCGGCGAGGTTCGCGCGCTCGATCCGCTGCCGCGGCTGCCCCGCGCCGCGGCCGCGGTGACCGTGGTGGTGGACCGGTTCACCTGGCGGCGCGGCGAGGAGACGCGCCTGGCCGACTCCTGCGAGCAGGCGTTCCGCCGCGGCGAGGGCCGGCTCGAGCTGGTCCGCGGCGACCGGCCGCCCGGGACACGCAGCGAGCGCTGGGAGTGCTCCCACTGCGGCACGCCCGCCGTCCGTCCCGAGCCGGCGCTGTTCTCGTTCAACAGCCCGCTCGGCGTCTGCCCCGCCTGCCGCGGCTTCGGCAACGTGCTCACGTTCACGCCCGACCTCATCGTTCCGGACCCGTCGAAGACCCTGCGCGAAGGCGCGCTCAAGCCGTGGGCCGGCTCGTGGCGGCGGCTCGCCTGGCCGCGGCTCGAGAAGTTCGCGCGGGCGCAGGGCATCCCGCTCGACCGGCCGTGGAGCCGGCTCGAGCCGGAGCAGCGCCGGCTCCTGCTCGAGGGCGGCGAGGGTTTCCGCGGCGTCATCCCCTTCCTCGAGCGCCGCCGGGAGAAGTCCTACAAGGTCGGCAACCGGTTCCTCGTCAAGAAGTACCAGGCGGCCCTGCCGTGCACGGAGTGCGGCGGCACGCGGTTGCGCCCCGAGGCCCGTTCCGTGCGCCTGGGCGGGCGCACCATCGCCGAGGTGGGGGCGATGACCGTGGCCGAGGCGGCGCGCTGGCTGGCCGGGCTCGAGTTCACGGAGACCGGGCGCGAGATCGCCGGTCCGGTGCTGGCCGAGGTGGGCTCGCGCCTGCGGTTCCTCGAGCGAGTGGACGTCGGCTACCTGACCCTCGACCGGGCAACGCGCACCCTGTCGGGCGGCGAGGCGCAGCGCATCGAGCTGGCCAACGCGCTGGGAGCGAACCTGGCCGACACGCTCTACGTGCTGGACGAGCCCACCGTGGGCCTGCACCCGCGCGACACCGACCGGCTGGTGGCCATTCTGCGGGAGCTCGCCGGACGCGGGAACACCCTCGTGGTGGTCGAGCACGAGCCGCTGGTCATGCGCGCCGCCGACCACGTCGTGGACCTCGGGCCGGGGGCCGGGGAAGGTGGCGGGCACCTGCTCTACGCCGGCCCGGGCGGCGAGGCCCTGGAGGCGGTGGATACGGACACCGCCCGCTACCTGCGCGGCGAGAAGCGCGTCACGCGCGAGCGGCGGCCGGGAGCGCCGAAGGAGTTCCTCACCGTGCGCGGGGCGGCGCACCACAACCTGAAGGACGTGGACGTCCGCTTCCCGCTGGGCCGCCTCAACGCAGTCACCGGCGTGTCGGGCTCGGGCAAGAGCAGCCTGGTGGAGGAGGTGCTCTACCGCGCCGCGCGGCGCGCGTTCGAGGGGGCGGGGGAGGAGCCGCCGGGGGCGCACCGGGCGATCGAGGGCCTCGAGCGGCTGAAGCGCGTGGCGCTGGTGGACCAGTCGCCCATCGGCCGTACGCCGCGCTCCTGCCCGGTCACCTACATGGGCGCCTTCGCCGCGCTGCGCGAGGTCTACGCGCGGCAGCCGGCGGCGCTGGCGCGGGGGCTCAAGGAGGGCTCGTTCTCGTTCAATACCCCGGGCGGGCGCTGCGAGGCCTGCGAGGGCGCGGGCTGGGTCACGGTCGAGATGTACTTCCTCGCCGACCTGTTCGTGCCCTGCGAGGTCTGCGGCGGCGACCGCTTCCGCCGCGAGGTGCTCGAGGTCCACTACCGCGGCGTGGACATCCGCCAGGCCCTCGACCTGACCGTGGACCAGGCCTTCGAGCACTTCGCCCGCGAGCCCCGCTTCACCCGGGCACTGCACATCCTGCGCCGCGTCGGGCTCGGCTACCTCAAGCTCGGTCAGCCCGCCACCCAGCTCTCGGGGGGCGAGGCGCAGCGCCTCAAGATCGCCCGCGAGCTGTCCGCGCGGGGGGCAGCCACGCGACCGGGCGGGTCCGGGCCGACCCTCTACCTGCTCGACGAGCCCACCGTGGGCCTGCACTACGCCGACGTGCAGCGCCTGCTCGAGGTGCTGGACGACCTCACCGAGCGTGGCGACACGGTGATCGCGGTCGAGCACAACCTCGACGTCATCCGCAATGCCGACTGGGTCGTGGACCTGGGGCCCGAGGGCGGCGAGGCGGGCGGGCGGCTGGTGGCCGAGGGGCCGCCGGAGGCGATCGCCGCGTGCGTGGCCTGGTGGACCGGCCGCTTCCTGCGGGTGGACGCGCGCGGGGCCCCGCGGGGGGCGATGAGCGGTTGAACGCGCCGGGCCCGGGGCGCAGACTCCGGCCATGGACGCCGTCTCCGCCGCCAGACTCGAGCGCCTCGACGAGTTCCGCTGGAGGATCCCGCGCACGGGCGCGATGCGCGTGCCCGGCGTGGTCTTCGCCGACCGCGGACTGCTCGAGCACATCCTCGCCGACCGCACGTGCGAGCAGATCCGCAACGCCGCCACCATGCCGGGGATCCTCGAGGCCTCCATCGCCATGCCCGACGCCCACTGGGGCTACGGTCTGCCGGTGGGCGGCGTGGTGGCCTTCGATCCCGACGAGGGCGTGGTCTCCCCGGGCGCGGTGGGCTACGACATCGGCTGCGGCGTGCGCCTGATGCGCACCACGCTCCTGCGCGCCGAGCTGGAGCCGCGCATCGAGGCGCTGGCCGACGCGCTCTACCACGAGGTGCCCTGCGGCGTGGGTTCCACCGGGACGGTGCGACTCGCCCCCGGGGAGCTGAACAAGGTGCTCCGCGAGGGCGCCCGGTGGGTGGTGGGAAAGGGGATGGGCACGGCAGGCGATCTCGACCACTGCGAGGAGGCTGGCGTGCTGGAGGGCGCCGAGCCGGGCGCGGTGAGCGAAGGGGCGAAGGGCCGCGGCCGCGACCAGCTCGGCACGCTCGGCTCGGGCAACCACTTCCTCGAGGTGCAGGAGGTGGACGAGATCCACGACGAGACGTGCGCGCGGGCGCTGGGGCTCGAGCGCGGCATGGTCACGGTGATGATCCACTGCGGCTCGCGCGGGCTGGGCCACCAGGTCTGCACCGACCACGTGCGGGACGTCGCGCGCAAGCTCGCCGGCTGGGGCATCGGCCTGCCCGACCGCCAGCTCGCCTGCGCCCCGCTGAAGAGCCCCGAGGCGACCGCCTACCTCGGCGCCATGCGCGCCGCGGCCAACTTCGCCTGGGCGAACCGGCAGGTGATCGCCGACGAGGTGCGGCGCGCCTTCGAGCGCACGCTGCTGCGCAGCCGCGTGCGGCTGGGGCTCACGCTCGTCTACGACGTGGCCCACAACATCGCCAAGCTGGAGCGGCACGAGACCACCGCCGGAGTCGTGCGCGGCCTCGTGCACCGCAAGGGCGCCACGCGTGCCTTCCCGGCCGGGCACCCGGACGTGCCCGCCGCCTACCGGGCGGTCGGCCAGCCGGTGCTGGTGCCGGGCGACATGGGGCGCTACTCGTTCGTGCTGGTCGGCCGCCCGGGCGCGATGCGCCACGCCTTCGGCTCCACCTGCCACGGCGCCGGGCGGCGCATGAGCCGCACCCAGGCGGTGCGCGAGACGAAGGGGCGCGACCTGGTGGCCGAGCTGCGCGAACGCGGCGTGGCGGTGCGCTACGAGGGGCGCGACACGCTGCGCGAGGAGACCAGCGAGGCCTACAAGGACGTGGCCGACGTGGTGCGGGTGGTCGAGGGCGCCGACCTGGCGAAGCCCGTGGCGCGACTCAGGCCGTTCCTGGTGGTGAAGGGGTAGCGTCGGCCCGGTGGTAGCCGCCCGGCACGCCCCGCGGGCTCAGCACGAGTTGCCAGAGCTGGATGCGGCGCGCCCGGAAGGCCCCGGCGCACGAGAGCAGGTAGTAGCGCCACATGCGGTGGAAGCGCTCGTCGTAGCGGTCGCGGAGCCGGTCCCAGGCCGCCTCGAAGCGCTCGTGCCAGCTCGTCAGCGTCCGGTCGTAGTCGGCGCCGAAGCTGTGCCAGTCCTCCAGCACGAACAGTCCCTCGATGGCCGCCGCGATCTGCCGCGCGGACGGGAGCATGGAGTTCGGGAAGATGTACCGCTCCGTCCACGGCTCGCCGTGCGTCTCCGAGCGCTCGGTGCCGATGGTGTGCAGGAGGAACAGACCGTCCTCGTGCAGCAGGCGCCGGACGGCCTTGAAGAACCCGCGGTAGTTCCGGACGCCCACGTGCTCGAACATCCCCAGCGAGAGGACGCGGTCGAACCTGCCGTCCACCTCGCGGTAGTCCTGCAGGCGGATCTCGACCGGGAGGCCCGCGCACAGCTCCCGCGCCAGCTCCACCTGCCGGCGCGACACGGTGACGCCCAGCACCTCGACCCCGTGGCGCTCGGCGGCCAGCCTCGCCGTGCCGCCCCAGCCGCAGCCGATGTCGAGCACCTTCAAGCCCGGCTTCAGGCCCAGCTTGCGGCAGACCAGCTCGACCTTCGCCTCCTGGGCTTCGTCGAGGCTGGCCGCGCCCTCCCAGTAGCCGCAGCTGTAGATCATCCGCGCGTCCAGCATGGCCCGGTACAGCTCGTTGCCGAGGTCGTAGTGCCGCTCGCCGACGACGTGGGCGCGGGAGGGGGCCTGGGCGTTCACCAGCCGCGCGCGCAGGGCGGCGAAGAGCCAGCCCGGGCTCCGAACGCGCTCGTCCAGCCGGGCGCGCAGGATCCGGTGGAAGAACTCGTCGAGGCGGGGGCAGTCCCACCACCCGTCCATGTACGATTCGCCCAGGGCCAGCGAGCCGCCGGCGAGCACGCGCCGGTAGAACGCGTCCTCGTGGACGACGGGGTCCCACGGCCGGTCCCCGCCGACCTCGACGTCGGCGGGGGTCAGGAGGTCCTGCATCCGGCGCGCGAAGGAATCCTGCGACATTGGTCAGGGCCCTCGGAGGCCTCGGCCTACCGCTTCAGCGCTGCCCGCCAGTTCATCACCACCGTGATGTTGGGCGGGGTCGTCCCCTCCACCGGGACGGCGGCCAGGAAGCGCCGGTGGTCACGGGTGGCCAAGATCCCCGCGATGTCCTGCCGCGGGGTGAAGAGCACCTGCGGCGTGCCCGACCGGAAGGACCTGGTCGTCTCCACCGGGACGGCCAGGACCGGGCCGTTCCCGGGGATTACGGGGGAACCGCCCGTCCAGACGATCAGCTCCCGGCCATCCTCGGACCAGTGTGCGCTGACTCCCCCCGAGGTCGTGACCCGGTGTTTCTCGCCCGGCTCGGGGAAGGCGCACACGTAGATCTCCGACTGCCCGGTCTCGTTCGAGTCGAAGGCCAGCCAGCGCCCGTCGGGCGAGATGGTCCCGGTGATCTCGTCGAAGGGACTGCGGACGAGGGGCACGGGCCTGCGTTCGCCCTCCAGGGGCATCAGCCACAGGTCCCAACCGGTCGCCTCGTCGTTCTGCGAGAAGACCAGGTATCTCCCGTCGGGCGTCCAGTCCGCGGGGACCTTGAGCCCGACACGGGACTGGACGAGCGGCTCGGGGCGCCCCGTGCCGCTGGCGAGCACCTGGTGGATGTCGTACGGCCCCGCAGGGTTGCACTGGAATGCGATGCGGCTGCCGTCCGGTGACCACACCGGTGGCGTCCCCTGTGCCGCGGAACCATCGAACGTGGCGCGGGTGGCGACGGCCCTCTGCAGATCGACGATCCAGAGGTCCCCGTTGGTCGAGGAGGTGAGTCTCGTCACCGCTGCCCGCCGGCCGTCGGGCGAAGGCGTGGGCATCTCGTAGCGGCCCGGGGGGAGGGGGACTGTGCCCACCCGGTGGCCGGCGCGATCGAGCCACGCCAGTTCCGTGTTGGGGAGGACCGCCGCGATCTGGGCCAGCACGCCGCCCGCCGGCGGCGACAGCAGCGGCGCGCCCTCGTAGTACGACTCGGGGGCTGGGTCGCCCAGCGGTACGATGTCACCGACGGGTTGCCTTCGCAGCCGATCGAACCGCTGAGCCGCTAGGCGGCCCGCGTGCAGGAAGAGCAGGCATCCGGGCTCGGCGAATACGGGAGCTGAGCCGGCGGACATGACGCGCCCGCGCTCTCCCGAGCCGAGGGCGCCCAGGTGGACGTCGAAGCCCCCCGGCCTGCGCGGGAGGCCGACGTAGAGGAAGTGCCTGCCGTCGGGGAGGAAGCAGGGGAAGCGCAGCCCCGTCTCGCCCCGTGCCGAGTCCGGCCTCGCCACCACGACCGGATTGCCGCCGTCGGCCGGAACCTGCAGCAGCGGGCCCGTGGTCAGAGGGGCGAAGACGATCACGCCGCTCCTGCCCCAGGTCCCACCGCGGCCGCTCGGCGCTTCGCAGATGATCTGCACCGCGCCGCCACCCAGGGGGACCTTCTTGAGCCTGCCGTCGGCGAAGAAGGCGATATAGCGGCTGTCCGGGGACCAGAAGGGCAGGAACGCGTTCTCGGTTCCGGCCAGGGGCCGGGTCAGGAAGGAGTCCAGCGGCCGCGTCCACAGGCGCCGGGCGCCGGTCGAGTCCGATGCCAGGAACACGAGGTGGCGTCCGTCGGGCGAGACGGCGGCATTGGGTCCGTCCGTCACCAGCGCCTGACCCGGGGGCGCGGTGATGGAGAAGCGCGCGAGCGCAGGTGCAGGCTGGTGGCGCGTCCACAGGAGCGCCGCGACCGCCGCGATTGCCGCCGCCGCGGCGGCACCCCCCAGGATCCACGCCAGCCGCTCGCGGGCGCGACGCCGGGGCGCAAGTGGCACGGGCGTTCCCGCCTGCGAGCCGGCCGTGGCGATCCACTCCAACTCCTGCACCACGTCCCGTGAGCTCTGCCAGCGCTTCTCCGGGTCCTTCGCCAGGCAGCGCTGCACCACGTGCTCCAGCGCCGGCGGGGACATCGGCTTCAGCTCCGTCAGCGGCCGCGGCTCGTGCTCCAGGATCGCCGCGATCAGGCTCGCCTGGCTCTCGCCCGCGAACGCCCGCTGCCCCGTCGCGGCCTC
>JAXDBZ010000219.1:0-5581 GCA_034678345.1 Candidatus Eiseniibacteriota bacterium
TGAACCTCAAGATCCTTCATCAGCACTCCAACCTGAGCAACCCGATGGGCGAGGATTTCAACTACGCCGAGGAATTCGTAAAGCTCGACTTCGAGGCCCTGAAAAAAGACCTCTATGCGCTGATGACCGACTCGCAGGACTGGTGGCCGGCCGACTTCGGCCACTACGGCCCGCTCTTCATCCGCATGGCCTGGCACAGCGCGGGCACCTACCGCATCCACGACGGCCGCGGCGGTGCCGGCGCCGGGATGCAGCGCTTCGCGCCGCTCAACAGCTGGCCCGACAACGTGAACCTCGACAAGGCCCGCCGGCTGCTGTGGCCCATCAAGCGCAAGTACGGCCGCAGGATCTCGTGGGCGGACCTCATGGTCTTCGCCGGGAACTGCGCGCTCGAGTCCATGGGCTTCAAGACGTTCGGTTTCGCCGGCGGCCGCGAGGACGTCTGGGAACCGGACGAGACGTACTGGGGCGCGGAGGAGACGTGGCTCGGTGACACCCGGTACCACGGCGACCGGCAGCTCGAGAACCCGCTGGCCGCGGTCCAGATGGGCCTGATCTACGTCAACCCCGAGGGGCCGAACGGCAACCCCGATCCGCTGGCCGCGGCGCGGGACATCCGCGAGACGTTCCGCCGCATGGCCATGAACGACGAGGAGACGGTCGCGCTCATCGCCGGCGGGCACACGTTCGGCAAGACGCACGGCGCGGGCCCCGCGTCCCACGTCGGCCCCGAGCCCGAGGCCGCGCCCATCGAGGCGCAGGGCCTGGGCTGGGCCAGCAGCTTCGGCAAGGGCAAGGGGGGCGACACCATCAGCAGCGGCCTCGAGGTCACCTGGACCACGACGCCCGTCAAGTGGAGCAACAACTTCTTCTGGAACCTCTTCGGCTACGAGTGGGAGCTGACCAAGAGCCCGGCCGGCGCGCACCAGTGGAAGCCCAAGCACGGCATGGGGGAGGGCACCGTCCCCGACGCCCACGACCCGGCGAAGCGGCACGCGCCGTCCATGCTCACCACCGACCTCGCGCTCCGCTTCGACCCGGCCTACGAGAAGATCTCGCGGCGCTTCCTCGAGAACCCGGAGGAGTTCGCGCTGGCCTTCGCCAAGGCGTGGTACAAGCTGACGCACCGCGACATGGGGCCGTACGCGCGCGGGCTCGGCAAGCTCGTGCCCACCGAGCCGCAGATCTGGCAGGACCCGGTCCCGCCGGTCACGCACGAGCTGATCGGGGCCGCGGACATCGCGCAGCTCAAGGCGAAGATCCTCGGCTCGGGCCTGTCGGTGCCCCGCCTGGTCCTCACCGCCTGGGCGTCGGCATCCACGTTCCGCGGCACCGACAAGCGCGGCGGGGCGAACGGGGCGCGCATCCGCCTGGCGCCGCAGAAGGACTGGAAGGCCAACGAGCCGGCCGAGCTGGCGAAGGTGCTGGCGGCGCTCACCGGCATCCAGCAGGAGTTCAACCGCGCGCAGAAGGGCGGCAAGCAGGTCTCGCTGGCCGACCTGATCGTGCTGGGCGGCTGCGCGGCGGTCGAGAAGGCGGCGAAGGACGCCGGCCACGACGTGACCGTGCCCTTCCGGCCGGGGCGCACGGACGCCACTCCGGAGCAGACCGACGCGCAGTCGTTCGCCGTGCTCGAGCCGGTGGCGGACGGGTTCCGCAACCACCTCGGTCCGGGGCACCGGCGCACGCCCGAGGCGGAGCTGGTGGAGAAGGCGTGCCTGCTGACCCTGACCGCTCCCGAGATGACGGTGCTCGTGGGCGGCATGCGGGCCCTGGGCGCGAACGTCGGGCACGCGAAGCTCGGCGTGCTCACGGATCGGCCCGGAGTCCTGACCAATGACTTCTTCGTGAACCTGCTCGACATGGGCACGAAGTGGCAGGCGACGTCGGCGGCCGAGGAGACGTTCGAGGGCCGCGACCGCGCGACGGACAAGCCGAAGTGGACCGCCAGCCGGGTGGACCTGGTCTTCGGCTCGAACTCCGAGCTGCGGGCGCTGGCGGAGGTCTATGCCTGCGACGACGCGAAGGACAAGTTCGTGCGCGACTTCGTGGCCGCCTGGGACAAGGTCATGAGTCTCGACCGCTTCGACCTCGCCTGAGCCCGGGGTGGGAGATCGGGGATCGCCGGCCGCACCGGGCGAGGATGGCCCGGTGCGCGCCGCCCGGTCGTCGGGCGTCCCTGCACGCTCGGCGTGGCTCCGCCCGCGCCCGTCGGTCCGAGGGTCGGCGCCCGTCCGGTGGCCCGTACGTTGTCCCGATGCGGAGCCATCCGGCCGCGAGGATCGCGGTCGGGTGCCCGGGGCTCGGAGCAAGGCCCGCGCGGCGCCACGCGCGTCGTCCGTGGGCATGGAGAGACCGATGAGAGACGCCACCTGTGCCCTGATGCTGGCGCTCGCCGTGGTCGTGGACCCGGTGGCCGCCGCCACGCCGACGCTGTCGAAGTCGCTCGCGGTCCTCGCGCCGCTGGTGGGCCGGACCTGGCGCGGTCAACTGCGCGACCCGGCCAGCGGCCGTGGACTCCCGACCGAGCAGCGCTACGAGGTGCTCGGCGCCGGCGCGGTGGTGAAGCTCGTCTCGTCCACGCCAGCCCTCGGCCAGCGCAGCGAGGGCTATCTGTACTGGGACCGCGACGCGGGCGCGATTGCCTGGTTCGGCATCGACGAGCGTGGCATCCACACCCGTGGCGTCGTGTCCATGGCCGACAGCGTGCTGACCGTGACCGGCCGGATCAGCTTTTCCGAGCGCTCGTTCGACTTCGGGAACACTTTCGAGTTCCCGGGGCCGGGTCGCATGATCGATCGCTGGTTCCAGAACGCCTTCGGCGACTGGCGCGCCGGGCATGTGATCGAGTTCGAGGCGGTCACGCCCGAGTGAGGCCCGCCGCGGGGCGGCCCGGCTTCGCGCGGGGCATGGCCCATGGGCAGGGAGAGGGACACATGAAGGCGATCTCGATCTTCACCGCCGTGCTGGCGTGGACCGCGCTCGCGATCCTGCCGCCGGCGGCGGTTGCGGCGGAATGTCCCTATGCGGTGGTGTTCTACTCCGATCGCGGCGGCAACAAGGACGTATGGCTCCTGCGGCCGGGGGAGAAGGAGCCCAGGAACCTGACGAAGCATCCGGCCGCCGATCTGTGCCCGGCGGTCTCTCCGGACGGCGGCCGAATCGCCTTCCTGAGCGACCGCGGTGGCAACACGGACATCTACGTCATGAAGCTCGACGGCAGCGACGTCCGGCGGCTCACCGCGACCCCCGAGCCCGAGGGGCACCCCGAGTTCACCCCGGACGGCAGGCGCATCCTCTTCGTCCGCGACTACGAGACGCGGACCGAGATCTGGGTCATGGATGCCGACGGGAGGAACCCGCGCCGGCTCACTGCCAACGAGGCGCGGGACGAGCGACCGTTCCCGTCCGCCGACGGTCGGCGGGTCGTCTTCATGTCGAACCGCGACGGCAACTACGAGATTTACACCATGGCTGCGGACGGCAGCGGCCAGACGCGGCTCACCCGCACGCCCGAGTGGGAGATCTTCCCGACCTGGTCGCCGGACGGCAGGCAGATCGCCTACGCGCGGAAATTCCGGGCTGACGGCCGCATGCAGGGGATGCTCCGCGTGATGGACTCCGACGGCAGCGACGACCACGGGATCACCCGGGTGGAGACGCGGGACGAGAACCCCGCGTGGTCGCCCGACGGACGCTTCCTCGTCTTCCAGAGCGTGCGCGACGGCAACTTCGAGATCTACCGCGTGGCGCGAGACGGCAGCGATCCCGTGCGCCTGACCGACGATCCCGCCTGGGACGGCTGGGCGGCCTTCGTGCCCGCCCGCGCGATCAGGCGATCGTGACGCGGAAGCAGCACCGCTTGCCGCCGCGCAGCACGGACTCCTCGATCTGGACGTCCACCGGCTTGCCGATCACGGTGGAGAACGCCGCTTCGTTCCAGCCCCGCGAGCACTCGCAGAAGCTGGCCGGGGTGCGGCCCGCCTTGACCAGCGGGCAGGCGCAGGGGGCGGGCTTGCCGACCGTGCGCAGGACGCCGGTCTTCTCGTCGAATTCCGCGCTCTCGAGCCAGGCGGCCTTGGCCTCGGCCAGGAAGCCCGGCAGGTTGCCGCGGTACTTCTCGAAGTACGCGACGTAGGGCTTGGCGCACTCGCGCCCCATGCGCAGCAGCATCTTCTGTCGGGTGGCGGCGTCGAGCTGCTCGTCCGCGATGGTCACCAGGATGGCGAAGCGCTCGCGGGCGCCGTCGAGCTGCCGCTTCTGCGCCTCGCACTCGGCGGAGGGGGCCGCCGACTGGGCCTTCTTCTCCTCGGCCCGGGCCGGGGCCGGCGGCAACAGGGCCATCAAGCCGCAGCCGCAGACACCCGCGGCACAGGTCTGGAGGAACTCGCTGCGCTTCATGTCTCCCTCCGCTCGCTCGTGATGGATTCCAGCCTACCGCCCCTCCGCCCGCACTCCGCACACCCGCCAGCATAACCGGGAAGGCTCCCGACGGGGTGCGTTCCCCACCAGGGAGCCCGACTTCAGCACGGACCGGCCGAATCGGGGGACGAGCGTCACGCTGACGTCCGCGCTGCCGGCGCGGGCGGCCGCCGCGCCGCGTTGGTGCCCCAGACGCCGAGGACGATCAGCACCGCGCCGGCCGCCTGCACGAGACCGAAGCGCTCGCCCCGGAGCAGGACTCCCGCGGCGACCGCGACGACGGTCGTCAGGTTGGCGAAGACGGCGGATTGCGAGGCCTTGAGCCGCGACAGGGTGAAGTTGACGAAGAAGAACGCGAGCACCGACGAGAGCACGCCCAGGTAGAGGATCCCGCCCGCCGCGGGCAGGGCGCGGGTGGCGAGTCGCGCGGGCCAGGCCGCGCCCTCCGCGAGCAGGCCACGCACGATGGAGACAGCACCGAAGGCGAGTGCTCCCGTCCACATCATGGCGAAGGTGGTCTCGGCGGGGGTGAAGCGCCGGCTCGCCTTGCGCGAGTAGATGTTGTAGAGCGTCGCCGAGGCGACCGCGCCGAGCAGGCAGAGGAAGCCCACGGTGCTCCCTTCCCCTCCGTCCGACGACGTGAAGACCGCGATGAGGGCCACGCCCGTTACGGAGAGGGCGAGCGCGGCGGTCTGCCGCGCCGTGAGCCGCTCGTCGAGCATGAACGCGCCCAGCACGGCGACGCAGGCTGGCAGGGCGCCGATCACCAGCCCCGCGGTGCTCGTGGCGGATTCCCTGACGCCGAGGGTCTCGAACGCGAAGTAGAGGATCGGCTGGAAGAGGCAGGCCAGGACCAGGGAGCGGACCTCGGTCCCGCGCGCGCCCGTCGCGGCGGCATCGGCACCCGGCCCCGCGGCCGGCCTGCCGCGGAATCGGAGCTTCACGATCCCGAGGCGGGCGAGGAGACTCATCAGCAGGGCCGCGACCGTGAAGCGGAGGAAGAGGAGGTCGAGGGCGTCAAGCGACTCGAGGGCCCCCTTGGTGACGAGGAAGGAGAGTCCGAAGATCGTGGCGTAGCCGACGCCGGCCAGGTAGCTCGCCCAGGGTCGCATGGGGCGGCGAGTCTAGCGCGAATCGGCTGCGGATGCGCGGGGGACGA
>JAXDBZ010000220.1:0-23695 GCA_034678345.1 Candidatus Eiseniibacteriota bacterium
GGAGTTCGAAACGTCGAAGCGGGTGCCCGGATGCAACCGGGCTGTTAAACAAGGCGACTCGAAAAACGGAGAACGGGAGAATTCGGAGAGGACATTTTCGGTGAGCGCCCGCAACCCCCAGGGTTGCACCCGGTCCCCGGACTGCGGGCTTCGAAATGGAGAAACAGGGTAAATGTGCAGGCGGGCGTAAGTCGGCGTGGGCACGCCGGAAACGACGAGACCCCGAGGGGATCACCCCACGGGGTCTTGCGTTAAACAAGAACCGCTGAAATCAGCGGATTGAATTTTGGCTCCTCGGGTAGGATTCGAACCTACAACCCTCCGGTTAACAGCCGGATGCTCTACCGTTGAGCTACCGAGGAACGTCGTGTGCGCGGGGCCGGCGCGGGGCCGGCCCGTGACCATCGAAGGAGGCGAAGCAGTCTACTGAGCGGGCACCCGTTCGGTCAAGCGCACGGGGCCCGCGCCCGGCGCGGCTCAGGCCGTCTTGCGCGACTCCGGCGAGATCGCCGGGTAGTGCTCGATCCGGCACTCGGGACAGATGCCGTGGGTGAAGTCCGCCTGCGTGCGCTGGGCCACGTACTCCTCGAGCGAGTGCCAGTGGCCGTCGGCATCGCGCACCTTGCGGCAGAACGAGCAGATCGGCAGCATCTCGTGGCTCAGCCGCTCGACCTCGGCCCGCGCGCTCTGCAGCTCGGCGTTGGCGACGTTCAGCTCCTCGACCGTCCCGCGCAGCTCCTGGGTGAGCAGGACGATCCGCAGGCCGGCGCGCACCCGCGCCATGAGCTCGCCCTGGTCGCAGGGCTTCACCAGGTAGTCGTCGGCGCCGGTGTCGAGGGCCAGCAGCTTGTTGCTGATCTCCCCCTTGGCGGTGAGCAGGATGAAGTAGGGCGCCGCCTCGCGCAGGCCGGTCTTGACCGACTGGCACAGCTCGAGGCCGTCCACCTCCGGCATCATCCAGTCGGAGATGACCAGATCGGGCTCAAAGGAGACGATGGCCTTCATGCCCTCCCGCCCGTCCGCCGCGGCGAAGACCTGGTAGCCCTCCGCCAGCAGCCGCTTCACCAGCACGCGCTGGAAGAAGGGGTCGTCCTCGACGACCAGGACCTTGATCTCGTTCACCGGCTTCATGCGGCCTCCGGCAGGCAGGCGCGGATGCGGGCCACGAACTGCTCGTGATCCACGATCGGCTTGGCCACGTAGTCGTCGGCCCCGCTCTCGGCCATCAGCGCCTCGGCATCGCCGCGCATCGCGTGCGCGGTGGCCAGCACCACCGGGATCGCCGCGGTCGCCGGATCCTGCTTGAGCAGCCGGCAGATCTCGACGCCGTTGATCGGCTTGCCTTCCCAGCGCGAGTTGTTCAGCGAGACGTCCATGATCACCAGGTCCACCGCGCCGCCGTGGCAGGCGTCCATGATCTCCTGCACGGACTCCGTCACGGTGACGGTGCAGTCGCAGCGCTTCTCGAGCAGCTTGCGGAACAGCATGGCGTTGTGGGCGTCGTCCTCGACCACCAGCGCGCGCCTCATGCGGCCTCCCGCTGGCACGCGTCGTCGCCGTCGGCGTCACGGGCCTGTTCCTCGGCCGACACCTGCAGGTGCCAGTCGATGATGTGAGGCAGCAGCTGCGGGTTCTCGTGCACGGAGGTCTTGGGCAGCACGTCCAGCACCAGCCCCTGGTCGAGCAGGCGGCGTTCCTCGTCGTTGCGCGGCTCGGGGAAGTTCGTGAGCACGAGCACCGGCAGTTCGGGCGCCAGCCCGGCCAGCGTCATCTCGCGCAACACGTCGTAGCCGCTCACCTCGGGCATCATCAGGTCGAGCAGCAGCAGGTCGAAGCCGCGGGGCTGCGTGCGCAGCGCGTGCAGGCACTGCTCGCCGTTCGTGGCGAACTCGACGTGGAACCGCTCCTCGGGCAGCACCTTGCGGATGTAGGCGCCGACCGCCGGGTCGTCGTCGGCCATGAGCAGCCGCGCGACGCGCCCCTCCACCGAGCCCACCAGCTCCTGGATGCGCGCGACCAGCACCGAGCCCTCGACCGGCTTCATCAGGTGCACGGGCTGCCGCGCGAACGCGGTGGCCTTCAGCTTCTCGGTCAGCTCACCCTCGAAGCCGGTGACGAAGATGAGCGGGATGTGCCGCGTCTTGCCGTCGGCGGTGAGCCGCTCGGCCAGGTCCCAGCCGGTGCGCAGGTTGGCGTTCTCGGCGCAGGTCAGGGCGTAGTCGAGCACGATGACGGAGGGCCGCAGGCGCCGCGCCAGCACCCAGCCGGTCTCGGCGTTCTGCGCCTCGACCGTGCGGTAGCCGTGTCCCTGCAGCAGGGCGGTCAGGTAGTGCCGGAAGACCGCGTCGTCCTCGACCACCATCACCAGCGCCCCGCCGGCCGGGCCGGCGATGCGGTCGGAGTGCTCCGCCTCCGCCGCCGGCGTCGCCTCCTCCTCCTCGTCGCGCCAGACCGGGAGCGAGAAGTACATGCGCGTGCCCTTGCCCTCGCCCGCGCTGTGCACGTTGATGATGCCGCCCATCAGCTCGACCAGGCTGCGGGTGATGGCCAGGCCCAGTCCGGTGCCGCCGTAGCGGCGCGTCGTGCTGCCGTCGGCCTGCGTGAACTTCTCGAAGATCACCTTCTGCCGGTCGAGCGGGATGCCGATGCCGGTGTCGGCCACCTCGAACATGCAGTGGCCGAGCTCCACGTGCGGCACCGCGCGCACCGTGATCGAGCCCTTCGGCGTGAACTTCAGGCTGTTGCCCACCAGGTTGATCAGGATCTGCTTGACCTTGCCGAAGTCGCCGCGCACCCGCAGGTCCTTCGCGTCCGGCGCCTCGAAGGCGAGCTTGATGCCCTTCTGCGCGGCCTGGACGTGGGTCACGGTGTAGACCTCGTCGAACACGGCCGCGGGCTCCACCGGCGTGATCTCGAGCGCCAGTTTGCCGGCCTCGATCTTGGCGATGTCGAGCACGTCGTTGATCAGCCCGAGCAGGTGCCGCGAGCACTCGAGCGCCTGGCGCTGGAACTCGCGCTCCTCCTCGGGGGAGTCGCACATGCCGTCGAGCACGAGCTGGAGGAACCCGATCATGCCGTTCAGCGGCGTGCGCAGCTCGTGCGAGGTGTTGGCCAAGAACTCGCTCTTGAGGCGCGACGCCTCCTCGAGCTGGGCGTTGAGCTCCTCGAGGCGGCGGTTGCTGACCTCGAGCCCCTCGGCGAACTCCTCGATGCGCCGCTCGGCTTCGACGCGTTCGCTGATGTCGCGCACGATGGCCGAGTACTGCAACTCCTGGCCCTCGCCCGAGCTGCCGAGCGAGAACTCGACCGGCCGCACGCCGCCGTCGGCGCGGAGGGCCTCGGCGCGCACGACCGTGCCCACCGGCGGCAGGTCGGTCGCCGGCCGGCCATCGCTCCCCCACTGCAGGAAGCGGTGCACCGGCTGGTCGTCGAGGTCCTGGGCGGTGCGCCCGAACAGGTCCTGGGCGGCGCGGTTCACGCTGCGCACGCGCCCGGCGCCGTCGAAGGTGACGATGGCGTCGAAGGCGGTGTCGAACACGGCCCGCACCCGCTCGGCGTGGCGGTGCGTGACCTCCCGCTCGCGCTGCGCCAGACCGTACTTGTACTGGCGTCGCCAGAGCCACACGGCGATGAGGGTGAGGAGCAGGAGGGCGCCGTCGAACACCAGCAGCCCGTAGACCGTCACCTCCATGCCCTTGGTCAGCTCGGAGCGGTCCGCCTGCCCGACGATGCCCCAGCCCAGGTCGGGCATGTAGCGCGTGACCACGGCCTGCGGGCGGCCGGCCTCGTCGGGCAGGATGATGCTGGTCTCCACCCCTTCGACCGCCATGGCGGCGGCCCGGGCGCGGCGGGCCGATTCCTCCACCCGGGAGCCGGCCAGCGTCCGCGTGTCGCCCGGCGGCGCCGTCAGGTACTGGACATCCGCGTCCCGCTTGCGCACGAGGTAGGCGCCGGCGGAGGGCCCGAAGCCCGGCCAGCGCGTGAGCATCGCGGGCAGCACGTCCTGGGCGTGGAGCTCGAAGACGACCACCGCCCCGCGCTCGCCCGCCGGGTCGCGGACCGGGATGGCCAGGGCCAGCGCCTGCAGGCCCCGCTCCTCGGCCCACGCCTCGATGTTCGGGCCTCCGTCCGCGGCCTGCCGCGCCGCGGCGGCGAGGTGGGCGCCCGCGTGGGTGTCCATCGTCACCCCGGGCAGCGGGGCGATGCCCCGGGCCTCGAACAGGTGCACGCCGTGGAAGCCGAAGCGCTCCGCGGCGCGCTCGAGCTCGCCCTGGAGCGCGGCCCGCGTCGCCGCGGGCGTCCGGGCGGACAGGCCGAGGATCGCCGAGCGCACGTGCGGCTGTTCCACCACGAAGGCGGCCTCGTTCATCAGGCGCGTGGCCAGGTCGCGGATCTGGTCGCGGCGCATCTCGGTCGTGGCGACCATCTGGTTCCAGCGCTGCGGGACGAGGTGGCTCTGGGCGTTCTGGTACACGCCCACGTTGACGACGGCGACGGCGAGGACGGCCAGCACGGCGAGCCCCGCCGTGATGCGATGCGAATCGCGGTGGGCCTGTGCGCCCCTGCCGAGGAGGAAGCTGACCGGGTCTCCGGAGGAGCCCGCGGCGGACGACGGGGCCGCCGGGACATCCCGGCTCCCCGCCCGCATCCCTGGGGACTGACGTTCGGCGTCCATGTCTCTCCGAGTCTTGAGGGTGGAGGCTTCCCGGGATTCATCGGCAGCCGGCGGGCGCGGCTTGAGGCCGAAACGAGGGCCGCGGGGCGGCCAAGTCCGCCCCGGGGGCGGCGATAGGCGCGGGCGGCCGGGGCCGCCGGGCGGGGCTCAGCCCTTCTGCCAGTACTTCGGGCGCAGATTCGCCGGCAGGACCCGCTTGCGCAGCCGCAGGCCGCGGGGTGTGACCTCGAGCAGCTCGTCCTCGCGCACCCACTCGAGCGCCTGCTCGAGCGACATGCGGTGGACCGGGAAGAGGTAGACGCCCTCCTCGGAGGTCGAGGAGCGCATGTTCGTCAGGCGCTTCTCCTTGACGATGTTGACGTCGATGTCCTCCTCCCGCGTGTTCTCCCCGACGATCATCCCCTCGTACACGCGCTCGCCGGGCTCGATGAACATCTCGCCCCGGTCCTGGAGGTGCTCGATGGCGTAGGCGGTGACCTTGCCCGGCCGGTCGGCGACCAGTGCGCCGGTGACGCGGTGCGGGATGTCGCCGGTCCAGGGCTCGTAGCCCTCGAAGAGGTGGTTCAGCAGGCCGGTGCCGCGCGTGTCGGTCAGGAACTGGCTGCGGAAGCCGATGAGGCCGCGCGAGGGGATGCGGAACTCGAGGCGGACGCGCCCGGTGCCGTGGTTCACCATGTTCAACATGCGTCCGCGGCGGGTGCCTACCTTCTGGGTGACCACGCCGACGTACTCCTCCGGGCAGTCGATGACCAGGTTCTCCACCGGCTCCTGGCGCACGCCGTCCACCTCACGGGTGATGACCTCCGGCTTGCTGACGGCCAGCTCGTAGCCCTCGCGCCGCATCATCTCGATGAGGATGGCCATCTGGAACTCGCCGCGGCCCGACACCTGGAAGGCGTCGGGCGTGTCGCCGGGCTCGACCCGCAGGCTGACGTTGGTCAGCAGCTCGCGCTCGAGCCGTTCCTTGAGGTTGCGCGAGGTGACGTAGCGCCCATCCTGCCCGGCGAAGGGCGAGGTGTTCACCTGGAACATCATGCTGACGGTGGGTTCGTCCACGACGACGTGCGGCAGCGGCCGCGGGTCCTCGGCGTCGGTGATGGTCTCGCCGATGCTCACCTCGGCGAAACCGGCCAGCGCCACGATGTCGCCGGGCCCCGCCTCCTCGACCTCGACCCGTTCGAGGCCCTCGAAGGCGTAGAGGTTCGTGACCCGCGTGCGCACCGCCTGGCCGTCCAGCCGCACCAGGGCCACGTCCTGGCGCGCCCGGACGCGGCCGTTCACGATCCGCCCGATCGCCAGCCGGCCCACGTAGTCGGAGTAGTCGAGGTTCAGCACCAGCATCTGCAGCGGCGTCTCCGGCTCGTAGCGCGGCGCCGGGATCGTGCGCAGGATCTCCTCGAACAGCGGCTGCAGGCGCAGGTCCGGGCCGTCCGGTTCCAGCCGGCAGATGCCCTCGCGGGCGATCGTGTAGAGCACGGGGAATTCGAGCTGATCCTCCGTGGCGTCGAGGTCGATGAACAGGTCGTAGACCTCGTTCAGCACCTCCTGCGGGCGGGCGTCCTTGCGGTCGATCTTGTTGATGACCACGATCGGCGGCAGGCCCAGCTCCAGCGCCTTGCGCAGCACGAAGCGGGTCTGCGGCAGCGGCCCCTCGCTGGCATCCACCAGCAGCAGCACGCCGTCCACCATCTTGAGCGTGCGTTCCACCTCACCGCCGAAGTCGGCGTGCCCCGGCGTGTCCACGATGTTGATCTTCGTCGTGCCGTGGCGCACGGCCGTGTTCTTGGCCAGGATGGTGATGCCCTTCTCGCGTTCCAGGTCGTTCGAGTCCATCACCCGCTCGACCACCTCCTGGTTCTCGCGGAACACGCCGCTCTGCCAGAGCAGGGCGTCCACCAGCGTGGTCTTGCCGTGGTCCACATGGGCGATGATGGCGATGTTGCGCAGGTCCTCGCGGACGCGGATCTCGCTCATCGGGGCTCCCCCGCCCCCACCGCCGCCGGGCGCGAGCCGAGGAAGCCGGCGAGCGCGTCCCAGTAGCCGGGCTGCGCGTCGAGCGCGTCGTAGGAGTAGAGGGCCACGGCGCGGTAGCCCATCGCCACGGCGCCCTTGATCTTGGCGGCGGCCGTGGCGGCGCCCGAGTTGTACACCGCGATGCCCGGCACGACGTGCGCGGTGCCGAGCGCGTCCGCGTACGCCACCATCTGCTCGAGGACCGTCTGCACGGGGCGGGCATAGCACATGACGAAGACCCGGTCGAGCAGCCCGGCGCGCACCCAGGCGCGCCAGTCCTGGGCGTGGCGCCGCTCCGCCGTCGCCGTGTCGGCCAGCACGGCGGCGCTGAGCGCCAGCCCCGGACGCGCCGCGGCGATCGAGTCCCGCACCTCGCGCACGATGGCCGTGACCTGCTCGCGCTGGAAGGCGGCCCAGGTCGAATCGAGCGCCGCGCGGCGCGCCGGTGGCTCGAGGGCGAAGCGGGCCGGATCCGCGCCGTGCTCGAGGGCGAAGCGGGCGCGCGCGTCGGCGTCGAGTCCGGCGAAGGTGCCCGGCTCGCGGATGTAGTCGAGGTGGATGCCGTCCACCGGGTAGCGCGCGGCGATCTCGCCGGCGATGGAGGCGACCCACGACCGCACCGCCGGCCGCGCCGGGCTGAGGTAGGCGCCCTCGACGCCGAGGCGCGCGCGCTCGCTCCGGCTCAGGGCCGTCATCGGGCGTCCGTCCGGGAGGTGCGCCACCCACTCGGGGTGCGCGTGAAGGACGTGCCGCGGGTCGCGCGGCCGGTGCGGCGCCGACCAGACCAGCAGGCAGTTCATCCAGGCGTGGACCTCGAGCCCGGCGGCGTGCGCGCGCTCGAGCACGCGCGCGAGCGGGTCGCCGGCACGCGGACCCAGCGCCTCGGAGCGCGGCAGCCGGTCGGAGCGGTGGAAGGCGTCCCCCCGTCCGACCACCTGCACGAGCAGTCCGCGCACGCCCGCCGCCCGCGCCCGCGCCACCATGCGGTCGATCGCCACCGAGTCCACCAGCGTGGCGCGGGTCACCCACAGCCAGTCGGAGCGCGCCACGGTGTCCGCCGGGGCGGCGGCGAGGCTCAGGGCGAGGGCCAGCGCGAGCGGCGGGCTCATGGGACGGGGACGGGCGGGACGCCTCCGGGCCGGAGCAGACGCGCGGGCGGATGGGACACCGTCCGCCCGCGCGCTCCGATCCCGGGATGCGGGCGCCGCTAGCCGGTCTTGACCCCGGTGCGGGTGCGCTTCTTGGCCGGGCCGACGGGGCCGCCCTCGCCGTGGCGCTTGTCACCGCGCCTGGGCTTGTCCTCGGCGGCCGGCTCCTCCTCCTTCTCCGTGGCCTTCTTCGCCTTCTTCTTCTCGCCGCCCTTGAGCGCCTTGTCGCGGGCCTCGGCGGAGGCGATGCGGGCCTTGCGCTCCTTCTCCTTCTGCTCGGCCGTCTTCACCAGCTCCAGATAGGCCGTCTCGCCGGCGTCGCCCAGGCGCCGCCCGATGCGCACGATGCGCGTGTAGCCGCCCTGCCGCTCCGCGTACCACGGCGCGATCGTCGCGAACAACCGGGCGGTGACCGCCGGCCGGGTGACGAAGCGCGCCACGTGGCGCCGCGCCGCCAGGTCGCCGCGCTTGGCGAAGGTGATGAGACGCTCGGCGAGGCGGCGCGCCTCCTTGGCCTTCTCGACCGTGGTCTCGATGCGTTCGTACTGGAAGAGCGCCGTGACGAGGTTCCGCAGCACCGCGCGCCGGTGGGACGCGGTGCGGCTCAGCTTGCGATGGTCTTTGCGGTGTCGCATGTCAGTCCGATTCCCTTTCGGCCGGCCCGGCCGGCCGCGTCATCCCGCGGTCCGGATCAGCTCTCGACCGTCGGCGTCGTCTTGGGCTGGTAGAACCGGCTCAGGTCCATCCCGAAGGTCAGACCCATCTCCGCCAGCAGGTCCTGGATCTCCTTCAGGGACTTCCGGCCGAAGTTGCGGTACTTGAGCATCTCCGACTCGCTCTTGACGACGAGGTCGCCGATGGTCTTGATCTCGGCCGCGCGCAGGCAGTTGCTCGAGCGCACGGACAGCTCGAGCTCCTCGACGCTCTTCTCCAGCTGCCGGCGGGCCTGGGCCAGCTGCGGGTCCTCCTCCTCCTCGCCCTCGATGACCGGCTCGTTCTCGAAATGGATGAACATGTCGAAGTGGTCGCGCAGCAGCTTCGCCGCCCAGGCGATGGCGTCGGCCGGCAGGATGCTCTGGTCGGTCCACACCTCGAGCGTCAGCTTGTCGTAGTCGATGCGCTGGCCGAGCCGGGTGGCCTCGACGTGGTAGTTCACCTTGGTGACCGGCGAGAACAGCGAGTCGATGGGGATCACGCCGATGGGGCGGTCCGTCTGCGAGTGCTGGTCGGCCGAGACGTAGCCGCGTCCGCCGTTGAGGTCCACCTCCATGCGCAGGTCGCCGTCCCGGTTCAGGGTGGCGATGTGGAGGTCGGGGTTCAGGATCTCGACGTCCGGGTCGGCCTGCAGGTCGCCGGCCTTCACCTCGCGCTTGCCGCTGGCCTCGAACAGGCCGCGCTTCGGCCCGTCGCCGTGCAGCTTCAGGCGCACCTGCTTCAGGTTGAGGATGATCTCGGTCACGTCCTCGATCACCCCGGGCAGGGTCGAGAACTCGTGCAGCACACCCTCGATGCGCACGGCGGTGATCGCCGCGCCCTGCAACGACGAAAGCAGCACCCGCCGCAGCGCATTGCCCAGCGTGATGCCGAACCCCCGCTCGAGCGGCTCGATGACGAACTTGCCGTACCCGGGAGTATTACCGGGGTCCGCGACGACCTGTCGCGGCATGGTCAGATTCTTCCACTTCATCAGGGAGCCTCCCAGAGGAGAAGGCGCAGCCTACTTCGAATAGAGCTCGACGATGAGCTGCTCGTTGACCGGCGTCGGGATAGACTCGCGCGTCGGGATGCTCAGCACCCGGCCCGCCAGCCGTTCGGGGCTCAGCTCGAGCCACGCCGGGGCGGTCTGCCCCTTGCGGGCCTCGAGGGAGTTCACGATGACCGTCAGCTTGCGGCTCTTCTCCCGCACGACCACCTCGTCCCCCGGCCTCACCAGGAACGACGGGATGTCCACCTTGCGGCCGTTGACCGTGATGTGACCGTGACGGACCAGCTGCCGGGCCTGGTTGCGGTTCACCGCGAAGCCGAGCCGGTAGGTGACGTTGTCGAGACGGCGCTCGAGCATCTGGAGCAGCACCTCGCCGGTGACGCCCTTCGCCTCGGCCGCCTTCTCGAAGTAGTTGCGGAACTGCCGCTCGAGGATGCCGTACATCCGGCGCGCCTTCTGCTTCTCGCGCAGCTGCACGCCGTAGTTCGTCTCCTTGATCCTGCGGCTCTTACCGTGCTCTCCCGGCGCGTAGGCGCGGCGCTCGAGCGCACACTTGTCCGTGTAGCAGCGAGCGCCCTTGAGGAAGAGCTTCATGCTGGCGCGCCGGCACTTGCGGCAGCGCGCGTCCTGATCGACCGCCATGGTGCTCTCCTAGACCCGGCGCCGCTTGGGCGGGCGGCAGCCGTTGTGCGGGATGGGGGTGACGTCCTTGATGGCCGAGATCTCGAGCCCCGCCGCCTGCAGCGAACGGATGGCCGCCTCGCGCCCCGCCCCGGGGCCCTTGACCCAGACCTCGACGCGCTTCATGCCGAGGTTGACGGCCTCGCGGGCGCTCGCCTCCGCGGCCACCTGCGCCGCGAACGGCGTGCTCTTGCGCGAGCCCTTGAAGCCCACCTTCCCCGCGCTCGCCCAGGTGATCACGGCACCATCCATGTCCGTGATGGTCACGATGGTGTTGTTGAAGCTCGCCTGCACGTGAGCGACACCGTTCGTGCTCACCTTGCGGTCGCGCCTCTTCGTCTTCTTGACCTCAGCCACTCGATACCTCCTCGACGGTTACTTCTTGGGCGCAGGCTTGGCGACGGTGCGCTTCATCACGCCGGCGGTCTTCTTCGGCCCCTTGCGGGTGCGCGCGTTGGTCTTGGTCCGCTGGCCGCGCACGGGCAGGCCGCGCCGATGGCGCAGGCCACGATAGGCGCCGATGTCCATCAGACGCTTGATGTTCATCGCCATCTCGCTGCGCAGGGCACCCTCGACCTTGAAGTCGCGCTCGATGATGGTGCGCAGCTTCCCCGTGTCCTCGTCGGTCAGGTTCTTGACCCGGATGTCACCCGAGACGCCGGCCGTGTCCAGGATCTTGCGCGCGGTCGCGCGGCCGATGCCGTAGACGTAGGTCAGCGCGATCTCGATCCGCTTGTCGTTCGGCAGATCAACGCCGGCAATGCGTGCCACGAAATGCCTCCTTCGCTACTTCTGACGCTGCTTGTGCCGCGGATTGCGCTTGCAGATCACGCGGATCACGCCATCGCGACGCACGACCTTGCAGTGCTCGCAGATCTTCTTCACCGAGGTACGAACCTTCATCGCCATGCCTCCGGCGGGTCACCCCGCCTGCGGGTGCCCGTTCCGCCACGCCGGGGGATGCGCCCCCGTGGGTCCGGGTGCCCCCGGCCTACTTGTAGCGGTACACGATCCGGCCGCGCGTCAGGTCGTACGGCGACAGCTCGATGGTGACCTTGTCGCCCGGCAGGATCTTGATGAAATGCATCCGCATCTTGCCCGAGATGTGGGCCAGCACCTTGTGCCCGTTTTCCAGTTCCACCCGGAACATGGCGTTCGGCAGCGGCTCGATCACGGTGCCTTCGACCTGGATGCCTTCTTCTTTTGCCAAACTGTCTCCTGGCTGCACTGAGCAGCCGATCACCGCGTTGGCTCGGTCGCTCCTCGCTGCGACGTATCCAAGATACGACTCGCTCGTCGCTCCCTCGCCGCCTTGCCCTCGGCTGCTCCGCGCAGCCTACCGTTCCTCTGCCGTGGACAGGATCTCGGGGCCGTTCGGGCCGATGGCGATCGTGTGCTCGAAGTGGGCGCTCCGGCTGCCGTCCTTCGTCACCACCGTCCAGCCATCCTCCCGCGTGACCACGTCCGACCCGCCTGCGTTCACCATCGGCTCGATCGCCAGCACCTGCCCGATCATCAGCCGCGGGCCGCGGTCGGGCGGCCCGAAGTTCGGCACCGCGGGCTCCTCGTGCATCTCCCGGCCGATGCCGTGTCCCACCAGCGAGCGCACGATCGAGAAGCCGTGGTGCTCGACGTGCGTCTGGATCGCGTGGGAGATGTCCCCCACGCGGTTCCCGCCGCGGGCCCGCGCGATCCCCTCCATCAGGGCCTCCCGCGTCACCCGCATCAGCCGCTCGGTCTCCTCGCCGACCGTCCCGACCGCGAAGGTGCGGGCCGAGTCGCCGTAGTAGCCTCCCATCTCCACGCCCACGTCCACCCCGACCAGGTCGCCCTCGTCCAGGCGCCGCGGGCCCGGGATGGCGTGGACCACTTCCTCGTTCACCGACGGGCAGATGGACGCCGGGAACCCGCGGTAGCCCTTGAACGCCGGGCGTCCGCCGTGATCCCGGATGAACGTCTCCGCCAGCCGGTCCAGCGCGGCGGTCGTCACGCCCGGGCGGATCTCCCGCCCCAGCATGTCGAGGGTCTTCGCCACGAGCCGTGCCGCCTCGCGGATCGCCTCGATCTCCCGCCGGTCCCTCAGGTACACCATACTCAGGCCGTCACCGGCGGGACCCCTCCCGCCTCCCGGTGCAGCGCGTCGAACACCTCGTCGGCCGTGCCCGTGCCGGACACCCGGCGCAGACGGCCCGTCGTCTCGAAATAGGCCACCAGCGGCGCGGTCTTGGCGCGGTACTCCTCGAAGCGCTGCCGGATGGCCGCCTCGCTGTCGTCCGCCCGCACCCGCAGCTCCACCGCCGGATGGTCGTCGCAGTGGCGCCCGTCCTTCGGCACCATCCCTTCCAGGTTGTAGGCCCGCATGCACACCGGGCACTCGCGCCGTCCCTGCAGCCGCCGCACCAGCTCGTCCTCGCTCACCTGCAGGTACAGCACCCTCTCGATCCCCTGACCGCGCTCGGCCAGCAGGGCGTCCAGCGCCTCGGCCTGCGGCACCGTGCGCGGGAAACCGTCCAGCACGAACCCCCCGTCCGTGTCCGGCCGGGCCATCCGCTCGCGCATCAGCGCGATCATGACCCGGTCGTCCACCAGCCGCCCGGCGTCCATCTGCTGCCGGGCTTCGAGCCCGAGCGGCGTGGCCTGCGCCACCGCCTCGCGGAGGATCTCCCCCGTCGAGATCAGCGGGCAGCCGCCAGCCGCGGCCAGCCGGCGTCCCTGGGTACCCTTCCCCGTGCCGGGAGCGCCGAGCATGACGATGCGCAACGTCTACATCCTCTGGCGGCCGCGGATCCGGCCGCCCTTCACGAAGCCTTCGTAGTGCCGCATGAGCAGGTGCGACTCGATCTGCTGCAGCGTATCGAGCGCCACACCCACCACGATCAGCACGCTGGTACCGCCGAACGCCAGGAAGCGCGCGTTCGTGTTCGCCATGATCACGTCCGGCAGCACCGCGATCAGCGCCAGGAAGACCGCCCCCGGCAGCGTGATGCGCGACAGAACCCGGTCGATGTACTCGGCCGTCTTGCGGCCGGGCCGGATGCCGGGGACGAAGCCGCCGTACTTGCGCATGTTCTCCGCCAGGTCGTTCGGGTTCAGCACGACGGCGGTGTAGAAGTAGGTGAAGAAGATGATGATGACGCCGTACAGGATGTTGTAGAGCCAGCCGGTCGGGCTCAGGTAGGTCTGCACCCAGTCCCACTTCAGCAGCCCGCCCACGAAGCTCGGGAAGATCATGAGGCTCGAGGCGAAGATGATCGGGATCACGCCGGCGGTGTTGACGCGCAGCGGGATGTGGGTGTTGGCCCCGCCGTACATGCGGCGGCCGACGATGCGCTTGGCGTACTGGACCGGGATCTTGCGCACCGCCTGGGTCATGAGGATGACGGCCGCGACCACGGCCACCATGCCGGCGAGGATGACCAGGTAGAGCAGCCAGCTCTGGCCGCCCTGCAGGTTCTGGACGGCCTGGCGGATCGTGTTCGGGACGCGACCGATGATGTTGATGAAGATGATGAGCGAGATGCCGTTGCCGATGCCGTGCTCGGTGATCTTCTCGCCCAGCCACATGACCAGGATCGTGCCGGTGGTCTGGGTGACGATGGTCGTGAACACGAACAGCGGGCCGGGGTGCGGCACGATGCCCGGTCCGAGCCCGCTCTGCAGGAAGACCGCGTAGCCGAACGACTGCAGGATGGAGAGCAGCACCGTGCCGTAGCGCGTATGCTGGGTGATCTTCTTCTGTCCCTCCTCGCCCTCCTTGCGCAGCTTCTCGTAGTACGGGACCACGGCGCCGAGCAGCTGCAGGATGATCGAGGCGGAGATGTACGGCATGATCCCCAGCGCGAAGATCATCGCCTGGGAGAAGGCCCCGCCCACGAACAGGTCGTACAGGCCGAAGATGCCGCCCGCGCCGGCCCCCGCCTCGAACGCGTCGCGCAGGGCGGCAACGTTCACCCCCGGCGAGGGCAGGTGCTCGCCCAGCCGGTAGATCGCGACGATCACCATCGTGAACAGGATCCGGCGCTTCAGCTCCGGGACCTGGAAGATGTTGCGAAGCTTCTCGATCATGTTCCCTCGGTCGCCTAGGCCTCGGCCTTCGGCTTGGGCGTCTCCACGGTGCCGCCGGCGGCCTCGACCGCACGGCGAGCGGCCTCGCTCGCGGCATCCACACGCACCGTGAGCGCCACCTCGAGCTTCCCGCCGGCCAGCAGCTTCACCGGGCGGGTGCCACGCACGAGCCTGCGTCCGGCCAGCCACGTGCGGTCCACCAGCGTCTGCGCCGGCGCCGCCGCCAGCCGCCCCACCTGCACGACCTGGTACTCGACCCGGCCCGGGTTCTTGAACCCGCGCTTGGGCAGCCGCCGCTGGATCGGCATCTGGCCACCCTCGAACCAGACCGGGATCTTGCCACCGGTCCGGGCCTTATGGCCCTTGTGTCCGCGCCCCGCGGTGCCACCGAGGCCGGTCGCAGCGCCCTTGCCACGGCGCTTGCCGGTCCTGGTCGCCCCGCTGGCCGGACGGATCGTCCCGATGCGAATCATCGCCATCCCCCTCAGCCCTCCACCACTTCGACGAGGTGGCGGACCTTGAAGATCATGCCCCGGATCTGGGGCGTGTCGTTGTGCTCGATGACCTGGTGCATGCGGTGGATGCCGAGGGCGCGCAAGGTCGCGTCCTGGTCCCGCCGATGCCCGCTGGCGCTCTTGATCTGGCGGATGCGGATCGTCTTAGGCATGGGGCTCGCTCCGGCGCGCGAACAGCTCGTCCAGGTTGATGCCGCGCATGGCCGCGATCTCGGACGGCCGCCGCAGGCCCTGCAGGGCCTTCACCGTGGCCTTGACGAGGTTGTGCGGATTGCGGCTGCCCAGACACTTGGTGAGGACGTTCTGCACGCCCGCCACCTCGAGCACGGCGCGCACGCCCGAGCCGGCGATGACGCCGGTACCGGGCGAGGCGGGCTTGAGCATCACCCGGCCCGCGCCGAAGCGGCCGACGATGGCGTGCGGGATCGAACTGCCCCGGGTGACCGGGACGCGGAACATGCCCTTCTTGGCGGCCTCGCCGGCCTTGCGGATCGCGTCGGCGACCTCGTTGGCCTTGCCCAGGCCCACGCCGACGCGCCCCTTCTGGTCGCCCACCGCGACGATCGCGTTGAACGAGAAGCGCCGGCCGCCCTTCACCACCTTGGCGCAGCGATTGACGTTGATGACCCGCTCGACGAATTCGGACTTGGGGGCTTCCGCCTGACCGCCCCGGCCCCTGGTTTCCTGGCCTCGCACGTCGTCCTCCTAGAATTCCAGGCCGCCGGCCCGCGCGCCGTCGGCGAGCGCCTTGACGCGCCCGTGGTACAGGTAGCCGCCCCGGTCGAAGCACACGCGCGCGACACCCTTCTCCTTCGCCCGCGCGGCCAGACGCTTGCCGACCTCGGTGCAGACACCGAGCTTGCCCTTCCCCTCGCGCGGGATGTCCTCGCGGCTCGATGCAGCCACGAGGGTGATGCCCCGCACGTCGTCGATGATCTGGGCGTAGATGTGACGGGAGCTGCGGAACACCGACAGACGCGGACGCTCCGTGGACCCCGAGACCCGCTTGCGGATGCGATAGCGCCGGATGCGGCGCCGCTCGTGCTTGTTGTGCTGTCCGCTCATGTTGCCGACCCCGCGGCCTTCCCGGCCTTGCGACGGACGTATTCGCCCTCGTAGCGCACGCCCTTGCCCTTGTAGGGCTCCGGCGGGCGGAACCCGCGGATGTTCGCGGCGACCTGGCCGACCTGCGCCTTGTCCGCGCCGCTCACCGTGATCCGCGTCGGATTCTCGACCTTGATGGTGATGCCCTGCGGCACCTCGAACCGGATGGGATGCGAGAAGCCGAGCTGCAGCACCAGGGCGTTCCCCTCCATCGCGGCGCGGTAGCCCGTGCCCTGGATCTCGAGGTTCCGGCTGAACCCGGCGGTCACCCCGAGCACCATGTTGTTCAGCTTCGCCCGCATCGTTCCGAACGCCGGGTTGCGGACCACGCGCTCCGCCGAGACGCGCGCCTCGGCGCCCTCGACCACCACCCGGGTGCCGTCGAGCACCGGGTGGGTGAGCTCTCCCTTCGGCCCCTTCACGCGGACGAGACGGTCGTCCTCGACGACGACCGTGACGCCGCTCGGGATGGGGACCGGACGCTTTCCGACTCGCGACATGCCGACCCCCTACCAGACCTGGCAGATGAGCTCGCCGCCGAGGCCCGCTTCACGGGCCTCGCGGTCGGTCATCAGCCCGCGTGACGTGGACACGATCGAGGCGCCCAGGCCGCCCATCACCTTCGGCAGCCGGGCCTTGCCCAGGTAGACGCGCCGTCCCGGCGAACTCATGCGCCGCAGGCCGGTGATGACGGGGACGTCATCGGGCGTGTACTTGAGGTAGACGCGCAGGACGCCCTGCTTGTCGTCCTCGATCACCTTGTAATTGTTGATATAGCGCTCGCGCAGCAGCACGCGCGCCAATTCCGTCTTGAGCTTCGAGGCGGGCACGTCCACCTTGCGGTGCTTGGCGCGGATCGCGTTGCGCACGCAGGTCAGGAAATCCGCCACCGGGTCGCTGACCGACATTCCTCAGATCCTCCGGGGACCACCGTCCAGGGCGCGGCGCCGCCGCGTCCTGCTGCCTGGTCCCGTCATGCCCCGGCCCCACGCCGCGCGTGGGTGCCCGGGCGGTTCACCAGCTGGACTTCACGACGCCCGGGATCTGCCCCGACAGCGCCAGCTCCCGGAAGCAGATGCGGCAGAGACCGAAGTCGCGCAGGTAGCCACGCGGGCGCCCGCAGCGATGGCAGCGGGTGTAGGCGCGCACCTTGAACTTCGGCGTCCGCTTCCACTTCTCGATGATCGACTTCTTCGCCATGATCTCCTCCGGCCTACCGCACGCGGAAGGGCATGTTCATGAGCCGCAGCAGCTCGCGCCCCTCCTCGTCGGTGCGTGCCGTCGTGACGATGGTCACGTCCATGCCGCGGACCTTGCCCACCTTGTCGTAGTTGATCTCGGGGAAGATGATCTGCTCCGTCATGCCCATGGTGTAGTTGCCGTGGCCGTCGAACGACCGCGGGTTCAGCCCGCGGAAGTCGCGGATGCGCGGCACCGCCACGTTGATGAGGCGGTCGTAGAACTCGTACATGCGCGCGCCGCGCAGCGTCACGGCGCACCCCACGGGCACGCCCGCGCGCAGCTTGAAGTTCGAGATCGACTTCTTCGCGCGCCGCACCGTCGGCCGCTGCCCGGCGATGGCCATCAGCTCGTTGGCCGCCGCGTCGAGCAGTTTCTGGTCCTGCAGCGCGTCGCCGACGCCCATGTTGAGCACGATCTTCACCATGCGCGGCGCCTGCATGACGCTGCCGTACTGGAACTTCTCCATCAGCGCCGGGCGCACCTTCTGCTCGTAGTGCTTCGCCAGCCGCGGCTTCTCCGCCGGGCCGGTGGGGCGGCCCATCTCGACCGGGCCGCTCTTGCCCGCCTTCGCGCCCTCGTCGCCCTTGCCCGGTTTGCCGGGCTTTGCCGGCCTGTCCGGCTTCGCCGCCTTGGGCTTCTTCTCGTCCGCCATCTCGGTCTCTCCAGGGTCCGGTTCACACGGCCCGCTCGACCCTGGTGTCTCAGGGCCGTGCCCGGGAGGAACTCCCTCCCCCCGGCCGCACACGGCGGCCAGGTGCTTCGCTCGCTACTCGGCCTTCGGCAGCGTCTCCCCGCTGGCGCGCGAGACCCGCTCGCGCTTCCCGTCCGCGAGGATCCGCGTGCCGATGCGCGTCCCGCGCCCGACCTTGCCGTCGTACAACTGCACGTTGGACAGGTGCAGCGGCGCCTCCTTCTCGAGGATGCCGCTCTTGGCGCCCTGCCGCCGCGCCTTCGTGTGCCGCTTGATGAAGTTCACCTTCTCGACCACCACGCGCTGCTTCTCGGCGTCCACCGCGAGCACGCGTCCGGTCTTGCCCTTGTCGTCGCCGGCGATCACCATGACGATGTCGCCCTTGCGGATCTTGACCGCCATCAGATCACCTCCGGAGCCAGCGAGATGATCTTCATGAACTGCTTCTCGCGCAGCTCCCGCGCCACGGGCCCGAAGATGCGGGTGCCGCGCGGTTCCTTGTCGTCGTTGATGAGCACCACCGCGTTCTCGTCGAAGCGGATGTAGGAACCGTCCTTGCGGCGGCCCTCCTTCACCGCGCGCACCACGACCGCCTTGGCGACGTCGCCCTTCTTCACCGCCGCGCCGGGGATGGCGTCCTTCACCGACACGACGACGATGTCGCCGAGCCGGCCGTAGCGCCTGTGGTGCCCGCCCAGCACCTTGATGCACTGGGCGCGCTTCGCGCCCGAGTTGTCCGCGACGGTCACCATGGTTCTCAGCTGGATCATGTCTCGACTCCCGGAGCGCTACTTCGCTCGTTCGACGAACTCCACGAAGCGCCAGCGCTTCTCCTTCGAGAGCGGTCGCGTCTCCATGAAGCGGATCACGTCACCCACATGGCACTCGTTCTTCTCGTCGTGCACCTTGAAGGTCGCGCGCCGGCGCACGTAGCGGCCGACCGCGGGGTGCTTGACCAGCCGCTCGATGGAGACCACGACCGTCTTGTCCATCCGGTCGCTCACCACCCTGCCGACCCGCACCTTCCGGCGATTGCGTTCGGTTCCGTTGCTCATCGTGCGACCTGCTCCTTCTCGCGCAGCACGGTCAGCAGGCGCGCCATCTCGCGCCGGCTCTCCCGGATCTTGAGCGGGTTGTCGAGCTGCTTCATCGCGTTCCGGAAGCGCATGTTGAAGAGCTCCTCGCGCAGCTCCTGGAGCCGTTCCCGGATCTCCTCCGGGGACATCTCCCGCATGGCCTTGGCCTTGACGTGTGGCACGGCTTAGTCCCTCCCGAGCTCGTGACGCTCGACGAAGCGCGTGCGGATCGGCAGTTTCGAGGCGCCCAGCTTCATCGCCTCCTGCGCCGCCGCCCGCGAGATGCCTTCGAGCTCGAACATGACGCGGCCCGGCTTGATGACCGCCACCCAGAACTCCGGCGCGCCCTTGCCCTTGCCCATGCGCGTCTCCGCGGGCTTCTTCGTGACGGGCTTGTCGGGGAACACCCGGATCCACATCTTCCCGCCGCGCTTGATCGAACGGGTGATGGCCACGCGCGCCGCCTCGATCTGGCGGTTCGTGACCCACGCCGGATCGAGCGAGATCAGGCCGTACTCGCCGAACACGACGGCGGAGCCACGGTAGGCCTTGCCGTTCATGCGGCCGCGCTGCTGCTTCCGGTACTTGACGCGCTTCGGCATCAGCATGGTGGCGTCCCCCTACCGCGTCCCGGCCGGGTTCCCGGCCGCCGGCTTGTCGAGGACCTCGCCATGGAACATCCATACCTTCACGCCGCAGGTCCCGTACGCGGTGCTGGCGGTGGCGCGGGCGAAGTCGATGTCCGCGCGCAGCGTGTGCAGCGGCACCCGCCCCTCGCGGTAGGTCTCGTAGCGCGACATCTCGGCGCCGCCGAGGCGGCCCGAGGCGGCGACACGGATGCCCTGCGCACCGGCGCGCATCGAGGAGGCGATCGCCTTCTTCATGGCGCGGCGGAACGAGACCCGCTGCTCGAGCTGCTTGGCGATGTGCTCCGCCACCAGCTGGGCGTCCAGGTCGGCCCGCTTGATCTCCTCGATGTTGAGCTGGACGTGCTTCTTCGTGAGCGCCTTCATCTCCTCGGAGAGCTTGTCCACCTGCTCGCCCTTGCGGCCGATGACCAGGCCCGGGCGCGCGGTACGGATACCGACGGTGATCTTGTCGCCCTTGCGCTCGATCGTGATCTTCGAGATGCCGGCCTGGTAGAGACGCTTCTTGAGGTACCGCTTGATCAGCAGGTCCTCCTTCAGCAGCTCGGGATAACTGCGCTTGGCGAACCAGCGCGAGTCCCAGGTCTTCACGATGCCCAGGCGCAGGCCGATGGGATGTGTCTTCTGACCCATGGGCTACTCCCTCGTGGCCACGGTCACGGACACGTGGCTGGTACGCTTCAGCATCGGGGTGGCGCGCCCCTGAGCGCGGGGCAGCCACCGCTTGAGGGTGGGACCGTCCCCGACGACCGCTTCCTTCACGTACAGGTCCTCGAGCCGCACCTTGCCCTCGTGGAGCGCGTTGGCGACCGCGGACTTCAGCACCTTCTGCACGATGCGCGCCCCCGCCTTGGGCGTGAACTGCAGCGTGGTCTGGGCGTGCTCGACCGCCTGCCCGCGGATGAGCTCGAGCACCTGGTTGCACTTGCGCGGCGTGATCCGCACGTACCGCTGGATGGCTTTCGCTTGCATGGCTCTACTTCCCCGGTCCGCCCGGCACGGGCGTCTTCTCGGCCACGTGCTGCCCGTGGCCGCGGAAGACCCGCGTGGGGACGAACTCGCCGAGCTTGTGGCCGACCATGTTCTCGGTGATGTAGATCGGGATGAACTTGTTCCCGTTGTGGACCGCGAGCGTGTGGCCCACGAACTCGGGCAGCACGGTCGAGCGCCGCGCCCAGGTCTTGAGCACGCGCTTCTCGCCGCTGCGGTTCAGCGTCTCGATCTTCCGTACGAGGGACTCGACGACGTAGGGTCCCTTCTTGATGGAACGCGCCATGGAGTTTCTCCCCCGCTACTTCGTCCGGCGGCGCACGATGAGCCGGTCGCTCAGCTTGCGCTTCCGCGTCTTGAGACCCTTGGCCTTCTTGCCCCACGGCGAGCACGGATGCCGCCCGCCGGAGGACTTGCCCTCGCCGCCGCCCATCGGATGGTCCACCGGATTCATGGCCACGCCGCGCACGCTGGGCGCCTTGCCGCGCCAGCGGTTCCGCCCGGCCTTGCCGAGGGACACGTTCTCGTGCTCCAGGTTGCCGACCTGCCCGACGACCGCCCGGCAGGCGACGTGGAACTTCCGCACCTCGCCCGAGGGCAGCCGCAGCTGCGCGTAGTCGCCGTCCCGCGCCATCAACTGGCAGTACGTGCCCGCCGAGCGCGCGATGCGCGAGCGCCGCCCCGGGAACAGCTCCACGTTGTGCACGTTGGTGCCGAGCGGGATGTTCTTCAGCGGCAGGCAGTTGCCCGGGCTGATCTCGGCGTCCACGCCCGACTGCACCTTCATGCCGACCTTCAGCCCGTCCGGCGCCACGATGTAGCGTCGCTCGCCGTCGGCGTAGTTCAGCAGCGCGATGCGCGCCGAGCGATTCGGGTCGTACTCGATGCTGGCGACCCGCGCCGTCACGCCGTCCTTGGTGCGCGCGAAGTCGATGATCCGGTAGCGGCGCTTGTGGCCCCCGCTGATCCAGCGCGCCGAGACGTGGCCCTGGTTGTCACGGCCGCCCGTCTTGTGGAGCCGCTCGGTGAGCGACTTCACGGGCCGGCTCCGCGTCAGCTCCGCATAGTCCGGCAGGACCGTGTGCCGGAGCGTCGGCGTGACCGGACGGAATTTCTTGAGCCCCATGGTCGCTCCCCTAGATCTGCTCGAACAGCTCGATCTTCTGATCGGGCTTGAGCGTGACGATGGCCTTCTTCCAGTCGCTGCGGCGGCCGATGCCGCGGCCCTGCCGCTTCACCTTGCCGCGATGCTGCTGCGTGCGGACGGCGCTCACCTTCACCGAGAAGATGGCCTCGACCGCCTGCTTGATCTCAATCTTGTTGGCGTCCCGCGCCACCTCGAAGTGGTACTGGTTCCGCGTCTCGCGCAGGATCGTCCCCTTCTCGGTGATGAGCGCCCGGCGCACGATGGAGCGAGGATCCCTCATTTGACGAAGACCTCCTTCATGCGCTCGAGGCCGCCGGCCGTGACCAGCAGCACGTCGCTGTTCAGCAGCTCGTACGGGTTCAGCTGGTGGGCCAGCGTCATGCGCAGGTTGCGCAGGTTGCGGCACGACTTGAGCAGGTTCTCGTCGGCCCGCTCGACCACCAGCAGCGTGCGCTTCTCCGCGAGCCCGAGGCGCTTGAGCACCGCCGCCATCTCGCTCGTCTTCGGCGCCGCGAACGCGAGCGACTCGAGCACCGTCACCGCGTTCTCCGCCGCCAGCTGGCTCAGCGCGGAGGCCAGCGCCGCCCGCCGCTGCTGGCGCGGCAGCTCGGTCCGGTAGTCGCGCGGCTTGGGCCCGAAGGCGCGGCCGCCGCCGGGCATGAGGGCCGTGTTGTTCGCGCCCTGGCGCGCCCGGCCGGTGCCCTTCTGCCGGAACGGCTTGCGCGTGCCGCCGGTCACCTCACCGCGGTTCTTGACCTTGGCCGTGCCCTGTCGCTGGTTGCCGAGATGGCGCTTGACCGAGAGGTACAGCAGGTGCTCGTGCACCTGCTGACCGAACAGCGCCTCCGGCAGGCTCGTGGTGCCCTTGTCGGCCCCGTCGAGGCCATAGACCCTGGCGTTGATCTCGCTCATGTCAGCCTTCCCGCTTCTTCACGACCACCAGCCCGTTGGCCGGCCCCGGCACGGCGCCGCGCACCATGAGCACGTTCAGCTCGGGGTCGATGGCGACGACTTCCAGGTTCTTGATGGTCAGATTGACGCTGCCCATGTGGCCGGGCAGACGCTTGCCCTTGATGACGCGCGAGGGGTACGCCGAGGCGCCGATCGAGCCGGGCTGCTTGCCGGCCGTGGGGCCGTGCGAGGCGTGGCCGGTGACGAACTTGTGGCGCTTGACGACGCCGGCGAAGCCGCGGCCCTTGGTCACCCCCTGGATGTCCACGCGCCGCCCCTTCTCGAACATCGAGACGTCCAGGCTCTGGCCGACCTCCAGCCCCTCGATGCTGTCCACGCGGAACTCCCGCAGGTGGCGCGCCGGAGGAAGATTGCGCTTCTTGAACTGCCCGAGCACGGGCCGGGTGAACCGCGACTCCTTGCGGGTCCCGAACCCGAGCTGCACGGCCGTGTAGCCGTCGCGCTGCGTGCTGCGCAGCTCGGTGACGGTGCACGGCCCGGCTTCGATGATGGTGACGGGAATGGCCTCGCCCCTCTCGTCGAAGAGCTGCGTCATGCCCACTTTTCTTCCGATCAAACCGATCATGGTTGGTTCCACTCGCCTGCTCAGGTCTTGATCTCGATGTCCACGCCCGCCGGGATGTCCAGCTTTTCGAGCGCTTCCATCGTCTGTGGGCTCGAGCGCGTGATGTCGATCAGGCGCTTGTGAATGCGGATCTCGAACTGCTCCCGCGACTTCTTGTCCACGTGCGGACTGCGCAGCACGGTGTAGATCGTCTTCTTCGTCGGCAGCGGCACGGGTCCCGACGTCACGGCCCCGGTGCGACGCGCCGTCCGCACGATCTCCGCGGCGGACTGGTCCAGCGTGGCGTGATCGTAGGACTTGAGCTTGATGCGGATCTTCTGCAGCATCGTCATCCCCTTACTGGATGATCTCGGTGACGACGCCGGCGCCCACGGTGCGGCCGCCCTCGCGGATCGCGAAGCGCAGCTCCTTCTCCATCGCGATCGGCGTGATCAGCTCCACCGTCATCCCATCCACGTT
>JAXDBZ010000221.1:0-8372 GCA_034678345.1 Candidatus Eiseniibacteriota bacterium
TGCTCACGGTGGCGCGGCTCGAGGCCGAGCGGGAGCACTACGACCAGGCGCTGGCCATGCTGGAGCAGGCGGAGTCGTGGCTGCAGGAGGCCGGCGCGCCGGCCGGCGACCGCGCCGACGAGCTGCGCCGCGAGATCGAGGGCCAGTACGTGGCCGTCTCGCTGTCCACCAGCAACGAGTTCCGCGCCCTCGAGGACGCCAACCGGCTGTTCCGCGAGACCTCCGACATGGACGGGCTCCTCGCGCAGACGGTCAAGCTCGCGGTCGAGAACGCGGGCGGCGACCGCGGCTTCGTGGCCTTCTCCAGCGGCGGGGTGCGGCTCGACGTGGTCGCCCAGCACGGCCTGGGCCGCGAGCGGGCGCGCCGCGTGCTGCGCGTGCTCGAGGAGGCCGTGGGCCCGCGGCTGGCCGAGCGCGGTCCGGTCTTCTCCAGCCGCGTCGCCGCCGACCCGCGCTTCAGCGCCGCGGTGGCCGATGCCCTCGAGGGGGTCGGCTCGCTGGTGTGCGTGCCGCTCAACTTCCCGTCGCAGTCGGTCGGGCTCGTCTTCGTGGACCGGCTCAACGACAACCTGCTCGGTCCCTTCAAGCAGCGTGACGTGAACCTGCTGGCCGTGCTGGCGAACAGCGCGGCGGTGGCCATCGTCGAGGCACAGCGCTCGCTGCTGCTGGCCGAGAACCGCGAGCTGCGCGACAAGCTGAAGCCCAGTGCCGGCGCCGAGCGCGTGGTCACCGCCTCGCGCGAGATGAAGGGGATCCTGGGCCTGCTGTCCAAGGTCGGCGACAGTCCGGCGACCGTGCTGTTCATGGGCGAGACCGGCACCGGCAAGGGCCTGCTCGCCCAGGTGGTGCACGAAGCGTCGAACCGGCGCGACCGGCCGTTCGTCCAGGTCAACTGCGCCGCCCTGCCCGAGTCGCTGCTCGAGAGCGAGCTGTTCGGCTACGTGCACGGCGCCTTCACCGGGGCGACGCGGGACAAGCAGGGGCTGTTCGAGGAGGCGGCGGGCGGGACCATCTTCCTCGACGAGATCGAGAAGGTCCCCGAGTCGGTGCAGGCGAAGCTGCTGCACGTGCTCGATCGCGGCGAGATCCGCCCGGTGGGCGCGACGCGCAGCAAGCGGGTGGACGCGCGCGTCATCTGCGCCACCGGGGTGGACCTGCGCGAGCGCATCCGCGAGGGTCGCTTCCTCGAGGACCTCTACTACCGGCTCAACGACATCACCGTGCGCGTGCCGGCGCTGCGCGAGCGCAAGGAGGACATCCCGGTCCTGGCGCAGCACTTCCTGAACCTCTTCTCGCGCCAGATGGAGAAGCAGGTGCGGGGCTTCTCGCCCGAGGTGACGCGACTGATGCTCGACCACGAGTGGCGCGGCAACGTGCGGGAGCTGGAGAAGACGGTCAAGCGCATGATCGTGCTCGCCGACGACGGGGCGCTGCTCGGACCCGAGCTGCTGCCGCCCGAGATGTGCGAGCCGGCTCGCGCCGCGGCCGGGGCCAACGGCGGCGCCGGTAGGAGCCTGCGCTCGAGCGTCGCCGAGCTCGAGCGCCGCATGATCCAGGACGCCCTCGAGCGCCACCGCTGGAACAAGGCCAAGGTCGCGCGCGAGCTCGGGCTCAGCTACCCGACGCTGCTCGCCCGGATCAAGACGCTCCAGCTGGAGCGCCGTCGCTCCTGAGCGGCGCGCCGCGCCGCCGATGCCGCCAATCGCTTTCCAGAGCGACCATCAAACGATTTGATACCGGGGGCGTTGTCCATCATCCCGTTAGCGCGCCGCCCCGTGGATCATCAAAGGTCTTTCCTTTTCGGCGTACTGCCGTGGTCCCGCGCGTGACGCCGACTGCTCCGCGCCGCACACCCGTTCCGTTTGCCGCGCAACGCGTTCGGCGCTTCCGGCGCACGGCACGTCCGGCTGGCACGACGCGTGCTGTGCCTCCAAGCGGAGGGGGGGGACCTCCACATGTAGTCCGGAGAAGCTTCCGGACGGGTTTCTGAGCTAGGCGGCACCGCAGAGGAGCCGGTCGAGGGTACGAGCCCCAGTCACTGGACAACGCACCGTCCTCTGCGACCGCCTAGCTTGGATCTTGGCAGACGATCCACCCGGAACGTGTCGGCGCCTGGTGCCGAGCAGGCAAGCTCACCCGGTCTCTGCATCCTCAGCGCGCAGACCCGACACGTTCCGGGTTCTTCATTCAGGCTCCAGGACACCGGTTCTCTGGCTCCACCGCCGGCATTGGGGGATGTCCCGTCGGGTCGGATCCTTGCAGACCGGTGTCCCTTTTTGTGCAGCCGGTGTGGCGTGGGGTTCACAGTTGCGTCGCGCCCGCACGCCCGCGGCCTCCGGACCCCGTCGCCCGTTCCGGGCGCGGTCGGCCTACTCCTTGCGCGGCAACGGCTTGCGCGACCAGACGATTCCGGCGCGGGCCGCTCCTCCGCGTGGCATGCCCGTTGCCGTATGTTCCTGGCGAAACGCAGCCGGTAACGTGCAGGTGACGCCCGATCCGGAGGATGACCATGAAGAAGCTGCTCGCGCCCCTCGTGCTCGTCGGCCTGGTGCTGGCCGGGTGCGGCGACGACACCACGACCCGCCCCCACGTGCCGCCGGCGGCCCCGCGCGGCCTGTTCAGCGTCACCGGTGACGGCAGCGTCACGCTCGTCTGGCTCGCCAACACCGAGCCCGACGTGGTCGGCTACCGGATCTACCAGGCGCCCTGCGCCAGCGGCTCGAGCTGCCCCTACGACCGCATCGGCACGGCCTCCGCTCCGGCCGGCGAGCAGTACGTGCAGTACGTGGTCAGCGGTCTGGCGAACGGCGAGACGGCCTTCTTCGCCGTGGCGGCGGTGGACCGCGACGGCCTCGAGAGCGAGTTGAGCTGGAACGACGTCTTCGACACGCCGCGTCCGGCCGGGACCGGCCTGGTCCTGTACAACTACGTCGATTCCGACTACGACGTCGGCTACGACTTCTCGGCCTTCGTTCGCACCGACGCACCCGATCCGCCCACCGACATCTTCTACGGCTACTACGTGGACGGCGACGACTACGTGCACCAGCAGATCTTCGTGCCCGACTACGGGACGAACATCCAGGACGCCGGCTACGCCCTGTCGCTCGACGCCGTGGACTTCGCTCCCGTGCAGGGTTGGTCGCCGACCGGAACGGTCGAGGCCGTGGTCGGCCACAACTACGTCGTGTGGACCCGCGACGACCACTACGCCAAGTTCCGCGTCACCGCGGTCAGCCCCACCGCGGTCACGCTCGATTGGGCCTACCAGATCGACACGGGCAACCAGGAGCTGGCGGTGACCCCCACGACGGACGACGGGGTCACGCCGCGCCGGCCGGTGGTCTGGCTGAGGCGATAGGGAGCAGGAAGTTCGGGAGCAGACCCGGCGGGCGCCGGGTAGGTAGGGGGACGGACCGAAGGAGCGAGTGACCCGGGGACGCCGCCGCGAGCGGTCGGCGGGCACGGGGACTCTGGAAGGAGCGAGATCATGTTCCGAGCGCGGTGGTTGAGGTGGACATTCCTGGTCGGGCTCGTCGCCGGACCCGCGCTGCTGGCGGGTGCGCCGGCGACGGCCCTGGCCCGGCCGATGAGCGTGGACATCTGGACCGACCGGGGCAAGGACGCCATCTACGAGCCGAACGAGCCCATCGAGATCAAGGTGCGGGCCTCCGACCACGGCTACCTCCTGGTCTACGACATCGACTCCGAGGGAGCGGTGCGGGTGCTCTTTCCCTACGCCGGGACCACCGGCTACGTCGCCGGTGGCCACACCTACCGCGTGCCGCCGCAGGGCTCGGGCCTGCAGCTCGTCGTCCAGGGCCCGACCGGCCAGGGCTACATCGTGGCCATCGTCTCGCGCGAGCCGTTCAACGCGCTGCCCCGCTACCTGCGGCCCTACGACCCGCAGGCGGAGCACGTCGGCTACCTGGGCGAGGACGACTACAGCGAAGACGAAGGGGTGACGGCCGACGGCTTCATCTCGGGCGATCCGTTCGTGGCCATGGAGCGCATCCGCCGCCGGGTGCTCTACGAGGCCGAGGACACCGAGGCCTTCGCCACGGCCTACTCGGCGTACTACATCCACGAGGCGGTGCGCTACCCGCGCTACCTGTGCAACGACTGCCACCGGCCCCGCCACTGGGCCTGGTGGGACGGCTGGGACCCGTACTACGCCTCGTGCACGGCCTTCGACTTCCGCGTCTACTGGGGCTGGAGCTGGGGCCCGCGCTACTGGTTCGGCACCGTCCCGTACTACTGCTACGTGCCGCGCTGCTACCCCTGTGCCCCCTACGACCGTCCCTACTACACGTCGTGGGGTGGCTATCGTCAGTGGAACGGCCTGTGGGGCGGGCCGCTGGTGCGCTACAAGAGCGCGCCGCCACGCGACTACCAGCCGCCGACCAGCGCGCACTGGACCCACTGGCAGGGCGAGAAGCCGCTGCCCCCGGGCTTCATGCGCTCCGAGCGGATCCGCACCGGGGAGGGCCGTGAGGTCCGCGTCCCGGTGGGCGCCAACCGGCCGCGGCCGGCCCAGGGCCGGCTGGCACCGGGGGCCGGGGCCGGCGAGCGGAGCCGCGGCGCCGTCCAGCGCCAGGACCGCCCGCGCGGCGTGGAGATCGCCCCGCGGGGCACCGTGCGCGAGCGTGAGGGCAGCCTGCGCGAGCGGGGCACCGTGCGCGAGCGCGAGGGCAGCCTGCGCGAGCGCGGCACCGTGCGCGAGCGTGAGGGCAGCCTGCGCGAGCGGGGCACCGTGCGCGAACGCGAGAGCAGCGTGAGGAGCCGCTACGCGCCCTCGCAGCCGGGCCGCGTGTCGGCGCCCCGGATGGCGCCCGGCCGCGGCTACGCGCCCCGGCGCGAGTCCGCGCCCAGCCGCGAGCCGGCCGTCTCGCCGCCTCCGCGCAGCGAGCGCTCGCAGGGCGACTCGCGGCCGGCGCCGTCGCACGACTCCGGCTCGCGGCCGGCGCCCGCGCCCAGCCGGGGCGACCGGGGCAACGGGGGTGATGCACGCCGCGGCGGCCGCTGAGACCGCGGCGTGGTAGACTGCCGCATCGTCTGGGGACGGGGCGGAGCCGGGAAGGCCGGCTCCGCCTCCCCGCCTTTCCACGGTGCCCGCGGCTGAGCGGCACCGGCGTCGAAGGAAACCGATGAAGCCCATCCGCACGCTGCTCCTGTGCGCCGCGCTCGCCCTGCTCGCCCCGCGACCCGCCGCCGGCGCGCCGCCCGGGTTCGCGTTCCTCGAGGTTCCCGCCGGCGCGCGGGCCGCCGCGCTGGGTGGCGCCTTCACGACCCTGGCGCAGGGCGTTGAGGCCTCGTTCTGGAACGTGGCCGCCCTCGACCGCGTGCAGGGCGTGCAGATCACCGGCAGCCACGCGGAATTCGTGCAGACGCTGCGGCACGAGCAGTTCGCCCTGGCCGGACGGCTCTTCGGCGGCGGGCTCGCCGCCTCGGTGCGGGCGATGTACTCCGAGCCCATCGAGGAGCGCGACGAGCTGGGCAACCTCATCGGCAGCTTCGGCGCCCACGACCTCGAGTTCGGCCTGGCCTACGGGCGCACCCTCGCGCCCGGGTTGAGCCTCGGCGCCGGGGCGCAGCTCGTGCGCGAACGCATCGCCGACGAAGCGGGGCAGACGTGGTCGCTCGGCGCGGGCGCGCTGTGGGAGCCGGCCCGGCTGCCGGGCGTGCGGCTGGGCGTGAGCGCCGAGCACCTCGGCCCCGCCACCGACTTCGAGGTCGAGGGTGTGCGGGGCAGGCCGGTGGCGCTGCCGGCGGCGGTGCAGGCCGGCGGCTCGTGGGAGGGTGCGATCGGTCCCGCGGCACGGCTGCGCGCCGCGCTCGAGACCCGCGTCACCCGCGGCCGTGGCGCCATCGGCATGCTGGGCGTCGAGCTGGCCACGCCGGGCGGTGCGGGCGGTGCGGGCGCGGCGGCGCTGCGCGCGGGCCTGCGCGCGAACGACGACGCCTCGAGCTTCAGCCTGGGGGCGGGCTACGCCCTGCGCGGGCTGCGCCTGGACTACGCCTTCGTGCCGCTGCGGCTGGACCTCGGCGACACGCACCGCGTGTCCATCACCGCCCAGCTCTAGCCTTTCCAGTCGTCGAGCCGGATCCGGCCCTCCTCGAGGACCGCGTACGTGCCGCGCGTGATCCAGTCGCCGAGCAGGAAGAGCTCGCGCCCGATCTCCCGCCGCTCGTAGACGTGGTGGAAGTGCCCGATCAGCACGCCGTCGAACCCTTGCGCGAAGCGCGGCTCCGCGATCTCGCGCCACAGCCGCTCCGGCTCGAGTCGGCTCTCGCCCCGCGACTGCCGCGACCAGCGCGAGACCTGGTGCGCCAGCGGGATGCCGAGGTCGGGGTGCAGCAGGCCGTACAGCGCGATGCTGGCCGGGTGCCGGATCACGGCGCGCAGCACGCGGTAGCCGAGGTCGCCCCCGACGAGCCCGTCGCCGTGGTGCACCCACAGGCGGCGCCCCTGCGCCTCGAGCGTCAGCGGGCCGTGCAGGGTCCGGACGCCGACCTCGGCGGCGAGGAAGCGGCCCAGCCAGAAGTCGTGGTTGCCATTCAGGTAGGTGAGTTCCACCCCCGACTCGCGCAGCCGGCGCAGGATGGCGAGCGTGGCGAAGTGCCGCCGCGGGATGGCCGCGCGGTATTCGAACCAGAAGTCGAACAGGTCCCCGGCGATGACCAGGGCCGCGGCGCGTCCGGCGAGCGAGCGCAGGAAGGAGTGGAGCCGCTCCTCGCGCGCCGCCTCGTGCTCGCGCGACCGCACCCCGAGGTGGGCGTCGGCGATGAAGTACACGGCCCCGGCACTCATGCGGCGCAGTGTAGCCGAGCCGCCGCGCGGCCTTCCACCGGGGTCCGGGCGGCGGGTGCGTGACGTTCCCCTGACGATGGCTATACTGCGGACGGGGCGGGCCAGCCCGGGCCGGGCGGCGCCCGCGACAATTGACGCCATTCTGACAGCCGCGCGCCTCCGGACGATAACCTGAATGCGTAGCGTCCCCGGCACCAAGGACGAATCTCCCCCGGTCCGCGGGGGAGGAGCCCCGATACGGAGGAATCCCATGCAGCGAGAGCCCTTCGCCCGCCCGCGCAGCCACTACCTCGCGGGCAGCTTTCTCCTCCTGGCCGGTGTCGTCGTCGGTCTCGGCCTGAGCATCGCGCTGGACCTGCAGCGCGACGCCGCCGCCCAGCGACGCGAGCGTCCGGTCGCCGTCGGTCTCGGCAGCGGCCTCGAGAGCCCCTTCGTGCCGGTGGTCGAGAAGGCGCTGCCGGCCGTGGTCTTCGTGGACGTGAAGAAGAAGGTGGCGAGCACGGCGATGCTGCCGCAGGACGAGTTCATGCGGCGCTTCTTCGGCCAGGAGATGCCGCAGCGGCCGCGCGTCGCGCCGACCTCGGGGTCGGGGTTCATCATCGACCGCGCCGGCCACATCCTCACCAACAACCACGTGGTGGCGAACGCGCAGCTCATCACCGTCACCCTGAACGACCAGCGCACCTTCGACGCCCGGGTCGTCGGCTCGGACCCCGAGACCGACGTCGCCGTGCTGCGGATCGACGGCGAGGACCTGCCCGTGCTGCCGCTGGGCGACTCCGATCAGCTGCGCATCGGCGACTGGGCCATCGCCATCGGCAACCCGCTCGGCGAACTGCGCGGCTCGGTGACGGTCGGCATCATCAGCGCCCAGGGCCGCTCGACGCTCAACATCTTCGGCGGTACGCCGGCCTTCCAGGACTTCATCCAGACCGACGCACCCATCAACTTCGGCAACTCGGGCGGTCCGCTGTGCAACGTGCGCGGCGAGGCGGTCGGCATCAACACCGCCATCAACCAGAACGCGCAGGGCATCGGCTTCGCCATCCCCATCAACCTGGCGAAGCACGTGGCCGACCAGCTCATCGCCTCGGGGCGCGTCAAGCGGGCCTGGATGGGCGTCAGCCTGGCCGAGCTCACCCCCGAGCTGGCGGAGGGCTTCGGCCTCAAGGACCGCCGCGGCGTGCTGGTGCAGGAGGTCATGCGCGGCCAGCCAGCCGAGCGGGCCGGCCTCAAGCGCAACGACGTCATCGTCGAGCTGAACGGCGATCCGGTCACGGAGATGCAGAAGTTCCGCATCCGCGTCGCCGAGATGCCGGTGGGCAGCCGCATCCAGCTCGTGGTGCTGCGCGACGGCCGGCGGGTGCCCATCGGCCTGACGCTGGCCGAGCGCACGGACTCGGCGGTGGCGCAGGGCGTGCCCGGCGGCACGGAAGCCCCCGCGCTCGCGGGCCTGCGCGTGCGCGACCTGTCGGACGGGGAGAAGGAGGCGGCCGGCCTGGCGGCCGGCGTGATGGTGGTCGTCGTGCAGCCCGGCGGCGCCGCCGAGGAGGCGGGCCTG
>JAXDBZ010000222.1:0-5135 GCA_034678345.1 Candidatus Eiseniibacteriota bacterium
CGCCTCGGCCTGGGGCCGCTCGACCGGGCGGCGGGCGAGTTGGGCCTGCGCTTCGAGCCCGAGTTCCGCGGCGAGGACGAGATGGCCGAAGGACTCGGCGCGTTCTACATCGTCCACCTGCCCGAGGGCCTCGACCTCGAGGCGGCGCTGGCGCGGCTGCGGGGGCTGGCCGGCGTGCGCAGCGCCGAGCCCATCGCCGTGCTGCCGGTCTCCGCCGTGCCCGACGACTCGCTCTGGAGCGAGTCGTGGTGGTACGCGCAGGCCTCCGGGCACGACGTGCGGGCGGCCGAGGCCTGGGACGTCACCACCGGCGACACCTCCGTCGTCGTGGGCATCCTCGACACCGGCGTCATCCCGTACCACCCGGACCTGGGCGTGCGCGTGGCGGGCCGGCCGGGCCAGCTCTGGACCAACTGGGCGGAGAAGGCCGGCGTGGCGGGGGTGGACGACGACGGCAATGGTTACGTGGACGACGTGCACGGCTGGGACTTCGTCGCGCTCGGCTCTCTGCCCTCGGGTTCGCTCCCGGAGGAGGACTATCTCGACGAGGACCCCGACCCGAACGACTACGCCGGGCACGGCACGATGGTGGCGGGCCTGGTGGGCGCGCTCACCGACAACACCATCGGCGTGGCCGGCATGGCTTGGCAGGTGCGCCTGATGCCGCTGCGCATCGGCTGGGCCGAGACCTCCGGGCCGCTGGGCTACGTGGACATGAGCTTCGTGGCCCGCGCCATCCGCTACGCCACCCGCATGGGCGCGCACGTCCTCAACCTCTCCTTCCAGAGCCTGCTGCAGAGCGACCTGACGGCGGCGCTCGACGCCGCCGCGCGGGCGGGCGTGGTCGTCGTCTCGTCGTCCGGGAACAACGACCAGCCGTGCGAAATCGCCCAGCGCGCCGAGGTCATCGCGGTGGGGGCGACGGACGTCGCCGACGTGGTGCCGTACTTCTCGACCCGCGGCGACTGGGTGGACCTCTCGGCACCCGGCGTGAGCATCACCTCCACGTTCCGCCAGCGGCTCAGCCTGCCGGACGACAGCCTGGGCTACCGCCAGCCGGGCTATGGCGCCTTGAGCGGCACCTCGTTCTCGGCGCCGCTGGTGGCGGGCGCCGTGGCGCTGCTGGAGGCGCAACGGCGGGCGCTCGATCTGCGCCGGCTGCCGCCGCCGGGCATGCTGCTGCGGCTGCGCGAGACCGCGGACGACATCGCCGCGCACAACACGGGCAGCGGCTACGGCACGGGACGCCTGAACGCCCGGCGCGCCCTGACCGACCGCCTGACCTCGCTGGCCTGGCGCGGCGGTGCCGAGACGGTGGGCCCGTGCGTGGCGCTGCCCTTCGCCGGTCCCGCGCGCCGGCTGGCGTGGGTGACGGATGACGGGAAGCTGCTCCTGCAGGACTGGCTCACCGGCGACACGCTGGCGCTCACCGGGCTGCCCGGGGTTCCGGCGGGGCGGCTGGCCGCGGCCGACCTGGGCGGCGGCTACGGCGTCGGGCTCTTCATCGGCACCACGAACGGCTGGATCGCCGGCTACGACACGGCCGGCGTGCCGCTGACCGGCTTCCCGAAGCGGCCGGCCGCCCCGGCGCTCGCGGGCGGGCCCGCGCTGGGCGACCTCGACGGCGACGGCGTGCTGGAGATCGTCTGCGGGTCGGGCAACGGCATCGTGCGGGCCTGGCACGCCGACGGCTCGGTGGTGGAGGGCTTCGGCGCCGAGACCGACGGCTGGAGCATCTCGTCGCCGGTCGCGCTCTGCGATCTCGACGGCCAGCCCGGCGTGGAGATCGTCGCGGTGACGGCGGCGGGCGGCGTGTACGCGTTCCGCCGCGACGGCTCGCCGCTGTGGGACACACCTCTCACCGTGGACTCGTGGCCGGCCGCTCCGGTGGTGGCGGACTGGGGCGGAGGCCCCGCCGTGCTGGTGGCGTCGAACACCTCGCTGCGGGTGCTGCGGGCGGACGGGAGCGTGCGCGCGACCTGGACGCTGCCCGGCATCGTGGCCGGCGAGCCGGCGCTGGCCGATCTCGACGGCGACGGCACGGACGAGGTGGTCCTGTCGGTGAGCGTGCCCAACCGCCTCGTCGCGCTCGACTCCACCGGCACGACCCTGGCGGGCTGGCCGGCATCACTCACCTCGCCCCCGCAGGGGGCGCCGCTGGTCGGCCCCCTGCGCGGCGCCGCGCGCCCCGACGTGATGACGATGACCGTGAACGGGCTGGTGGCGTTCACGGACGCTGCGCAGCCGATCGCCGCGTTCCCCAAGCCGGGTGGGGCGGGCGCCTGGCCGACGCTGGCCGACCTGACCGGTGAGGGGGCGACGCGGGTCGCCGCCGGCACGGGGCCGGACTCGGTGTTCTACGTCTACGACGCGGGCGCCGGCAGCGCGGGCGCGACGGCGCCGCCCTGGCCGACTGCGCGCGGCAACTTCGCCCGCACGGGCAGCCGCCTCTACGCGCCGGCGGACGTGGTTGCGCCGGCGGCGGTCGGCGACCTGTCCGCCACGGCGGCCGGGGGCGGCTTCGTGCGGCTCGGCTGGACCGCGCCGGGCGACGACGGGACGCTGGGGCGGGCGGCGGCCTACGAGCTGCGCTATTCCACGGTGGCCGCCGACACGGCGAGCGCCGACGCGGGCACGCTGGTGGCGGGGCTGCCGGCGCCGGCGCCGGCGGGCAGCGCCGAGAGCTTCACCGTGCCGGCGGGCGAGCCGGGGGTGACGCGCTGGTACTGGCTCCGCGCCTGGGACGAGGCCGGCAACCGGAGCGCGGGCTCGAACGCGGCCTCCTTCACGCCGACCGAGCTGCCGTCCGGATTCGCGCTGGCCGTGGGCCGGCGGCCGTGCTGGGTGCCGGTCCGGCTCGACTGGGTGGGGGTGGGCGCCGAGTGCATCCGCATCCACGACGTCACCGGGCGCCTGGTGCGACGGCTCGCCCTGGGTGCGGGCTGGAGCGGGAGCGTGCAATGGGACGGCCGGGACGAGGGGGGGGGGCTCGTTCCGGCCGGTCTCTACTTTGCGCGCCTGACGGGTGGTTCCCTCCACGCTCAAACGCGCATCGTGCTCCTTCCGTGAAGCACGGTGATGCGGCGGTTACGGCTGGGCGGGCGGACGCACGAGCGGCGGCTCGGCGGCCGGGTCGCGCGAGGCGTCGGTGCCACCGTACATGTACAGACTGATGCCGGCGGTCGCCGACCACGGGCTGCGCACACCGGCGGTCGAGACGGCGCGGAGACGGAAGTAGGCGGTCTGCGACTCGGACACGGCGGGCAGCGGGTAGCGGGTCGTGCCGACGTCCGTCAGGCCGACGAGCACGTAGGCGTCCTCCTGCGCCGGATCGGGCGAGTACTGGTAGATCTCGTACGTGGCGACGTTGGCCGACGTGCTGGCCTCCCAGGTGAGCCAGCCGCAGGGCGTGGCGGTGTCGTCGAGCTTGCCAATCTGGGACGGCGCCGCCGGGGCGGTATCGTCGAGGGGGTTCACGCCGGTGGGCGTCGAGTTCTGCCCGCAACCGCTCAGCAGCGCAGCGAGAAGAAGGGCGACGAGCGTCGAGAAAAGCATCCTCGGAGACTTCACGAGCGGACCTCCTTGTGTGACGTCGTTCATGCCGGGCTGCAGGGGACTCCCGAGCGGAGTCGTGCCCGATGGCCTGCCACAGGGTTGCCTCGCGCGAGCAACAGCGGTGCCAAGCAGGCACAGCGTTGCGGGCATTGCAGGTGGCGTCCGGGGGCCGACTGGAACTCGGGGCCGCATGGTGCAAAGCTCCTGACGGAGGGATGCGGAATGCAACGACCGATGCGGTATGCGTCGGGGTGCGCGGGCGTCGGAGAAGGGCGGGGACGGCGACGGGCCGGCCGGCCGCGGGAGGAGCCGATGACACGACTCGGAAGCGGGACCTGGCGGGCGGGCGCGGCGCTGCTGGCGTTGCTGCTGGTGCCGGGTGTGTGCGGAGCGGCGCGGCCGGTCGTGGTGCTGTGGGACTCGACGCCGGCGCCGCAGTACTTCCCGCCGCTGGAGCGCGCGCCCCTCGATCCGCCGCTGCGTCTCTCGGGCGGTTTCGGCGAGTACCGGCCCGGCCACTTCCACGCCGGGGTGGACTTCGCCACCGGCGAGGTGGTGGGCAGCCCCGTCTATGCCTCGCTGTCGGGTCACGTCGTGCGCGTGCGCGCCTCGGGTGTCGGTTACGGCCGCGCCATCTACGTGCAGGCCGACGACGGCCGGCTGCTCGTCTACGCGCACCTCGACGCCTTCGACGGGCCGCTGGCCGCGTGGGTCGAGGCCGTGCAGGATTCGAGCGGCGAGTACGAGCAGGACCTGTGGCCGGCGCCGGCGCGCTTCACGGTCCGCGCCGGACAGCGCCTCGGCTGGAGCGGACGCAGCGGCACCGACGCCCCCCACCTGCACTTCGAGATCCGCCGCGGCGACGTGGCCTACAACCCGCTGCTCGCCGGGCTGAGCGTGACCGACACGATCGCGCCGCGGCTGCGCCGCCTGGCGCTGGTGCCGCTGCGCCCGGACGCGGCGGGCAGCCGTCCCACGAACCCCACCATCCTCGACGGCAGCGGCGGCGACACGACGCTGCTGGTCGGGGTGGGCCGCCTGGTGGTGGAGGCCGTGGACGCGCGCGCCGACGGCCGCTTCACGGTGGCGCCGTGGCGGGTGCGCCTGGAGGGGCCCGACGAGACGATCGAATGCCGGTTCGACAGCGTCTCCTGGGCCGAGGGGATGACCGAGGTGGACGCGGTCTACGACCGCGGACGCACGCTGCCCAACGGGCGCCATGCCTACGTGCTGGGCGCGCCGGCGGGGTTCCGCCCGGCCGTGCTGCGTAGCTCGGCTCCGCCGGGAGCGCCCACCGGGGATCTCGTGGTCGCGCCCGGAGCGCGGCCGCTGGCCCTGCGGCTCACGGCGCGGGACGTGGCCGGCCAGATGGCGGTGCAGACGCTGCTCATCGCCGACGGCAAGCCGCTGGCGGAGCCGCCGGGCACGCCGCCCGGCGTGCACGCCGGGCCGGACTCGGCGGCCGGCGGCGGGCTGGACGGGTTCGCCTGGAGCGCCGCGCCGGGGACCCTGTTCGAGGAGGCCTGGATCGAGGCGCGCGACCTGGGCCGGCCCGAGGCGCCGGACGAGCTGCGGGCCTG
>JAXDBZ010000223.1:0-3716 GCA_034678345.1 Candidatus Eiseniibacteriota bacterium
CGGCTTCGCGCTCATGCTGGTGAACCGCGCCGCCGGCTTCGTGCTGCCGGCCGCGCCCAAGTTCGTCATCGACGACGCCATCCAGGGCGGCCGCCCCGAGCTGCTGCCGCTCATCGCCCTGGCCCTGGCGGCGGCCACGCTGGTGCAGGCGGGCACCTCCTTCGTCCTCTCGCAGCTGCTGGGCGTGGCGGCGCAGCGCGCCATCACCGAGATGCGCAAGCAGGTGATGGCCCACGTCACCCGTCTGCCGGTGCGCTACTTCGACACCACCCAGACCGGCGTGCTGATCTCGCGGGTGATGACCGACGCCGAGGGCGTGCGCAACCTGGTCGGCACCGGCCTCGTGCAGCTCGCCAGCAGCGTGGTCACCGCCGCGGTCGCGCTCACCTGGCTGTTCGTCATCTCCTGGCAGCTCACGCTGCTGAACCTCGTCTTCCTCGCGGTCTTCGGCGCGGGCATGACGTTCGCCTTCGGCTGGCTGCGGCCGCTGTTCCGCGAGCGCGGCCGCATCAACGCCGAGGTCACCGGACGGCTGGGCGAGACACTGGGCGGCGTGCGCGTGGTCAAGGCCTACACCGCCGAGCGGCGCGAGCAGCTCGTCTTCGCACGCGGCGCCCACCGTCTGTTCCGCAACGTCGCGCGCACGATGACCGGGGTGTCGGCGATGAGCGCGGTGACGAGCCTGATCGCCGGCGGCATCGGCGTGCTCATGATCCTGGTCGGCGGCCCGGCCATCCTCGGCGGCCGCATGTCGCTCGGCACCTTCGGCACCTACGTGGCGCTCACCGGCATGCTGGCCGCGCCGCTCATCCAGCTCGCCTCGATCGGCACGCAGATGAGCGAGGCCTTCGCCGGGCTCGACCGCATCCGCGAGCTACGCAACGTGGCGACCGAGCAGGACGGCGCGGGCCACGAGCGCCTCGACGGCCTGCGCGGCGACATCGCCTTCGAGGACGTCTCGTTCGAGTACGTGGCCGGCCAGCCGGTGCTGCGGCACGTCGGCTTCACCGCCCCGGCCGGCACCACCACCGCGCTGGTGGGCTCGAGCGGCTCGGGCAAGAGCACGCTCATCGGCCTGGTGATGGCCTTCCACCGGCCGCAGTCGGGCACGATCCGCGTGGACGGGCGCGACCTCGCCGGCCTGCGCCTGCACGACTACCGCTCGCGGCTGGGCGTCGTGCTGCAGGAGAACTTCCTCTTCGATGGCACGGTGGCCGAGAACATCGCCTTCTCGCGCCCCGACGCCGCCCCGGAGGAGATCCGCGCGGTGGCGCGCGTCGCCCACTGCGACGAGTTCGTGGACCGCTTCCCCGACGGCTACGACACCGTCGTCGGCGAGCGCGGCATCCGCCTGTCGGGCGGCCAGCGCCAGCGCATCGCCATCGCCCGCGCCATCCTCGCCGACCCGCGCATCCTCATCCTCGACGAGGCCACCTCGAGCCTCGACTCGGAGAGCGAGCAGCTCATCCAGGATGGCCTGCGCCGCCTGCGCCACGGCCGCACCAGCTTCGTCATCGCCCACCGGCTCTCGACCATCCGCAGCGCCGACCAGATCCTCGTGCTCGAGGGCGGCGAGATCGTCGAGCGCGGCACGCACGCGGAGTTGATGGCCCGGGACGGGCGCTACCGCCAGCTCCACGACAAGCAGTACCAGCTCGAGCTGGACCGCTTCATCAACCCGGGCGAGGACTTCACCCCCGAGCCGCCCCGGCCGGAGCCGGAGCCCGCGCCCGCGGCGCGGAACCACCGCGACCTGTAGCGGCACCGCCCGAGGCCGGTTGCGGGGCTCGCGCGAGTCGGAAGGCGAGCGCATGGTGCCGTCAGCCGCCATCCGGCTCGTGCGAGCCCCGCCCCCCGACTCCGCGCGAGTCGCGCGGCGGCGAGGCGCATCTACATCCCCGGGGCCCATGCCGGGCCCGGAGGAGATCCCCGACCATGCGCATCCCGAAGCTCGCCGTCGCCGCCATCGCGATCGGCCTTTCCGCCCCCGTGGCAGTCTGCGCGGGCGGCCAGGAGACCACCGTGCCCAGCCTCGATCCCCCCGCCCTGCCCACCGTCGGGCAGCCGGCGCCCGCCTTCACCCTGCCCTCGACGTCGGGGAAGGACGTCACCCGGTCCGCGCTGCGGGGCCGCGTCGTCGTGCTCTACTTCTATCCCAAGGACGAGACGCCCGGCTGCACGAAGGAGGCCTGCGACTTCCGCGACCGCACGCCCGAGCTGACGAAGGCCGGCGTGGTCGTGCTGGGCGTGTCCACCGACGACCTCGCCTCGCACCGGAAGTTCCGGAAGAACCACCGCCTGCCCTTCGACCTGCTCGCCGACACCGACGCCAGGGTCTCGAAGCTCTACGGCGTGCACGGACGGCAGAACGTGCTCGGCGTGCCCTACACCGGCATCGCGCGCACGACCTTCGTCATCGGCGCCGACGGCCGCGTCGCCCGCGTGTGGCCGAAGGTGAAGGTGAGCGGCCACGTGGACGAGGTGCTGGAGTACGTCCGGTCGGTGCCGGCCGCGAAGGACGCCGGCGCGAAGGGCGGCGCGGCGCTCTCGCCCGACGACCCGACGCCGGTGCGCCGCACCGACGCCGAGTGGCGGAAGCTGCTCACGCCGGACCAGTACCGCATCCTGCGCGGCGCCGACACCGAGCTGGCCTGCTCGGGGAAGTACTGGAAGGAGCACCGTGCCGGCACGTACCGCTGCGCCGGCTGCGGCTACGACCTGTTCGAGTCGAAGACCAAGTTCGACTCGGGCACCGGCTGGCCCAGCTTCTGGGCGCCCATCGCCGCGTCGCGCCTCCGCGTCGTCGAGGACCGCAGCCTCGGCATGGTGCGCGAGGAGGTGCGCTGTGCCCGCTGCGACTCGCACCTCGGCCACGTCTTCGACGACGGCCCGCCCCCGACCGGACGGCGCTACTGCATGAACTCCGAGGCGCTCAGCTTCGTGCCGACCGGGAAGCAGCCGCGGCACGAGTGATCCGGCGGGCCCGCGCCAACTCGGCGCGGAAGATCCCGTGACCTTCGAGCTGGCCCTCGCTCCGACTCCAGGCCCGGATCTTCGCGAGGGATACCCGGTTCCGCCTCGCGATGGCGACCGCCACCGCGAGGCTCTGCCGATCGCCCCAGTGATAGAAGGCCGCGAGTCGGTCACGGCAGGAGTCCGTCGCCGAGAGCCCCAGTGTCCTCGCCCCGCGACGCCGCAGCCACACCGGGCGGATGCGGAGGTCCTCGCCGATCCCGAGTGGCCCGCGTGGGAACTCGACGACGAAGGGGGCACGCCGATGGGCGTAGCGGTCGCGTTCACGGCGGAAGCCCAGCTCTCCCAGCGCGCGGTCGAGATCGCCCCGCGCGCACGCCTCGATCAGGACGAAGTCCACGTCCTGGGACGTGTGCGCACCGTGCGAATGCAGGTGGGCGCATGCGCCACCCGTGAGGACCGCCCGAACGCCGGCGCGGCGCAACGCGTCGCCCACGGCGATGGCGACATCACCCAGTGGGGAGCGCGCACCCAGCCTCACAGCGGCTTCCCGGTCCGGCGCGGCCGCCTTCGCAACGAGGCGACCCGCCCGCGCAGCGCGGTCTCCGGCTCCAGCAGCCGGTCCAGGTAGCGCTCCAGCTCGCGCCGCGCGAACGCCCGCGGGTCGAGGCGGAAGAGCCGGGTCCGGCCGGCGGAGCGGCCGGCGACCAGCCCGTCCCGCTCCAACGACTGGATCGCCCGTT
>JAXDBZ010000224.1:0-6882 GCA_034678345.1 Candidatus Eiseniibacteriota bacterium
GAGCCGGCCACCGGCGTGACGCGCGCGGCGACCATGCTGCGCCAGTGGCGCCGCGAGTGGAAGCAGCGCGGGCCGCACGGCCCGGCGACGCCCGCCCCGCCGGTCGTCGTCCTCCGTGTCCCCTCGCTGCGGGAGCGGCCGCAGGATCTGCCCCTGCTGGCGGCACGCTGCCTGCTGGAGAGTTCGCGGCTGACCGGCGAGCCGTTGCACCGGCTCTCGGCGCAGGCCATGGACGAGCTGATGTCGCGCCCCTGGTTCGGCAACGTGGTGGAGTTGGCCACGGTGCTCGACCGGGCCGTGCGGCGGGCGGGGCCGCGTCCGGTGATCGAGGCCGAGGACCTGCCGCGCGACGTGCAGCCGCCGTGGCGGCCCTCGCAGTTCGCCAAGGACGACGGTCAGCGCGACTGCGTCCTGCGCCAGCTGCGGCTGGCGCGCAACGTGAGCCAGGCCGCGCGCCTCGAGGGCTGCTCGCGCGCCAACTACATCCGCCTCATGCGGCGACTCGGCATCGTCCGCGCCGACGTGGCCACCGAGGTGCGGCCGAAGCCCTGGGCGAAGGTGGTCGGGCTGGCCTGAGCGCGGGGCGGACCCGGCGTGGCGCTCACCTCCCCGCCGCGCCGTTCGGGCGCAGCCGCGTCGTGACGCCGACGGCCACCAGCAGCAGGGTCAGCGCCACGAGGATGCTGGGGGCCGCCGGCAGGTCGAAGCGGATCGAGCCGAGCAGGCCCAGCAGGCTCCCGAGGAAGCCGAAGCCCCAGCCGACGGCCAGCGCGGGCCCGGTCCGCCGCGCGGCCATCCGACCCGCCACCGCCGGGATCACGAGCAGGCCGAAGACCAGCAGCACGCCGGCGATCCGCACGCTCGAGGTGACGACGATGCCGAAGAGGCCGTAGAAGGCCAGGTCCCACCAGAAGAGCCGGCGCCCGCGCGCCGCGGCGGCAGCCGGATCGTCGGTGATCTCGAAGAACGGCCGGCGCAGCAGGACGTGCGCCGCGCCGATCGCCGCGTAGAGCGCCGCCACCCCGGCGACGTGCGCCGGGTCCACCGTGAACAGGCTGCCGACCAGCGTCTCCTTGAGGTGCTCGGGCCCGGCCGGGCTCTTCTCCAGCACGAGGAAGACGAGCGCCTGGGCGGTGGCGAAGACGATGCCGATGAAGGCCTCGAGCGGGGCGCGGCGCTCCTGGCCGCGCAGCCAGGCGAGGGCGGCCGCGCCCACGAAGGTCATGCCCAGGGCGAGCAGATAGTCGGCCGGGCCGCTCTCGTGCAGGCCGAGCACCACGGCCAGGGCCACGCCGAGCGCCGCCATCTGGGCGAGCGCGAGGTCCACGAAGATGACCCCGCGCCGCACGATGTGGAAACCGAGATAGGCATGGATCCCCGCCAGCACGAGGCTGGCGAGGAGCGCCGTCCAGAAGAAGGGGAGCCCGAGCGCGGCGGTCATGGCCGGATCCCCCCGCGCGCGCCGGCGAGCCGGGCGAACAGGTCGTCGAAGTGAGCGAGGTAGCGGCCGGCCTCCGGACCGTCGCACGAGGGCGAGACCTTCAGCGTCGGCACCCCGCAGGAGCGGTCGAGGAAGCGGCCGGCCTCGTCGGAGAAGTAGGGCTCCTGCAGCAGGGCGGCCACCGGACGCTGCCGGGCGATGGTGACCAGCTCCTGCAGGTGCCGCGCCGTGGGCGGGATGCCCGGGACGGGCTCGGCGGTGGCCGCGATCTCGAGCCCGAACGCCTGGGCGAAGTAGACCCACGAGGCGTGGTAGGTGAACACGGTCTTCACCGGCAGCGCGGCGGCGAGGCGCCGGCCCCGCTCGTGCATGGCGGTCGCGGCCTGCGCGAAGGACGCAGCGCGGGCGGCGTAGTCCGCCGCGTGAGGCGGATCGAGCCGGGCCAGCTCGGCGGCGACGGCCCGTGCCACGATCGCTCCGTTGCGCGGGTCCAGCCAGTAGTGAGGGTTGCCGAGCGGGTGCACGTCGCCCATGGCGGCCGAGACGGTCGTGGGTCTGTCGAGCGGGGTGATCCCGGCACCGCAGTCGAGCACGCGCAGCCGGGCGTTGCGCGACCCGTCGATGATGCCGTCGGCCCAGCGGTCGAGCTCGAAGCCGACCTTCAGGTAGAGGTCGGCGCGCGAGACCCGGACCATGTACGAGGGCAGGACCTCGACACGATGCACGTCGGCGTTGGGCCGGGCGATGGCGAAGGTCTCGACCTGGTCGCCGCCGACCGTGGCGGCGATGGAGGCGAGGTCGGTGATCGAGGCGGCCACGCGCAGCCGGGCGTGGGCCGCGCCGGGGGCGAGCGCGAGGAGCGCGAGCCCGGCGAGGGTGGCGATGAGACGTGACGTGGTTCTCATGGGATCGCTCCGCTAGAACCGGTGGGCCCGGTGCGGGCCCATCGAGTAGAGGACACGCAGGGTGACCGTGTTCACCGCCGGGGCCCCGGCCTCACCGGGCCGGACGTGCTCCCACCCCAGGCGGAACACCGTGGTCTCCTCCATCAGCGCGAGGCCGGCGAAGAGCCCGAAGGCCTGGTCCCACGTCTCGGCCGTGGTCGCCCGCTGCCAGCGCTCCCAGGAGGCCCCCACGTCGTAGCGCGAGTCGAACGCGTAGTCCGCGAACATGTACCCGCCCCAGGGCGTGAGGCGGTGGATCTCGGGATCCGCGCCCTGCTCGTGGTGGTGGACCTCCTCGCGGTCGAGGCGCAGCAGCTCCGCCTGGAGCAGCAGGTACGAGCGCGGCGCGGTCCAGAGCTTGGCCTTCGCGTCGGCGCCGAAGACGTCCGTGCGCGTCGCGGCCGCCACGTCGTTCGTGCCGTGCAGGGCGGAGAGGCCGACGTCGAGTCCGGAGCGCTCGCCGAGCGGCACGAAGGCCGAGAGCCGCCCGAGCGCCGCCGGGCGGGATCCGGGCTCCTCCTCGTCCTCCTCGTCCTCCTCTTCTTCCTCGTGGGAGTGTGTGCCGTCCTGGAACGAGTCTCCCTGCAGCCAGTCCGCCGCCGCGGTGAGGGAGGCGCTGCCGGGGAGCGCAAGCCTCGCCGAGAGGCCGAGGCCGGTCTCGATCAGGGCCTCCTCGCCCGGCAGGTAGGCGGCAAGGACGCGGAAGCGCTCCGCGAACGGGTAGGTGTGCGGATGCTCGGGGTTCAGGCGGCCGAATCCCGCCCGGTATCGGCCGCCCCGCAGCTCCACGCCTGCGGGCAGGCCGCGCAGGAGGCTGAAGTACGCCTCCTCGAGGTGCACGTGCTCGTCGTGGAGCGCGACCGTGAACGTGCCGCGCGCATAGGGGTTCAGGTACGACTCGAAGACGAACTCGGTCTCGCCGAGCTCGAGCGTCGCCCGCCTCCGGGCGGCGTCGCCGGGCTCGTCCGTCCACCGCAGGAACGGCTGCCCGACGACGGAGATGTCGGGATTGACGACCCCGGCCGACGACGCGGCGGGGATCAACGCGGCGGCCAGCAACAGGCCGACGATGGGCCATCGTGACATGGGCATGCCCCCTCTGGAGCCGGATCATGGGGAGCCGGCGGCCGCAGGCCGGCGGGCGGTTCGGCCCGACCGGCGCGGGATCGCCAACTCGTGAGTGGCGCGCCGATGGCGCGCGGGCGCGACCTCAGGGGGTGGGAGGGGCGCGGCAGGCACCGGGGCCCTCGCGTCGGGTGGCGCCGGGCACCGCGCGGGGCACGACGCACACGTCGCCGGCCGCCGCGACCGGACGGACGGACGGCGTGGCGTCGGCCAGCACGGCCGGCGTGTGGCTCATCGTGCACAGCGGGCAGTCGTGCGGCGCATCGCCGTCGGTGTGGTGATGCAGTCCGGCGGCGGCGGCGAGCACGAACAGCAGGAGCGCCGCCGGCAGCAGGAGCAGCGGGTGCGCGAGGATCCGGGAGCGGGGATGGATTGTGGTCATGAGGGTCGGGGACCCGTGCCGTGACGGGACGCGCCGGACTCTAGCACGCGTACCGCCCGCTGCGTGTCACGTCCCCGTGAGGCCGGCTCGCCCCGTCCGGCGCGCCCGCACCTTGACCGAGACGACGGCGGCGAAGGCCTCGCGGCGCGGGTCGCCCTCCGGTAGGGCGTCGCGGCCGACGGTGTACGCCCTCTCCTCCAGCACCTCGACGTCCGCGAAACCGGCGGCGCGGATCATCGCCAGGTACTCGTCCTTCAACGCGGCGCCGGCGACGCAGCCGACGTAGAGGGCCACGTCCTGGCGCAGGGCGTCGGACAGCGGGCGCGTGAGCACCAGGTCGCTCACCAGGAGCCGCCCGCCCGGCTTCAGGACGCGCAGCGCCTCGCCGAACACCCGCGGCTTGTCGGGGGAGAGGTTGACGACGCAGTTCGAGATGACGCAGTCCACGCTCGCGTCGGCCACGGGCAGGTGCTCGATCTCCCCGAGCCGGAACTCCACGTTCGCGTACCCGCCGCGGGCCGCATTGGCCCGCGCCTTCGCCAGCATGGCGGGGGTCATGTCCACGCCGATCACCCGGCCGGCCGGGCCGGTATGCCGCGCGGCGAGGACGCAGTCCACGCCCGCGCCCGAGCCCAGGTCGAGCACGGTCTCGCCGGGCCGCACGGCGGCGTGCGCGAGCGGATTGCCGCAACCCAGGCCGAGGTCCGCGCCCTCGGGCAGCGCCGCCTTCTGCTCCGCCGTGTAGCCGATCGTGAGCAACACGTCCGGGCCGCAGTCGCCGCCGCAGCAGCCGCTGCGCTTCCCTTCGGCGACCTCGCCGTACTTCTCGCGCACCACCTCGCGGATGTCCTCGTCGCTGCTCATGGGGACCCCCCTCTGGCCGCCACGCTAGCACGGAGCCCCGTCCGGCGCGCCGTCGGTCACCGCGAATTCACCGGACGTTGACGCGGGGCGGCCGGAGGCGCGTGCCTCGGCTATACTGGCCGCATCCGGTCACGTCCACGTCCACCCGAGGAGACCCCGTCGGTTGAGTCCGTTCCTGGCCGTGCTGCTGGCCGCCGCGCTGGGCGCGGCCGCGCCCGCCGACTCGCTGGGCGACCCGTCGCCGGCGCCGCTGCTCGTGCCGGGCCGGGCCGCCGCGCCGGACTCGGCGCGGCAGAGCCGCGAGGCGCTGGCGCGTGACTACTACCTCCGCGGCCGCGAGCTCGAGCGGAGCGGGGCCCCCGCGGCGGCGATCGTGTCCTACCGCGTGGCCCTGCGACACGACTCCACCCTGGCCGACGCGAACTACCGCATCGGCAAGCTCTTCCTGCGCGTGGACCAGATCGGCGCGGCCGCCCTGTCCTTCGCCGCCGAGCTGGAACGGCATCCCGGGAACACCGCGGCGGCGCGCGAGCTGGGCCTGGCCCTGTCGCGCCTGGGCGAGCACGAGCGCGCCATCGCCCAGCTCGAGCTGCTGACCCGGCGGGTGCCGCGGGAGGGGGAGAACTGGCGTGCGCTCGGTTACGCCTACCTCGGCGCGAGCCGCACGGCGGATGCCGAGACGGTGCTGCGCCGTGCCGTCGCCCTGCCGCCGCCGAACGCGGCCGCTCACCGCGACCTGGGCTTCGCGCTGGCCGCCATCGGTCGCGTGGACGAGGCGCGCGCCGAGTACCGCCGCGCGCTGGCGATCGACCCGGCCGAGGCGGGCGCCTGGCTGAACCTGGGCAACCTCGACCGGCGGCTGGGCGAGCGGGAGCGGGCGCTCGAGGAGTTCCGCGCCGCGGAGCGCGCCGACAGCATGCTGGCGGCGGCGCTCAAGGGGCAGGCGCTCGTGCTCATGGAGCTGGAGCGCCGCGAGGAGGCCGGGGCCGTGTACCGGCGGCTGCTGGCGCGCGCGCCTGGCGACGTCGAGACGCGCTTCGCCGCGGTGCGCCTCTTCGACGCGCTCGGCCGCGGCGACATCGCGCTCGAGTTGGCGCGCGACGGCGTGCGCCACGACCGCGGCTCCCCCGACGCGCGGCTGATCCTGGGCATGGCGCTCGAGGCGCAGGGACGCTGGCGGGAGTCGGCGCGCGAGCTGCGCCGGGCCGAGGCGTTCGCGCCCGACAGCGCGCGGCGCGCGCGGGCGCAGGGCCTGCTCGGCACGCTGAACCGTCAGGCCTCCGACTCGCTGCGCGCGGTGTTCGCCGCCGACAGCGCCGAGTTCGCCCGGGCGCGGAGCCGCACCCCGGCGGCTCCGGCGCGGTGACCCGCCGCCCTGGTGCGGGCCCGGGGCATCCGCTAGAGTCGCCGCGACCGCGGCGTTCGCGGTCGAACGGAAGGCCCTGCCCATGACCGACACGCCGCCGCTCCTCCACCTTGCCGCCCCGCGCGGGTTCTGTGCCGGGGTGGAGCGCGCCATCGAGATCGTCGAGCTGGCCCTGCGGGTCCACAGCCGCCCGATCTACGTGCGGCACGAGATCGTGCACAACCGGCACGTGGTGGAGAACCTGCGCGCCAAGGGCGCGGTCTTCACCGACGACCTCGCCACCGTCCCGCCGGGCGCGGTGTTGATCCTCTCGGCCCACGGGGTGGCGCCGGCGGTGCGGCGCGAGGCCGAGGCGCGCGGCCTGCGCGTGCTCGACGCGACCTGTCCGCTGGTGACGCGGGTGCACCTCGAGGCCCTGCGCCACGCGCAGGAAGGCTGCACGGTCGTGCTCGTCGGCCACCGCCGCCACGTCGAGGTGCAGGGCACGCTTGGCGAGGCGCCGGAGGCCATCGTCGTGGTCGAGACCCCGGCGGAGGCCGAGGCGCTGTGGGTCCCCGACCAGGAGAAGGTCGCCTACGTCACGCAGACCACGCTCTCGGTGGACGACAGCCGCGCGATCGTCGAGGTGCTGCGCCGCCGCTTCCCGGCCCTGCGCGAGCCCGCGCGCGGCATCTGCTACGCCACGCAGAACCGTCAGAACGCGGTGAAGGAGCTGGCGCGGCGCTGCCGCCGCGTGCTGGTGGTGGGGGCGCCCAGCAGC
>JAXDBZ010000225.1:0-4801 GCA_034678345.1 Candidatus Eiseniibacteriota bacterium
CGCCCGCGGCGCCCGGCCCGACCGCGTCCCGCGCGCCGTGGAACGGTTGTTGCCGGGCCCGGATCGCACCCGGACCGGGAACCCACCTCAACCTCCCGCCAGCGACTCCTCACCCCGACCCTTCCGGATACGAGACGACTCACCGGGGGCCGGCCGCCAACCGGCCCCGTCCCGGTCCACGGGCGCGCCGGACCGTCCGTTGACACTCCCCCCGTCACCCCGTAGACTCGCCGGCTCCGAACGCCCTGCGCCTGCCGGCGCCGCCGCGGGAGTCCGCGGCCCGCCGGCCGTTGTCTGCCCCGAGGGATCCGATGACCCGCGCCGACCAGTGGAAGCTGGGGATCGTACTCCTGGTGACGGTGATCTCCGTCGTCCTGTTGCTCCCGTCCATCCGGTACTACTCCAAGTATTTCGAGAACCGGGCCGCCGAGGCCCCCGTCCAGAAGATCCTCGGCGTACCCGTCCAGCCCATCCACCTGGGCCTGGACCTCCGCGGCGGCATGCACCTGCTGCTCGAGCTGGACCGCACGAACCTGGCCGACGCCGCCGTGCCCGACGCGGTGAACCGCGCCATCGAGATCCTGCGCCAGCGCATCGACCAGTTCGGCGTGGCCGAGCCCCTCATCCAGAAGCAGGGTGACGACCGCATCGTCATCCAGCTGCCGGGCCTGACCGACCGCAAGCGGGCCCTCGACCTGATCGGCAAGACCGCGCTGCTGGAGTTCAAGCTGGTGCGGACGCAGGCGGAGACGAAGTCCATCATCGACAAGCTGGACACCTACTTCGCCGCCCATCCGCCGGCCGGCATCGACTCCACCCGGCGCACGTCCGCCTTCAGCTCGCACCTGCTGTCCCTCGACGTGGTCGGGGCCTTCGTGCCGAGCGAGGAGTTGCCGGCGCTGCAGGCGCTGCTGGCGACCTCCGGCATCGACTCGATCATCCCCGGGGACTCGCAGCTGCACTGGGGGCCCACCGAGACGGCCGCCGAGGGCAGCCTGTCGGGCCGCCGGCTCTACGTGCTCAAGCGCGAGGCCGAGATGAAGGGCGGCTCGATCGCCACCGCCAGCGCCGAGGTCGGGCTGGAGCGCAACAACCCCGGCGCCTGGGGCGTCAGCATGAAGCTCACGCCGGCGGGCCGCATGGACTTCTCGCGCATCACCGGCGCCAACATCAACCGCCACCTGGCCATCGTCCTCGACGGGGTGGTGAACTCGGCCCCGGTCATCAAGGACCAGATCCCCACCGGCGAGGCGCAGATCACCGGCGGCAGCTTCACCGCCCAGACGGCGCGCGACCTGGCCATCGTGCTGCGCGCCGGCGCGCTGCCGGCCCCGGTGAAGGTCGCCGAGACGCTCGAGGTCGGGGCCTCGCTCGGCGACGACTCGATCCGCAACGGCTGGAAGGCGGCGATGTTCGGCACGCTGCTGGTCATCGTCTTCATGCTCATCTACTACCGGCTCTCCGGCATCATCGCCATCGTCGCCATGGTGCTCAACATCTTCTACCTGCTCGCCGCCATGGCCGGTCTGGGCTCGACCCTCACCCTGCCCGGCATCGCCGGCATCGTGCTGACCATCGGCATGTCGGTGGACGCGAACGTGCTCATCTTCGAGCGCATCCGCGAGGAGCTGCGCAAGCAGAAGAGCCTGCGGCAGGCGGTGGCGGTCGGCTACGACCGCGCCTTCCGCACCATCCTGGACGCCAACGTCACGACCATCATCAGCGCGGTGTTCCTGTTCCAGTTCGGCACCGGACCGATCAAGGGCTTCGCCATCACGCTGATCTTCGGCCTCATCGCCAACATGTTCACCGCCGTGTTCATGACGCGGATGGTCTTCGACTTCATGCTGAGCCGCGGCAAGACCGAGAGCCTCAGCATCTAGCGGGCACGAGGAGACGGAACCATGCTGCAGATGCTGATCGGCACCAACATCCCCTTCATGAAGCTCCGGCGCTGGGCCTACCTCCTCTCGGCCGTGCTGATCATCAGCACGATCGTCTGGCTGGTCGTCCACGGCGGCCCGTACTACAGCGTGGACTTCACCGGCGGGACCGTGCTGCAGATCCGCACCTCCCAGCTGCTGCCGGCCGACCAGGTGCGGAGGGCCCTCGACCGGGGAGGCTTCCGCGGCTTCGAGCTGCAGCAGATGAGCGCGCAGCAGGCGCAGGGCGAGTACCTCCTGCGCTTCAAGGGCGAGATCGGCGACGCCTACAACGGCGTCGAGGCAGCGCTGCTCCGGGCGTTCCCGGACCTCAAGGTCGAGCTGCGCAACCAGGTCATGGTCGGCCCGAAGGTGGGCAACGAGTTGCGGCAGAAGGCCTTGTGGGCGGTGATCTGGAGCCTGGGCGGGATCCTGCTTTACGTGGGGTTCCGTTATGAGTTCAAATTCGCGCTCGGCGCCGTCGTGTCCCTCTTCCACGACGTCCTCATCGTCCTGGGATTCCTCTGCTTCACCGGGCGGGAGATCTCCCTGACGGTGATCGCCGCGCTGCTGACGCTGGCCGGCTTCTCCATCAACGACACCATCGTCGTCTTCGACCGCATCCGCGAGCGATCCAAGGAGCTCCGCAAGGAGACGCACTCCCGGGCCATGGACATCGCGATCAACGAGACCCTGTCGCGCACCGTGATCACCTCGCTCACCGTCTTCCTGGCGGCGCTCGGGCTGTTCATCTGGGGCGGCGAGGTCCTGCACGACTTCTCGTTCGCGATCCTGGTCGGCGTGCTCTACGGCACCTATTCATCCGTCTACGTGGCCAGCGCCCTGGCGCTCGAGATCTGGAATTGGCTCGACCGCCGCAAGGGCATCCACGCCGAGTAAGCGAAAGGTCCGCGATGAACGCTCTGCGCAGTCCGCTGCACCGCACCGCCCTGGCGGCCGTCCTCGTCCTCGGGACGCTGGCCCTGGCCGGGTGCGCCGAAAAGGTCACGAACGTGGACGCCGGCTACACGACGCCCGAGGGGCAGTACGACGAGAACGCCCGCTTGGTGCTGTACCCGGACGCCCCCATCACGGTCGAGAGCTTCACCGACCTCGCCCCGGACGGTCCCGACGCCGCCGACCCCCTGGTGGGCACCGAGCAGCGGTACCTGTCGCCCGGCGCGATCCATGGCGTGATCCTCGACGGCACGACGGCCAGCGGCTACCAGGTCCTGCGGCGCGAGGCCAATGGCGGCTACGGGCAGCTCAAGGACTACACCCTGAGCCCGGTGGCCCGCTTCTTCGACTCCCACTGGGAGATGTACTCCTTCGCCGACGCCGCCCCCTCGGGCTTCAGCCCGCCCACCTACCTGGGCCGCGGGGTCGTGTCCGGCGCGGTGACGCCGCGCTCGCCGCTCACCAACGTCGCCCACGTCGCCGGCACCTCGGTGGCGGACATCGTCTACACCGGCACGCCGTGGCCCCCGGACTCCAACATCACGATGAGCTGGCAGGAGGTGCCCGGGGCGGTCGGCTACTGGATCCAGATCTACCAGTTCATGGGCGGCACGCTGGAGAAGCTCTCCTCGGCCCAGCCGGCGCCGTTCGTCATCTCGGACGCGCGCAACTACTTCATCGGCTACGTGCCGGCTCCGGCCGGCTCCTACACACTGAACCAGCCCGGCGCACTGGTGCTCTTCCAGCGCGGGCTCATCCTCACGTCCGAGTACATGGTGCGGATCTCGGCGGTGGACGACCAGAACCAGCTCATCGCCATGACCTACGGCAGCTACGGGTACGTGCGCTCGGCCGGCTCGTATCTGAGGTACCGGCTCGGCGCCGTCCTCGTGATACCGGGAGGCTCGCCCGTCTAGCCTTCCGGCTTCGCCTCCCCTCCCGAAGGCCCGGACCCCGGCGGTCCGGGCCTTCGCGCGCCTCCGTGCCCGGTCTGCCGCCGCACGTGTATCATCAGCGGGTCGGCCCTCGAGGAGACCGCATCCGTGAAGCGACTCATCCCGCTCGTCCTGGCCGTGCTGTGCGCCGCCGGCCCTGCCCCCGCCGCGGAACCCGGCGCGGCCGTGCCCCCCGGGGCGCGCGCCTTCGGCATCGCGCGCCTGCAGTACCGGGGCGGCGGCGACTGGTACGAGGACCGCACCTCGCCCGCCAACCTGATGCGCGCCGCGCGCGACCGCCTCGGCATCCCCGTGGCCGGCGCGCGCGAGGCCGTGGTCGAGCCGGGCTCGGCCCTGCTCTTCCAGTACCCGTTCCTGTTCGCGTGCGGCCACGGCAACCTGAAGCTCTCGCCCACCGAGGCCGCCAACCTGCGCCGCTACCTCACCACCGGCGGCTTCCTGTGGGTGGACGACGACTACGGCATCGACGCGTCCTTCCGCCGCGCGATGCGGCAGGTCTTCCCCGAAGCCGAGCTGGTGGAGCTGCCGTTCTCCCACCCGGTCTTCCACGGGCCCTACGACTTCCCGGACGGGCTCCCCAAGATCCACGAGCACGACGGGGGGCCGCCCCGCGCCTTCGGCATCCACCACGGCGGCCGCCTGGTCGTCTTCTTCTCGTTCGACACCGACCTCGGCGACGGTCTCGAGGACCCCGGGGTGCACGACGACCCTCCGGAGAAGCGCGAGGCGGCGATGCGCATGGCCCTGAATCTCGTCCACTACGCCCTGACCCACTGAGCCCACCGGACCCATGAGCCACCGCGCCCCCGCCGGATCGCTGGAGAGCCTGGTCTCCCGGCAGCTCACCGCGCTGCGCTGCGCCCTGGTGCTGCGCCACGCCCTGCGGGCGGCGGCCTGGACCGCCCTGGCCATCGCCGCCGGGGTCGCCCTCGGCCTACCGGCGCGCGGCGGCACGGGCCTGGCCTG
>JAXDBZ010000226.1:0-24746 GCA_034678345.1 Candidatus Eiseniibacteriota bacterium
GGCTCGCGGTCGCGCAGCACGCGCTCCGTGCCGCCCGGCCCGTGCACGATGCCCGCGGGCCCGCGCGCTCGAGCCGCCGGGCGATCGGCCGCCGGCCGGCGGGCCGTGGCGCGCGTGTCCCGCCAGCGCGTCACGCGGGCGCTCCGTGACGGCGCCGTGGAGGAGCCGGAGGGGCCCCAGCGGCGCTCGACGCGCACCGCCTGCGCCTCGTCCCAGGGAACCAGGCCGGCGAGCACGACCGCCACCAGCGACCACGTCCACCGCTTCACGTCAGGCTCCTTCCCGGGGCAGACCGCACGCGGGCCCCGACATCCTCGCGAGCAGGACGCGTGCCCGCCCGATGGCACGAGCCCACCACGGGCATCCCCTTGTGCGCAAGCGCTTTCCGCCCGGCGCCCCGCCCCGGCGGCGGCCCCCTCCGCGCCCCGCTTGCCCCGGGCGGTACGGCCACCGCACGCGGGTGTCCGCGACCGTGCAGCCCGCCGGACCCCCCTCGATCCGCTCCCCGGCCGCCGCGCGGGGCAAAACGAAAGCCCCGGCGCTCTCGCACCGGGGCTTCGTCATGTTACTGGGGCGGCGACCTACTCTCCCACCCGGTCTCCCGGGCAGTACCATCGGCGCTGGAGGGCTTAACTTCTCTGTTCGGAATGGGAAGAGGTGTAGCCCCTCCGCCATTGCCACCCCAATCTGGGCGACAACCTGAACACGAGACGCGGGCAACACATGCAGCGCATCAGCGATATTAACCGGCCAAGCCTCACGGCTGATTAGTACGGGTCGGCTGAAGCTCTCACGAGCCTTACACCTCCCGCCTATCGACGTCGTAGTCTCCGACGAGCCTTCAGGTGGCTGAGCCACAGGGATCCCTATTCTTGAGGTGTGTTTCGCGCTTAGAGGCTTTCAGCGCTTATCACGTCCGAACATAGCTACCCGGCGGTGCCCATGGCAGGACAACCGGTACACTAGAGGTTCGTTCGCTCCGGTCCTCTCGTACTAGGAGCAACTCCTCGCAAGGATCCTACGCCCACGATGGATAGGGACCGAACTGTCTCACGACGTTCTGAACCCAGCTCACGTACCGCTTTAATGGGCGAACAGCCCAACCCTTGGGACCTTCTCCAGCCCCAGGATGCGATGAGCCGACATCGAGGTGCCAAACCCCTCCGTCGATGTGAACTCTCGGGAAGGATCAGCCTGTTATCCCCGGCGTACCTTTTATCCGTTAAGCGATGGCCTTTCCATGCAGAACCACCGGATCACTATGCCCTGCTTTCGCATCTGCTCGACCTGTCCGTCTCGCAGTCAAGCTCCCTTGTGCCATTGCACTCCACGCGCGATTACCAACCGCGCTGAGGGAACCTTTGGGCGCCTCCGTTACTCTTTAGGAGGCAACCGCCCCAGTTAAACTGCCCGCCTGACAATGTCCCATGGCCGGATGACGGCTCATGGTTAGAATCCCAATATCCCAAGGGTGGTATTTCAAGGTTGGCTCCACGAGGGCTAGCGCCCCCGCTTCAAAGCCTCCCACCTATCCTACACATGAAAGATCAGGACCCAATATCAGGTTACAGTAAAGGTGCACGGGGTCTTTCTGTCCAGTCGCGGGTAAGCGGCATCTTCACCGCTGCTACAGTTTCGCCGAGCTCTTGCAGGAGACAGCAGTCAACTCGTTACACCATTCGTGCAGGTCGGAACTTACCCGACAAGGAATTTCGCTACCTTAGGACCGTTATAGTTACGGCCGCCGTTTACCGGGGCTTCAGTTCAGGGCTTCGCCTTGCGGCTGACCCCTCGCTTTAACCTTCCGGCACCGGGCAGGTGTCACTCCCTATACGTCGCCTCATCGGCTTAGCAGAGAGATGTGTTTTTGGTAAACAGTCGGTTGACTCCATTCACTGCGGCCTGGCTCGCTCGGAGGAGCGAATCCCCCTGACTCACCAGGCACCCCTTATTCCGAAGTTACGGGGCTATTTTGCCTAGTTCCTTCTGCAAGACTCACTCGAGCACCTTAGGATACTCACCCCACCTACCTGTGTCGGTTTGCGGTACGGACACCCGGAGAACTCGCTACGAGGCTTTTCTTGGCAGCATGATTAGGACCAGTTGGCTCGCCTTGCGGCTCGTTTCCCCATCACCTCTCGGATTGGATCCACCGGATTTGCCATGTGGACCTCGTACCTACGGGCTTGGACCGGCACGACCGATCGCCGGCTGATCTTTCACTTCTGCGTCACCCCTTCGCGTCTTGATCGCTCCCCAGGTGGTGCAGGAATGTTAACCTGCTTCCCATCGGTTACGCCCTTCGGCCTCACCTAAGGACCCGACTGACCCTGAGCGGATTAACCTTCCTCAGGAAACCTTGGGTTTTCGGTGGACGGGTTTCTCGCCCGTCTTCTCGCTACTCGTTCCGGCATAATCACTTCTGTCTCGTCCAGCCAACCTTGCCGGTTGACCTTCCGTCCAAGACAGAACGCTCCCCTACCAGACCTCTTTCGAGGAATCCGAAGCTTCGGTGGCAGACTTGAGTCCCGGGCATTATCGGCGCAGGATCCCTTGACCAGTGAGCTGTTACGCACTCTTTAAATGATGGCTGCTTCTAAGCCAACATCCTGGCTGTCTAAGCGATCCCACATCCTTATGCACTTAGTCTGCACTCTGGGACCTTAGCTGTCGGTCTGGGTTGTTCCCCTCTCGTCTACGAAGCTTATCCCTCGTAGGCTGACTCCCGCGATAGATGTCGTCGGCATTCGGAGTTTGAATGGGTTTGGTAACCTGGTGGGGTCCCTAGCCCAATCAGTGCTCTACCTCCGAGACACATTGACGCGAGGCTATGGCTAAACATATTTCGGGGAGAACCAGCTATCACCTAGTTTGATTGGCCTTTCACCCCCACCCACGGCTCATCCGATGACTTTTCAACGTTAACCGGTTCGGACCTCCACGGACTGTGACATCCGCTTCATCCTGGCCATGGGTAGATCACATAGGCTTCGGGTCTACCGCCTGCAACTAGTCGCCCGTTTCGGACTCGCTTTCGCTGCGGCTCCGCGTCAAAGACGCTTAACCTTGCTGCAGACGAGTAACTCGCCGGATCATTATGCAAAAGGCACGCCGTCAGCCGCTTGCGGAGCAAGCTCCGCATTAGGCCTCCGACCGCTTGTAGGCGCATGGTTTCAGGTTCTATTTCACTCTCCACCTGGAGTCCTTTTCACCTTTCCCTCACGGTACTTGTTCGCTATCGGTCACGAGAGAGTATTTAGCCTTACGAGATGGTCCTCGCAGATTCCCGCCGGATTTCTCGTGTCCTGCGGTACTTGGGTGTCCAGACAGGAAGCCAACGCGTTTTCGCCTACAGGACTGTCACCTTCTGTGGTCCGACTTTCCAGACGGTTCGGCTAACGTGTTGGTTGGTAACTTCCCGGCTTACGCCTTCTGGATCCCGCAACACCTCCGCACGCAAGCGTGCTCGGGTTTAGGCTGTTCCCTTTTCGCTCGCCGCTACTCGGGGAATCGAGTTTTCTTTCTCTTCCTGGAGGTACTGAGATGTCTCACTTCCCTCCGTTGGCTCCGTTCCGCCTATGGATTCAGCGGACGGTGACGGGACATGACTCCCGCCGGGTTTCCCCATTCGGACATCCCCGGGTCGAAGACTATTTGCGTCTCACCGAGGCTTATCGCAGCTTATCGCGTCCTTCATCGCCTTCTCGTGCCAAGGCATCCACCATGCGCCCTTAGTAGCTTGACCGGAAAATATGACTAAGGCGCTACTGTGTTTACCCAGCGTCTCGTATTCGGTTGTCAAAGATCGAATGGCGGCCGCGCGCCCCGCGCTCCGGGGCGGTGCCACCCGCGCCGTCGGCCGCTCCCGTGGGAGCCACCGCGCGGCGCGCAAGATCTATGAGGCCGCTGCGCGAGGCAGTCGACCCTCTCTCACATCTGGTGGAGATAGCGGGGCTCGAACCCGCAGCCTCCGGCTTGCAAAGCCGGCGCTCTCCCAGTTGAGCTATATCCCCCGAGCGAAGCCGGCGGCAGATGCCCCGGGAACCGGGGCCACCCGTCAGCCAGAACACTGGTGGGCCTGGGTGGACTCGAACCACCCACCTCACGCTTATCAGGCGTGCGCTCTAACCAACTGAGCTACAGGCCCACACCTCAGCAGCCGTTGCCGAAGCCATCGCGCGAGGTGACGCCGTCGTCGGCATTTCGCCCCTGCCGCCATCGGACCCCGAGGGGTCCGAGCCTGGCCAAGCCTGGGGGATGAATCGAGCCCGGCCGGCGTGGCCGGCCAGGCTCGCGAAGCCCCAGGGTCCAGAAAGAGAGAAGAATAGCGCGCGAGGCTGAAAGCCCGGGAGGTTCGACCTGGGATCTGCCACCCGGCGGTGCCGGGCGACGGGTCTCCCTAGAAAGGAGGTGATCCAGCCGCACCTTCCGGTACGGCTACCTTGTTACGACTTAGCCCCAATCACCGGCCTCACCTTAGGCGCCTGCCCCCTTGCGGTTGGCACAGCGACTTCGGGTGCTGCTGACTTTCGTGGCTTGACGGGCGGTGTGTACAAGGCCCGGGAACGTATTCACCGCTGCCTGCTGATCAGCGATTACTAGCGATTCCGACTTCATGCAGTCGAGTTGCAGACTGCAATCCGAACTGAGACCGGTTTTTTGGGATTGCCTCCACCTCGCGGTATCGGAACCCTCTGTACCGGCCATTGTAGCACGTGTGTAGCCCCAGACGTAAGGGCCATGAGGACTTGACGTCATCCCCACCTTCCTCCGGTTTATCACCGGCAGTCTCCTTAGAGTGCTCGGCATTACCCGTTAGCAACTAAGGACAAGGGTTGCGCTCGTTGCGGGACTTAACCCAACATCTCACGACACGAGCTGACGACAGCCATGCAGCACCTGTGCACCAGTCCCGAAGGAAAGGTGTGTTTCCACACCCGTCTAGTGCATGTCAAGTCTGGGTAAGGTTCTTCGCGTTGCGTCGAATTGAACCACATGCTCCACCGCTTGTGCGGGCCCCCGTCAATTCCTTTGAGTTTCAACCTTGCGGCCGTACTCCCCAGGCGGATCACTTAATGCGTTAGCTGCGGCACTGGAGGGGTCGATGCCCCCAACACCTAGTGATCACCGTTTACGGCTAGGACTACCGGGGTATCTAATCCCGTTTGCTCCCCTAGCTTTCGCGCCTCAGCGTCAGTATTGGGCCAGATGGACGCCTTCGCCACCGGTGTTCCTCCTGATATCTACGCATTTCACCGCTACACCAGGAATTCCTCCATCCTCTCCCATACTCAAGCCAGGCAGTTTGGGATGCCGGTCCCCGGGTGAGCCGGGGCATTTCACATTCCACTTACCTGACCGCCTACACGCCCTTTACGCCCAGTGATTCCGAACAACGCTTGCTCCCCCCGTGTTACCGCGGCTGCTGGCACGGAGTTGGCCGGAGCTTATTCGCCAGGTACCGTCAAACGACCAGATTGTTCACCTGATCGCACTTCTTCCCCGGCAAAAGGAGTTTACAACCCAAGGGCCTTCATCCTCCACGCGGCGTCGCTTGGTCAGGGTTTCCCCCATTGCCAAAGCCTCTCGACTGCTGCCTCCCGTAGGAGTCTGGGCCGTATCTCAGTCCCAGTGTGGCTGACCATCCTCTCAGACCAGCTACCCATCGTCGCCTTGGTGGTCCATTACACCGCCAACTAGCTAATGGGACGCGAAGCCATCTTCGAGCGGTAGCTTGCAAGCAGAGGCCACCTTTGACCTCAGGCCCATGTGAGCCCGTGGTCTCATGCGGTATTAGCACCCCGTTGGGAGTGTTATCCCCCTCTCGAAGGCAGGTTCTTCACGCGTTACTCACCCGTTCGCCACTCTACTCGAGGAGTTGCCCCCTCTTTCGCGTTCGACTTGCATGCCTAATCCACGCCGCCAGCGTTCGTTCTGAGCCAGGATCAAACTCTCCGTGGTGAAAAACGGAGATCACGGAGCAGGCCGAAACCCACCCCGCGGATCATTAGCAAGGAAATTGAAACCGACGTCCACGCCGTACAGCGCGTGGTGTCGGGACCTCGCACGGGCTTTCAGTAAGTTCGCGCGCTATTCAGTTTTCAAAGAGCGAAGTCGTCTCAGCGCCCTCTCCTGCGGAAAGAGCGGACGGGGAATCTAGCCTACTGGTCGATCGGAAGTCAAACGCTTTCTGATTCCGGTGGGCTTGTTCCCTGCAGCCTGCGGAATCTACTCGACGAGGTCGCGCCTGTCAAGGGGAGTGCAAGCGACGGCGCGGAGCCAGTCAAAGCATTGCAGTAAAACGACTTGGCGCAGAACCGGACCCAGGAGCCGCCGGCCCCGTTCAGCCCTGGTCGGGCCGGAAACGCCTCATCTGGCGCCCGGCGCGCAGGACGAACGAGCGGCCCGCGTCCACCGGGAAGTCGAGCCCGCTCACGCGCTCGCCGTCCACGCTGACCGCGTGCTGCTCCACCAGGCGCCGCGCCGCGCTCTTCGAAGCGGCGATGCCGCTCGCGACCAGGACCTCGACGATCCCCGCATTCGGCGCGTGTCCGAGCGCCTTCGCCAGCTCCGCGGGCCCGAACTCCTCGAGATGCTCGGGCACTTCGTGCCGGCTGAACTGCGCCTCGAAGTCGTTCTGCGCCGCCGCGGCCGCGGCCTCGCCGTGGTACATGCGCACGATCGTGCGGGCGAGGCGCTTCTTCAGCTCCATCGGCGCGTAGCCGCCGATCGCGCGCGCGGCCTCGTCGGTGATGACCGCCTGCTTCGACAGCTCGAGCTGCGGGCCCAGCGCGCGCAGCTCCTCCTCCCCCGCGTCGGTCACCAGCGTCCAGTAGTCGGCCATGACGCGGTCGGGCAGGCTCATGAGCTTGCCGAACATGTCGCCCGGCTCGTCCGAGACGCCCACGTAGTTCCCGAGGCTCTTGCTCATGCGCTGCACGCCGTCGAGGCCGGGCAGCACCGGCAGCGTGAGCGCGATCTGCGGCGGCTGGCCGTGCGTCTCCTGCAGCACGCGCCCGACGAGCAGGTTGAACTTCTGCTCGGTCGCGCCCAGCTCGACGTCGGCGCGGATCTCCACCGAGTCCCAGCCCTGCATGATCGGGTAGAACAGCTCGTGCAGGCTGATGGGCTGCTGCTCCTTCATGCGCTTGGCGAAGTCGTCGCGCTCGAGGATGCGCGCCACCGTGTACTGCCCGGCCAGCCGCATGACGCCCATGAAGTCCATGCGCGAGAACCACTCGCCGTTGTGGTGGATCTCGACCGGCAGGCGCGGCGGCTCAGGGCTCGGGTCCAGCACGCGGAAGAACTGCTCGAGGTAGGTGCGCGCGTGCGCCTCGACCTCGTCGGAGGTGAGCTGGGGCCGCGTCTTGTTGCGGCCGCTCGGGTCGCCGACCATGCCGGTGTAGTCGCCGACGATGAGCACGACCTGATGGCCGAGGTCCTGGAACTGCCGCAGCTTGCGCAGCCCGACCGTGTGCCCGAGGTGGATGTCGGGGCCGTGGGGTCGAAGCCCTGCTTGACGCGCAGCGGCCGCCCCTCGCGCGCGCGCAGGCGCAGGCGCTCGAGCAGCGCCGCCGGATCGGGCAGGATCTCCACCGTGCCCCGCGACAGCAGGGCCAGCTGGTCTTCGGGGCTCATCGGGCCGTGGGCCATGCGCTCTCCTTGCCGGCGATCGGAGCCGGAGGCGGGATTCTAGAGGCGGCCCGGGGCGGCGGCAACCGGCCCGGCGGGGCGAAGACTCGAGGTGACGGCCGGGCGCATGGCGCCTCTGCTCGTCCGTCGCCTCGCGCGAGCCCCGCCACCCGACGGCGCCAGCCACCGGCCAGCCCGGGACTCTTGACGCCGGCGTGACTTCGCGCCCGGCGACGGCGTTGCGGCGCGGCGGGAGGCGGGCTACGCTGCGGCCACCATGCGGGCCTCCGCCGCCAAGCTGTCGTCCATGGAACACGCCGCCGCCCGGGCCGCCCGCCGGTTCCCCTGGCGGCTGTTCTTCTCCCTCGTCGTCGTCGCCATCTTCGGCTCGGCCGGCGCCACCTTCGGCGTCGTCCAGTGGCTGCGCCGCGACCTGCCCTCGCCCGAGCAGGTGGTCTCGGTGCAGTCGCCGGTCAAGACCACGGTGTACGACGTGCGGGGCCGGGTGCTGCACGAGTTCTACAAGGAGAACCGCTCCCCGGTGCCCCTGCGGCAGATCCCCCGCCACATCGTCAACGCCACGCTGGCCACCGAGGACCGCAACTTCTACGAGCACTGGGGCGTGGACCTGTGGGGCATCAGCCGCGCCGCGGTGAACAACGCCCTGCACCGCCGCGGCATGCAGGGCGGCAGCACCATCACCCAGCAGCTCGCCCGCAATCTCTTCCTGACCCAGGAGCGCACCCTCACCCGCAAGCTCAAGGAGGTGGCGCTGGCCATCGAGCTGGAGCGCGACTACTCGAAGGACCAGATCCTGGAGATGTACTTCAACCAGATCTACTTCGGCGAGGGCGCCTACGGCGTCGAGGCCGCCGCCCGCACTTTCTTCGACCGGCCGCTGAACCAGCTCTCGCTGCCGCAGTGCGCGCTGCTGGTGGGCATCCCGGCCAACCCGAGCGTCTATTCGCCGCGCCGCCGCCCGAAGGCGGCGCTGGCCCGCCGCGCCAAGGTGCTGCGCAACATGCTCGAGACCAAAGCCATCAGCCAGGTCGAGTTCGACAACGCCATGGCCGCCCCGCTCGGCGTCACCCCCGCGCGCTGGAGCAACGACCGCGCCCCGTACTTCGTCGAGATGGTGCGGCTGCACCTCGACGAGCGCTACGGCTCGAACGCCGTGTACGAGGGCGGGCTGAAGGTCTGGACCACTCTCGACATGGACATGCAGCAGATCGCTGAGCGGGCGCTCGACCGCCAGATGACGGGGCTGGAGGCCACGCTCAAGCCGCGCGCCACGCGGGCCTCGTTCGCCCCGGCCACCGGCGCGAGCGGCACGATCTCGTCGCGCACCCCCTACCTGCAGGCCGCCTTCGTGGCGATGGACGCGCACACCGGGGCGGTGCGCGCCCTCATCGGCGGGCGCGACTGGAACCACAGCAACTTCAACCGCGCCGTGCAGGCGCAGCGGCAGCCCGGCTCGTCCTTCAAGCCGTTCGTGTACGTCGCGGCCATGGACAACGGCTTCAAGCCCACCGACCTGATCGTAGACGCCCCGGTGTCGTTCCCCGGCGGCGCCGGCGGCAAGCCCTACCAGCCGCGGAACTACGACCTCAAGTACCGGGGCACGATCACCCTGCGCTACGCCCTGCAGCAGTCGGTGAACGTGCCGGCCATCAAGCTGCTGCAGAAGGTCGGCGTGGCGCAGGTGGCGAGCTACGCGCGCCGCATGGGCATCCTGAGCCCGATGGGCCAGAACCTCTCGCTGGCCCTGGGCAGCAGCGAGGTGAACCTGCTCGAGCTCGTCGCGGCCTACGCGGTGTTCGCCAACCGCGGCATCCGCAACGACCCGCTCTTCGTGCTGCGGGTCGAGGACCGCGCCGGCACCGTGCTCGAGCGCAACACGCCGCACCCGGTCGAGGTGCTGTCCGAGGAGACGGCCGCGACCATGACCTCGATGCTGCGCAGCGCCATGGACCACGGCACCGGCTACTCCGCCCGGGCGCGCGGCTTCACCCTGCCCGCCGCGGGCAAGACCGGCACGATGGACGAGTACATGGACGCCTGGTTCGTGGGCTACACGCCCGGCCTGGTGGCGGGCGCGTGGGTCGGCTACGACGTGAAGCGGCCCATCGGCCCGGCCATGACCGGCGCCCGCGCGGCGCTGCCCATCTGGACGGACTTCATGATCGAGGCCACGCGCGGGCAGCCGGTCGAGGACTTCCCCATGCCCGCCGGGCGCGTCTCGCTGTTGGTGTGCACCGAGAGCGGGATGCTGGCGACCGAGAACTGCCCCCACGTGACCGACGAGACCTACGAGGAGGGCGCCGCCCCGGCCGACTACTGCACGCTGCACCCCGGGGCGCCCCTCACGCCCACCGCGCCGGAGACGTTCCCGCCCGAGGACGAGGCCCCGCCCGAGGACCTGGCGCAGGAGTAGCGGGGGGGCTGGGAAACCGCTGCTCGGTCCGTGTGGGCTACGGGGCCGCCGTGCGGCCACTGTCGCTGCACTCATGGGCTTGCGCAGCCTGCTGACCGTGCCGCGTGAAGCCACCGGAGGCTGCTCGTCCCGGTCCTGTCCCGGCCTCAGCGGGGCGCTGAGCCATCCGGGGCCGCTCCGCCTCCCTCATCGTCGTCGCGGCTCTCGAGGCATGATCGCACCGCCTCCTCTTCCGTCCGGAAGATGTGCCAACGGAAGCCCGTCAGCTTGAGCATGCTGATCATCCTCAGGCACTGCTTCGGCAGGCAGCAGTTTCGGTAGCTCCTGCCTTGCTCGAGAAGAGCCGACTCGAACCTGATCAGCACCCCGAAGGCTACCGAGTTCAGATGCTCGATCCGCGACCAGTTGACCACCACGCATGACGCACGAGCTTCGAGACAACGGGACAGAGCATCGTCCAGGGCGGCGATCTCCTCGGGGGTGACGAACAGCCCCTGGAGCCGAACGACAAGAGCCATACCGACGAATTCCTGCTCGAAGCCCGTCATCGCCTATTCCCCCCCAGTCCTCTCCGCCTCCGGTGGAGCATCCCCATTCCTCGGACGAGCGGTCATGACAGGAGTTCCGGCGTGATGGGGTGAACCTCGGACTTCATGGCCGCGCGGGCGCAGGCCCGGCGCTCGCCCGGCGGCACTGCCAGGTCGTATCCGCTCGATCGGTCCGAGCTACTCGATCCGCTCGAGGACCAGCTCGGGCGCCGTCGCCGGCCCGGCGCCGATGCGGAAGCAGGCGCGGGCGCGCGCGACGGCCGCGGGGTCGTCCTTGGCGAGGTGCAGCTCGGCGAGCACGTCGCCGGCCTTGACGGGCTCGCCGACGCGGCGCTTCACCAGGATGCCGACGCGCGGGTCCACCTCGTCCTCCTTGGCGCGCCGGCCGCCGCCGATGGCGACACCCAGCTCGCCGAGGGCGAAGCTGTCCACCGCCTCGAGCACGCCGGCGGCCTTCGCCGCGACCGGCAGGCGCACCGGCGCCGCGGGCAGCCCATCCGCCTTCTCGACGCTGGCGGCATCGCCACCCTGCGCGCGCACGAGCGCCACGAATCGCTCCCAGGCCGCGCCCGAATCGAGCGCCTGCCGGGCCCGCTCGCGCGCCTCGGCCGCGCTCGCCGCGCCGGAGAGGCTCAGCATGAGCGCCGACAGCTCGAGCGTCAGCTCGCGCACGTCGGCCGGGCCGCCGCCCTTCAGCACCGCGATGGACTCCGCCACCTCGAGTGCGTTGCCCACGGCCTCGCCGAGCGGCTGGCTCATGTCGGTCACGCGGGCCCCGGCCTTGCGCCCGAGCGAGCGCGTCACCGAGATGAGCCGCCGCGCCAGGCGCACGGCGTCCTCGCGCGTCTTCATGAACGCGCCGCTGCCGCACTTCACGTCGTAGGCGAGCGCCCCGGCGCCCTCGGCGACCTTCTTGCTCACGATGCTCGGGACGATGAAGTACTCGCGCTCGACGGTGGAGGTCACGTCGCGCAGCGCGTAGAGCAGGCCGTCGGCCGGCGCGAGGTCGGGCCCCTGGCCCACCATGACCACGCCGATCTTGTCGAGCTGGGCGCGCATCGCGTCGGGCTCGAGCCGGGTGCGGAAGCCGGGGATGGATTCGAGCTTGTCGAGCGTGCCGCCGGTGTGCCCGAGCCCGCGGCCCGAGACCATGGGCACGAGCACGCCGCAGGCGGCTACCACCGGAGCGAGGATGAGCGAGATCTTGTCGCCGACGCCGCCGGTCGAGTGCTTGTCGGCCGAGGGCCGCCCGAGGTCCGACCAGTCGAAGCTGCGGCCCGAGCGCAGCAGCGCCTCGGTCAGCGCCTCGGTCTCGCGCACGTCGAGGCCGTTCAGGAACGCGGCCATGAGCCAGGCGCTCACCTGGTAGTCGGGGATGCGCCCCTGCAGGTGCCCGGCGACGAAGGCGGCGATGTCGGCGGCGGCGTGGGTGCGCCCGTCACGCTTCGCGCGGATGAACTCGCGGGGATCGAGCACGGCGGTCAGTACCCCTTCCCTTCCGTCTTCTCACCGCGCACGATCTTGACGCCCGCCGAGGCGCCGATGCGCGTGGCGCCGGCCGCGACCATGGCCTCGGCCTCCTCCTTGGTGCGCACGCCGCCCGAGGCCTTCACCCCCATCTCGGGGCCCACCGTCTCGCGCATGAGGTGGATGTCTTCCACCGTGGCGCCGCCGCCGGCGAAGCCGGTCGAGGTCTTGACGAAGTCGGCGCCGGCGGCCTTGGCCAGCGAGCAGCCCATGATCTTCTCCTCGCGCGTGAGCAGCGAGGTCTCGAGGATGACCTTGACCAGGGCGCCCGGCTGCGCGGCCTGCACCACGCCGCGGATGTCCTGCTCGACCAGGGCGAAGTCCTTCGACTTGAGCGCCCCGATGTTGATAACCATGTCCACTTCCTCGGCGCCCTGCTCGACCGCCCGCCGCGCCTCGTAGGCCTTGACGTCCGGGGCGTGCGCGCCCGAGGGGAACCCGATCACCGTGCAGACCTTGGCGCAGCTTCCCTTGAGCAGGTCGCGGCAGAGCGGCACCCAGACCGGGTTCACGCACACGGAGGCGAAGCCGAACTGCGCCGCCTCCTGGCAGATCTTCTCGATGTCGGTGCGGTTGGCGTCGGGCTTGAGCAGGGTGTGGTCGATGAGCGAGGCCAGCCCGTCCGAGGCCGGGCAGTAGCCGGTGGTCGCGACGACGCGCGCGGCGCCGGCCGCGTGCAGGGCGCGCGTGTGCTCGGGGCCCTGCGAGGTGGACACGCCGAACAGCTCGTAGCGCTCGGCGGTGGCGGGGTCCTGCACGTCGTGCGCGGCGCGCCAGGCGGCCGCGTCCCGCGGCGGGGCGGGCGGCGGCGTGCCCGCGGCCGATCCACGCTTCAGTGCCGCCATGACCTGGCGGGTGATCTGCTCGACCAGCTCGTCGCGCTCGCTGCTCATCGCCCCTTCAGCTCCTCCAGCCGGAACGCGCTGGGCAGCAGCTCCGCGAGCCGCCGCTTCAGGATCCGCCCGCGCGAGTCGCGCCAGTACACCCAGGCGTTCGGCGCGAACTCGTGCAGCACCTGCCGGCACGAGCCGCACGGCGGGGCGCCGCGGCCGTCGCGCGCCGTCACGGCGATCGCCGCGAACTCGGTCGCCCCCTGGCTGATCGCCTGCCAGACGGCATTGCGCTCGGCGCAGATGGTGAGCCCGAACGAGACGTTCTCGACGTTGCAGCCGTGGAAGACGCGGCCGTCCTTCGTGAGCAGGGCCGCCCCCACCGGGAAGCGCGAGTAGGGCGCATACGCGCGGCGCCGCGCCTTGACGGCCTCCGCCATGAGTGCCTTGGGGGTCATGCTCATGCTCTCGTCTCCTCCGTCGGTCCGCTGCCTGGCGCCCGAGTGTACACGATGCGCCTTCCGCGCCCGCTCAGCCCTTCCGGGCCGCCGCCACCGCCTCGGCCCGCAGCCGGAAGTGGTCCGCGGCCTGCTCCACCCACTCGGCCCGCTCGCCCACCAGCGACGTGAGCTTCACCGGCCGCCCGTCGCGCACGTAGATGCGGGTCACGCGCTTGCCGATGGTGCACATGATCTCGTAGGGCAGCGTGCGGCTACCCTCGGCGACCTCCTCGAGAGTCAGGGAGGCGCCGTCCTGGTCACCGAAGAGCACGACGTCGTCGCCGACCTGCGCCTCGGGGACCGGCGTCAGGTCCACCATCGTGAGGTCCATGGTCACGCGCCCGACGATGCTCACGCGCCGGCCGCGCACCAGCATGTGCCCCTGGTTCGAGAGCAGCCAGGAGTAGCCGTGCCCGTAGCCCACGGCCACCACGCCGATGCGCATCGGCCGCGGCGTCACGTAGGAGCGCCCGTAACTCACCGTCGCGCCCGCCGGCAGCTCGCGCACCTGCACGAGCCGGCTCTTGAAGGACATCACCGGTGCCAGGTCCAGCTTCGCCCGGTCGTTGGGCGGACGGTGCCCGTAGGCGAGCAGACCGACCCGCACCCAGTCGAAGCGCGCGTCGGGCAGGTTGGCCACGCCCGCGCTGTTCGCGGCGTGCAGCCGCGGCGGACGGATGCCGTGCCCGGCGAGGTGCGCGGCCAGCGCGCGGAAGCGGCGCACCTGGTCCTCGGCGAACGAGAGGTCGGCGTTGTCGGCGTCGGGGAAGTGGGTGAACAGGCTCGCGAGCCGCAGGCCGGGCAGCGCGGCCACCGCCGCGAGGAACGCCTCGGCGTCGCTCTCGCCCACGCCGGTGCGGCCCATGCCCGTGTCCACCTCGACGTGGCAGCGCACGGCGCGCCCGGTGCGCACCGCCTCGGCCGACAGCTCGCGCGCGAAGACCAGGTCGCAGACCGTGGGGTCGAGCCCGTGCGCGACCGCCTCGTGGATCTCGCTCGGCAGCAGCGGCGAGAGGGCCATGATGGGCAGGCGGCAGCCGGCCTGGCGCAGTTGGATGCCCTCGTGCAGCGTGGCCACGCCCAGGCAGGCCACTCCCTCGGCGGCCGCGGCCTCGGCCATCTCGACCGCGCCGTGACCGTACGCGTCGGCCTTCACCACCAGCAGGATGCCACGCTCGGCGCCGTCCGGGCCTCCGCTCCCGCCGACCAGCGTCCGCACGGCGCGCAGGTTGGAGGAGAAGCGGTCGAGGTCCACCTCGACCCAGGTCGAGACCGGCATGCCCATGCGAAGCCTCCTGCTACGGCCGCGCGGCACCCGGCGGGCTGGCCTGACGGCTCCCGCCGACTGCGGTGCCGGCGAAGGGCTGGTAGCATAGGCAGCGCCCCGCGGGGGCGCAACCGGCGAAGGGAGGCGTCCGATGGACTGGAGCATGGTGCTGGCGTTGGCGACCGGTGTGGGCCTGGCGGCGGCGGCCGGGCTGCGCGCGTTCCTGCCCCTGCTGGCGGTGGGGCTCGCGGCGCACTTCGGCCTGCTGCCCTTGCGCCCCGAGCTGACCTGGCTGTCGCAGCCGGCGGCGCTGTGGGCGCTGGGCTCGGCGACGGTGCTCGAGCTGGCCGCCGACAAGGTGCCCGCGCTGGATCACGCTCTCGACACGCTGGGAACGGTCCTGCGCCCGGCCGCGGCCGCGCTGGCCGGCTACGCGGTGCTGCAGGACTGGGGCACCCCCTGGGCGCAGCTCCTCGCGCTGGCGCTGGGCGCCGGCGCGCTCGCGGTGCACGGCGCCAAGGCGGGCACGCGCCTCGGCAGCAGCGCCTTCACCTTCGGCGCCGCGAATCCCCTGCTCTCGGCGGTCGAGGACATCGCCTCGTTCCTGCTCATCGCCCTCGCCGTGCTGGTGCCACTGCTGGCGCTGGCGTTCGTGGTGCTGCTCTTCGTCGGATTGTTTCGGCTCTTCCGCCGCCGAGGCCCGAGCACGACCTGAGGCGCGCCGCCTGCGGCACGAGAATCCTGAAGAAAGGTGTTGACAGGATTTCGGGCGTCAGCGGCGTTCTGACCGTCGCTCGTTTCTGGCGACGCGTGAGAACGCACAGGGAGAGCGTACGCGCGAATTGGGGCCCACTCAGGCCATTGCGCTCGGGCTGCACCGTGATGCGCGCTCTGCGCTGATCTGAGAGAGCCAGAAGCGGGCGTGCTACAGTGCATGCACACGCCCCCGTGACTCGCACGATTCGCCCCCGCGAGGTCACGAAGATGAGCCGCTACTCGCTCACGCACCTACCCGACTCGACCCTGCTCCACGACCTCCGGTCGCTCGTCGCCCAGGACCGCCAGACCACCGCGCTCCTGATCGCCCACTTGGGCGAGGTGGATGCCCGTCGGCTCTACGCCCCCGCCGGCTACCCCTGCATGTACGAGTACTGCATCCACGAGCTGCGGTTCTCGGAGCAGACCGCCTTCAAGCGGATCCGGGTCGCCCGCGTGGCGCGCGAGCACCCGGTCGTCCACGCCATGCTGGCCGACGGCCGCCTTCACCTGAGCGCCGTGGTCATGCTGGCGGGTTACCTGACCCCCGAGAACGCCACGGAGATGCTGGCCGCGGCAGCGCATCAGACCAAGGCGGGCATCGAGCAGCTGCTCGCCGATCGCTTCCCCCAGCCGGACCTGCCGAAGATGATCGCCCCGCTCACCGCAACGGGTAACGTCCCGCAACTGTCCCCGGGGACAGTAAAGTTCAGCCCTGCTGAACTCCCGCCCTCCGTCCCGGCACCTCCAGTCCTTCCCGCCCCGCCCGCCAAGGTCGCGCCTCTCGCGCCCGAGCGTTACGCCATCCAGTGCACCGTGGACCAGGAGACGCACCACCTCATCCGCTACGCCCAGGCTCTTCTCGGCCACGCCGTCCCCAATGGCGACCTGTCCGAGGTCATCCGCCGGGCGTTCCTCGCTCTCATCGCCCAACTCGAGCGCCAGAAGTTCGCGAAGGCGGAGCACCCCCGGCCCTGCCTCCGCAGCGACGACGCCCGGCACATCCCTGCGAGCGTGAAGCGTGCCGTCTGGGAGCGAGACCAAGGCCGCTGCACGTTCGTGGGCGAGAACGGGCATCGCTGCGAATCGCGCACCCGCCTCGAGTTCGACCACGTCGAGCCCGTGGCGCAGGGCGGGCACTCCACGGTCAAGGGCCTGCGCCTGCGTTGCCGGGCGCACAATCAGCTCGAGGCCGAGCGCGTGTTCGGACGCGATTTCGTGCGCTCGAAGCGGGACCCGGAGACGAGTCGCAGGCTGGCCCGGGGCGCGTGATCCGCCCAATCCCGGCATGTTGGTCGCCGCCGCGCGCCTCCGCTATGCTGCCAGCATGAACGACTTCGGCGCCACCGAGCGCGAACGCCAAGCCTTCTCCGACCTCGTCGCCGTCTGCCGGAAGCTGCGCAGCCCCGAGGGCTGCCCGTGGGACCGCGAGCAGACCCTCGAGAGCATGACGCCCTACCTCGTCGAGGAGGCGGTCGAGTCGGGCGAGGCCATCGGCGAGGGCCACGTGGACCACACCGTCGAGGAGCTGGGTGACCTCGCCTTCCTCGCCCTGTTCTGCCTCGAGCTGAGCGGCGAGCGCGGGAACCCCGGCATCGCCGAGGGCTTCGAGCGCGCCGCGGCCAAGCTCATCCGGCGCCATCCGCACGTCTACGGCGAGAACGCCGGCATCGGCGACGGCGAGGCCGCCTACCGCCAGTGGCAGCAGATCAAGAAGACCGAGAAGGACGGCGCCGACGGCGAGGTCTCGCTGCTCGGCGAACAGCCCAAGGGCCTCCCGGCGCTGGTCGCGGCCTATCGCATCCAGGAGAAGGCCGGCGCGGTGGGCTTCGACTGGCCCGACGTCTCGGGGCCGCTGGCCAAGGTGCACGAGGAGATCGGCGAGCTGGAGCGCGAGGTCGGCCGCGACGTCTCCCCCGCCCTGGCGCGCGAGGTCGGCGACCTGCTCTTCGCCGTCGTGAACCTGGCTCGCCACCTCACCATCGACCCGGAGCGCGAGCTGCGCGCCGCGACGCACCGCTTCCGCGACCGCTTCCGCCACATCGAGCGGCGCCTGCGCGAGCAGGGCCGCCAGCCGTCCGACGCGACGCTCGCGGAGCTGGACGCGCTCTGGGAGGAAGCCAAGCGGCAGAACCCACCCACCGCAACCGGAGAGAAGCAGCCATGACCGAGAACCCGTCGCGCCAGGCGGCGCTGTTCCTGCACCTCCTGCTCGGCCTGCAGCAGAGCGGCATGATGACGCTCGGCAAGCTCATGAACCCGCTCACCCGCCAGATCGAGAAGAACCTCGAGGCGGCGCGCGACACGATCGACACGCTGGCCGCGATCGAGGCGCGCACGAAGGGCAACCTGGAGCCCGACGAGGCGCGCGTCCTACAGCAGGTGCTCACGGACCTGCGGATGAACTACCTGGACGAAATCAAGAAATCGGGCGCGCCCCAGCCGGAGTAGGCGGCCACAGCCCGCCTACAGGGCCTGGAGAATCGCGCACTTGAGATAGTGCGTCTCGGGCACCGCGAGCAGCTGGGGATGGTCGGGCGACTCGCCGCGCCACTCCACCACGCGGAACGGCCGGTGCGCGGCCCGCGCCGCCTCGAGCAGCACCTGGCGGAAGAGCGCGTCGTCGAGGTGGTGGCTGCACGAGCAGCTGACCAGCACGCCCTCCTCCTCGAGCAACCCCATGGCGGCGCGGTTCAGCTCGCGGTAGGCGCGCGCGCCGGCGGCGAGGTGCTTGCGCGACTTGACCAGCGCCGGCGGGTCGAGCACGACGAGTCCGAAGCGCTCGCCCTTCCGCGTGAGCTCCTTCAGCACGTCGAAGACGTCGCCCTGCCGGAGCTTCACCCGCTCCGCCAGGCCGTTGCGCTCGAGGTTGCGCGCGGCCGCGGCCAGCGCCGGGGCCGACGAGTCCACCGCCAGCACGGACTCGGCGCCGCCGCGCGCGGCGTGCAGCGCCCACTCGCCCTGGTAGCAGAACAGGTCGAGCACGCGCCGGCCGGCGGCCCGGGCCTCGGCCACGCGGCGGTTCAGGCGCTGGTCGAGGAACAGCCCGGTCTTCTGCCCGTGCAGCAGGTCGGCCTCGAGGCGGAAGCCCTCCAGCTCGACCTCGACCCGCTCGGGCACCTCGCCCCACCACACCGCGCGCTCGAGCGGCAGTCCCTCAAGGAGGCGCAGCGACGAGTCGGCCACCCGCACCGCACCGGCCGGGGCGAGGACCTTCTCCAGTGCCTCGCGCACCATCTCCTGCCGGACCTCCATGCCCAGCGTCAGCACCTGCACGGCGAGGTGGTCGCCGTAGCGGTCCACGATCAGGCCGGGCAGCTGGTCCGACTCGCCGTAGACGACGCGCACCGCCCGCTCGCCGGGCAGCGCGGCCTCGCGCAGCCGCAGGGCACGCTCCAGGCGCTTCACGAACAGGGCGGCGTCCACCTCGTCGCGCCCGCGCGTGAGCAGGCGCGCGGCGATGAGGCTCTGCGGGTTGTAGTAGGCGCGCCCGAGGAAGGCGCCGCGCGCGTCTGTCACCTCAACGAGGTCGCCGGGCGCGGGGGCGCCGTCGAGCCGCTCCACCTCGTTGCTGAAGATCCAGGGGTGCCCGCCGCGCACGCGGCGGTCCTGGTTGCGGCGCAGCACGAGGCGTTTCGCCGGCGCGCCCATGGCGGTCAGGCCGTCACGCCCGGGCCCGGGCTCGCCAGCGCCAGCCCGATGAGCCGGTACACCAGCCGGGCGGCAAGGAAGTCCGAGGCGACCTGACCGGGGATGGGCGCCAGCTCGACGACGTCGAAGCCGACGATGCGCGAGCGCGCGGCCACGGCGCGCAGCAGGTCCACCGCCTCGTACCAGTCGAGGCCGCCCGGCTCGGGCGTGCCGGTCGCCGGCAGCACCGCCGGGTCGAAGGCGTCGAGGTCGAAGGTCACGAAGACGGTGCCGCCGAGCGCCTCGAGGATGGGCCGCCAGTCGCCGCGCAGGCCGCGGAAGGCGCGCGGGCTCCAGATCGGCACGGGGTGCTCGCGCAGGTGCTCGGCCTCCTCCTCGCTGTACGAGCGGATGCCCACCGAGACCGCCGGCACCGCCTCGCGCACGCGGCGCATCACGCAGGCGTGGCTGTAGGGCGAGTCGAGGTAGCGCTCCCGCATGTCGGCGTGGGCGTCGAATTGCAGCACGGTGAGCCCCGGGACGCGCCGCGCCGCCGCGCGCACCGCGCCGGCGGTGATGCTGTGCTCGCCGCCGAGGACGGCGGGGAGCTTGCCGCGCTCGAGGATCCAGTCCACCGCCTGCTCGACGCGCGCGGCCATGGCCTCGGGCCCCAGCGCGGTGGGCTCCACCTCGGCCAGGGTGTGGATGCCGGAGCGGTAGGTGGCGCCCAGCTCGTCGTCCCACAGCTCCATGTTCTGCGAGGCGGCGAGGATGGCGCGCGGCCCCCAGCGCGTGCCGCCCTGGTAGGTCGTGCTGAAGTCGTAGGGCACGGGCAGCACGACGGCGCGCGCGCGCTCCAGCGCCGAGAACTCCTCGTCGAGCCCGCCGAAGTTCGGCGGCAGACCGGTCGGCCAGGCCTGCGGGTCCATGCGTCCTCCCTCCCAGACGAGCGGGGCCCCGAGCCGGCGCTGGCCGGTCAGGGCCCACGATGTCGGAGACGAGCCTGCGGGCGGCCCTCCCGGGGCTCACCCGTTGCGGATCGGGTGACTAGCGGCCGTCCTCGTCCAGCTCCTCGAGGTCGTCCTCGTCCTCCTCGTACTCTTCTTCCTCGAACTCGTCGTCGAAGTCCTCGTCGTCCTCGTCGAACTCGTCGTCCTCGCCGAGGTCATCGTCTTCGAAGAGGTCCTCGTCCTCGTCCTCGTCGTAGTCGTCGGCTTCGTCGTCCGGGATCGGGCCGAAATCGTCGTCGGGGATCCCCTTCTTCTTGATCATGGCTCCCTCAGGCAAATGCCCTGACGCACCCGCGCGTCGTGGACGTGGTTCCCGCGGCGCGATGGACTCCGGATTTCGAACACACCCGCCGGTACACGCCCGGGTGAAAAGGCACCGGCAGTATACGGAGAGCGCCCGGGCCGTCAACCGGAAATCGGGCCACCCGGAACGCGGCGGAACGCGTTGCCGCGCAGCGAAAAACGGCCGGCGGGAGCCGACCGTTGACGATGGCGGGGTTGACGGGACTCGAACCCGCGACCTCCTGCGTGACAGGCAGGCGTTCTAACCAACTGAACTACAACCCCGCGCGGGAAGGGCCCTGGAAGGCCCTCGAGCCGCGGGACATTACCCGGGCGTCCCGGCCGTGTCAATCCGCCGCCGGGGCCGCTTCCAGACGCGGCCGGGCGCGCTCAGCCGGGCCCGCTCTCAGTAGAGCCGGCGCACCTCGGCGCGCGGGTAGTAGTGCCGAAGGATCTCGCGGTACTTCGCCCCGCGCCGCGCCATGCCCAGCGCGCCGGTCTGGCAGAGGCCGACGCCGTGCCCCGCGCCGGCGCCGCTCGCCATCACCTCGATGGCGCGCCCGCTCGCCGGGTCACGCCGCACGGCGATCTTGAAGAGGTTCGAGCGCAGGATGAGCTCGGGCCGGCCGCCGCGGCGAAGCACGCCGCGCACCGCGTACGAGGGGATGACCAGCTCGCCGCCGGTGCCGCTCACGCGCAGGCGCCAGACCCGCCCCGAGCGCGAGCGGGTCTCCACCCGCACGTCCAGCAGCTCGCCCAGCCCGCCGCGCGGCAGCTCGACGCCGAGACCGGGCGCATAGCGGGTCACGTTGGCCGCGAACTCCTCGGCGCTCCAGCGCTCGCGCCAGCGGTGCTGCGGCGAGGCCACGCAGAAGTCGTCGCCGTCGGCCCGGTCGCGGCGGCTCCCGAGGTAGGCGGCCGGCGCGGCGGGCCAGGCCTCCCAGACCTCGGCGGTGATGCCGCCGCAGTCGGCGCAGTAGTTGGCGCGGATGGGCTGCCCCTCGTGCAGCATGACCTCGCCGCGCGTGCTCTCGACGCACTCGGTGGCCAGCGGTCGCTCGCTCTCCACCGGGCCGTACACCTGGTCCTCCACCGTGCCGTGGAGGTCGAAGCCCTCGGCCGCGCGGCGGCCGCGGTAGTAGAGCGTGTAGGAACGCGCGGCGACGGCCTGGGCGCGACCCGCCTCGAGCAGCGCCTGCGACAATCCGCCGATCTCGCCCGGAACGACGCCCAGCAGGTAGGTCTCGAGCGGCAGGAGGCTCACGAGGGTGAGCTTGCCGTGCGGGTTCAGGAAGACGGAGAAGCCGCCGCGCCAGTGCCTGTCGTTCCAAATGGTCCTCCGCTCGGCGAGCGAGGCACCGTCAGGCTCGAGGAACCGAAGAGTGTCGCCGGGGCCGAATCGGGTCGTGCGCCAGTCCGCGCCAGCGCGGGCGACGACCTCGGCGTGGTCGCCGATGCACCGGATGGTGATGGGCTGGTCGGGCTCCCACTCCCCTTGGCCGCCGAGGACGTCGTAGCGGCCCACGACCGGTTCGACCCGGCCCACCGGCGTGATGGTGAGGCTGTCGAGATCCCAGGCCAGCCCCACCCGGATGTACGGCTCGCGGTCGAGTCGCAGCGGCCCGGGAGTCGCCGGCGACGGAGCGGGCCGCTCCGTCGGGCGCGCGGGCACCGGCTGCGCCACGGGCGGCGCGGGTTGCGGCTGTGGCGGCGGAACCGTGGCGCAGGACGCCGCGAGCAGGGCGAGCGCAAGGACGGGAACGAGGCGTCTCATCGCAGGATCCCCGGGGTGATGTGCCCGAGCACGACCGGGTGGGCCGCGCCGGTGGCCGAGGGGACGTTGCCCGCCAGCCCGCACAGCGTCTGGTGGCCGAGGAAGGCGAAGGCCAGCGCCTCCTTGGCCTCGGGCGGCACGCCGAGCACGGCCAGCGGCTCGAGCCGCGCGCCGCGCAGCCGGCGCTCCAGCGCGGCCATGAGCGTGCGGTTGCGCACGCCGCCGCCGCTCACGTAGGCCGCCTCCGGCCGGCCGTGCGGCAGGATGAAGCGCTCGATCGCCCCGGCCACGGTGGCCGCCGTCAGCTCCACCGCCGTCGCCAGCACGTCCTGCTCGCGCAGGCCGAGCGACAGGCCCAGCTCGCGCAGCTTCACGGCGTAGGCGTCGCCGAAGTGCTCGCGTCCGGTCGAGCGCGGCGGCGGCAGGGCGAAGAACGGGTCGCCCAGCAGCTCGGCCAGGAGCGCCTCGTTCACGCGACCGTGCGCCGCGAGGGCGCCCTCGGCGTCGTGCGTCTCCACCCCGCCGCTGCGCAGGGACATGAGCGCGTCGAGCACGGCGTTGCCCGGACCGGTGTCGAAGGCCAGCACGTCCGGCAGCCCGCCCTCGCGCGGCAGCCAGGTCAGGTTGGCCATGCCGCCCAGGTTCAGCAGCAGGCGCGATTCGCGCGCCGAGCGGAAGAGCCACCAGTCGGCCAGGGGCACGAGCGGCGCGCCCTCGCCCCCCGCGGCGGTGTCGCGGGTGCGGAAGTCCGAGACCACGGTGAGGCCGGTGTGCTCGGCCAGCAGCGCCGCCGAGCCGAGCTGCAGGGTGAGCGCCTGGCCGTCGCCGCGATGGCGCGGCAGGTGGCGCACGGTCTGCCCGTGCGAGGCGACGGCGTCCACGCGGTCGCGGTCCGTGCCGGCCGCGGCCAGCAGCTCGAGCACCGCGGCGGCGAAGCGCTCGCCCAGCGCGGCGTCAAGGCGCATCAGGCGCTCCGGGGCGATCTCGGCCGCCGCCGCCACCTCGAGCACCTCGCGGCGCAGCGCCGGCTCGAGCGGCGTCTCGCGGTAGGCCAGGACCTCGTGCCGCGCCGCGAGCCCCGGCCCGCGGAAGCGCACCAGCGCGGCGTCCACCGCGTCGGCCGAGGTGCCGGTCATGAGGCCGACGAGCAGGTGCTCCTCGCGCCCGAGATAGCCACGCACCGGGGCGAGCGCGTCGGGTCCGGCCGGCGCGGGCTTCCCGCGCGCGGAGCGGGCCGGGCTCATCGCCGCCCCACCAGCGCCGCGAGCCGCGCCTGCGCGTCCCGCACCGCGTCCGCCGCGCTCTTCGTGCCGTCGAGCGTGCGCTCCAGCTCGTCGCCGATGGCCGCCGACATCGCGCCCCAGGCCGGGTGGTTGGGCGCGTAGCGCGCCGCGGCGAGCTGGCGCAGCAGCACCTGTTCGCGCGGCCGGTCGCGCCAGGGCGCGCAGGTGTCGGCCCCGGCGGTGGCCGGCAGCAGGCCGGGCACGGCGTCGGCCAGCGCGTTCGCGTTCTCCGGCCGCGCCAGGAACCGCGCCAGATCGAGGGCGGCCCGCTTGTGCTCCGAGTCGTTGAACGAGACCAGCAGTTCCCCGCCGACCCAGGAGACGTTCGCGCCCTGGTCCGCCTCGGGCCGGGGCACCAGGGCCACGCCGAAGCGCCGCGCCGGCGCCGCGGCGGCGAGCCGCCGCGCCAGGGCCGGCCCCCCCCGCAGCAGGCCCAGACGACCCCGCGCGAACACGCTCTCGAGCGAGGCCACGCTCCCCGTCGTGCCGGAGCGGCGCAGGCGCCGCAGCAGCTCGAACACCCGCACGCTCGCCGAGGAGTCGAACACCGCGTGGCGCGTGTCGGCCGAGAGGATGCCGCCGCCGGCGAGCAGGTAGGGCAGCGCCTGCCGCACCAGCTCCGTCGTGTCGGCCGTCGGCAGGCCGTAGCCGTGCACGCCGCGGCCGAGCCGCTGGACCGCGGCGGCGGCGCGGGCGAGCTGGTCCCAGGTCTCGGGCGGATGGCGGGGATCGAGCCCCGCCCGCGCCAGCAGCGCCTCGTCGTAGTACAGGACGCGCGTCTCGAGCGCCCAGGGCACGCCGTAGATGGCCTCGCCCACCGAGCACAGCCCCCAGCCGAGCAGGCTGTCGCGCAGGTCCGCCACCCCCGCGCTCCAGTCGGCGAGGCGGCCGCCCGCGAGCAGGACGGGCATCCCGGCCGAGCCGACCTGGCAGAGGTCGGGCGCGTGGCCGGCCGTCAGCGCCGTCTCGAGGCTCTCGGCCATGCACGCCGAAGCGATGGTCTCGACGCGCACGTCGAGGCCGGGGTGTCCGCGCTCGAAGGCAGCGGCCAGCGAATCGGCCACGGCCGCCGGGGCGGACTGCCAGAACACCAGCTCCTGCGTCTTCGGCACCTCGCGCCGCGGCGCGCAGGAGACCAGCGCCAGCGCCGCGAGCGCCGCCGGCAGCAACCCGGGCGGCCTCACGGCGTGCCCTCCAGCGCCGCGCGCACGAAGCCGCCGGCCGCGGCGAGGCGCCGCTCGGCCTCCGCGCGGTCGCAGCGCCGCCGGATCAT
>JAXDBZ010000227.1:0-5590 GCA_034678345.1 Candidatus Eiseniibacteriota bacterium
GGGCTGTTCGTGGCCGGCGAGCGGGCCGGGGCCACGACGCTCGCGGAGGCGCAGGCGAGCGGCGAGGCCGTGGCGGCGCACGTCGCCGCCGACGCCGCGCTGCGCTCGGTCCCCGCGCCCGACGGCACGCCCGACCTCGCGGTCGTGGGCGGCGGCGTGGCCGGGTTCGCCACGGCGCTGGCCGCCCTCGGCGCCGGGCTGTCCTGCGTGGTCGTGCAGGCGCACGAGCCCTTCGCCGCCATCGCCGGGCACGCCGCGCACCGGGTCGAGCTCCCGCCCTCCCCCGACGAGGCCCTGCTCGCCGGGCTGCGCGCGCGGGTCGAGACCACCCGGCCGCCGATCCGCATCGCGCGGGCCGAGCGGGGCGAACGCGCGGGTGGGCTGCTGCGCGTCCTGCTCGTGGGCGGCGGCTCGCTGCCTGCGCGCCGCGTGGTCGTCGCCATCGGCCGCGGCGGCTGCCCCGGCCGGCTCGGCATCCCCGGCGAGCATCTCGACCACGTCTTCCACCGCCTCTACGACCCGGCCGATTTCGCCGGGCAGCGCCTCGTCGTGGTGGGCGGCGGCCAGACCGCCGCCGAGGCGGCCATCGCGCTGGCCGGCCGCGACGCCGAGGTGACGCTCGTGCACCGCGGCGCCCTGCTGACGCGGCCGCGTTTCCGCACGCTGTCGCGCCTGAGCGAGCTGCTCGCCGGCGCGCCCACCACGCCCTTCCGCAAGGGCGAGCCGCGCGACGCCGTGCCGCGCCGCGCGCCCGGGCCGGGCACGGTCACCCTGCGGCTGATCACGCGCCTGCTCGAGGTGCGCCCCGGCGAGGCCGTGCTCGACCCGGCGGAGGGATCGCCCGAGACGGTGCCGGCCGACGCGGTGCTGATCCTGGTGGGCAGCGACCCGGCCCGGGCGTTCCTGGAACGCTCGGGCGTGGAGCTCGGCGCCTGAGACGCCGCGGCGCGCCGGCCGTTGGCCGACGCGCCGCGGTGAGGCGGGACCCGCGCCTACTGGTTGGGCACGCCCACGAACTCGACGTCGAAGACCAGGGTCGCGTTGGGCGGGATCACGCCTCCGGCGCCGCGCTCGCCGTAGCCCAGCTCGGGCGGGATGACGAGCTTGCGCTTGCCGCCCACGCGCATCCCCCTGACCCCCTCGTCCCAGCCGCGGATGACCTGCCCCGCCCCCAGCTGGAACGTGAAGGGCTGGCCGCGATCGAGCGAGCTGTCGAACTTCGTTCCGTCGGTGAGCCAGCCGGTGTAGTGGACGGCCACCCGCATGCCGTCCTCGGCCAGGGGCCCGTTGCCGACGAGCAGATCCGTGTAGCGCAGCCCGGAGGACGTGGTGACCTCCTGCACGACCGGCGCGACAGGGGCGGGTGCGGCGGGTGCCGGCGCCACGGCGCCGGCGGGCGTGGGTGGCGCGGGAGGCGGCGCGCTGGCGCAGCCGGCCAGCGTCAGCAGCGCGATGGCCGCCAGCAGGAGCATCGGTCTCGACATGGGGCACTCCTCTCGGGTCGGGAAGCGTGGGACGCGAAGACGTTCGGACGCTGCCACATCCCCGGCGGCCCGGCAAGCCCGCTGCCGCCGGGGCGGCCCGCCGGCCCCGCGTCCGGCCTCAAGAGGCGGGGCCGGCCTGCCGATGACCCAAGGACCCGCCGGCCCCTGGGCCGGGGTGTGGTTCGACATGCTACGAGGAGGACCGATGGCTGACAGCAACCGCGTCGTGGCCCGGCTCGCGAACGGGACCATGATCAAGGGGACGACGCAGGACTTCTTCCCCAACCGGCCGCTCTTCCACATCGCCCCGGTCGGCGGCGGACCGGTCGTCGAGGTGCGCACCAAGCTGCTCAAGGCGGTCTTCTTCGTCCGGGACTTCGGCGGGGACACCGAGCGGCGCGACGTGCGCGGCTTCCTCGCCGCCCCCGGCGAGACCGCGCAGGGCAAGAAGCTCGCGGTGCGCTTCAAGGACGGCGAGCTGCTCTGCGGTCACTCGCTCTCGTTCTCGCCCGACCGCGAGGGCTTCTTCCTGTTCCCGTCCGACGGGCGGGGCAACAACCTGCGCGTCTACGTCGTGGCCGCCGCCGCGGCCGAGATCAAGGCCGGTCCGGCCGCCGACGCGCTGGCGCAGCGCGTGCTGGGGCAGCAGGCCGCCTGAGCGCACCGCACCACGGGCGAGGCCCGGCTCCCCGGAGCCGGACCTCGCCGTTCCGGGACCGCTTGCGGAGGCCGCGGCCTCTCCGCTAGATTCGGCGCTTCCGGATGCCCTTCGCACCCACCTGGACACGGGAGCACCATGACTTCCTTCAAGCACCGTCTGCATCGCAAGAACGCCCGCAAGGCCGCGCGCAAGAAGGCCGCCAAGGCCCGCGCCGCGAAGAAAGCCCCTCGTCGCGCGTAAGCGACGAGGGGCTTGCCCTTCGGCTTCCGGCCCGAGCTAGCTCAGGTCGAGGTACTTGAGGTCGAGGGGGACGAACAACCCGCCCCCGGGACCACCGAACAGCTCGGCGCTGCGCCGCAGCGACTCCGAGGGGATGTCCACCACCGGCAGTCCCAGCTCCTGCGTCGCGGCGACGCGCGACGTGCTGGGCAGCGAGAAGCGCTCGCTGGCCAGGTAGTCCTCGAACTCGTCCAGCGTCCAGGCGAAGAGCGCGTCCACCTCCCACACCAGCCGCACCTCGCGGCCGCGCGTGAGGTCGGGGGAATCGTCGGGCCGGGCCGGCCTGAGCTCGCTCACCGCGCAGCAGTCGCAGCCGAACCAGAACTCGAGCTCGCCGGCCAGGGACAGGTTCTCGGCCAGCCGCGCCTCGGTCGGGGCGTCCTTCCAGACGTTCGTGAGCAGCTCGCTGAGGGCGAACTGGAAGCGCAGCAGCGCCCGCGGGTCGTCGTTGGCGGCGCCCTTCAGCCCGGTCGCCAGCACGCGCAGGTTGCGGATGGCCTCGATCCGCACCCACGGCGAGCGCCGGTCGCACAGGGCGGCCAGGTTGCGCAGGGTGCCGTCGAGGCGCTCGCGCGCCACGGCCAGCAGGTCCGCGAAGCTGCCCGCGTCCTTGTCGAGGAACTCCACGGTGCGCCGCATCGCCTGGTTCAACGGCAGGTAAGCCGCGCGGAGCGTGGCCCAGTCCTCGGTGAGCCGCTGCTTGGCGATGACGTCCCAATCCGCCATGGGATTCCTCCTCGGCCCGGTGGATGCGCTGCGCGGGGTGCGTGCCGCAGTATAGCCAACGCGCGCCGCGCGGGTCCAACCGGCGCCGCGGCCGGCGGCGCGGGCCGCGTGCTATGCTGGGGCCGCTTGCCGCACCCGCCCGCGACGACCTTCCCGCCCGGAGGATCACCATGCGCGACCCGCGCGACGCCCGGCTCGCCCGCGTCATCATCCACCACTCCGTCCGCCTCCAGCCCGGCGAGGCCGTCCTCATCGAGGCCTTCGATCTGCGCGGGGGTCTCGTGCTCGACCTCGTCGAGGAGGCCGCGCGGGCGGGCGGGCTGCCGCTCGTGTACCTGCGCGACAACGCCGTCATCCGCCAAGTGCTCGCCAGCGGCGGCGAGGCCCAGGTGCGCCTGCAGGCCGCGGTCGAGATGTTCCAGATGAAGCAGGTCCAGGCCTACGTGGGGCTGCGCGCGTCGGACAACGTCTCCGAGCTCAACGACGTGCCGGGACCGCGGATGAGGGACTACACGACGCTGCTGCAGCAGCCGGTGCACTTCGACCAGCGCGTGAACCACACGAAGTGGGTGGTCCTGCGTTACCCGACGCCCGCCATCTCGCAGCTCGCCGGCATGAGCACCGAGCAGTTCGAGGACTTCTTCTACCGGGTCTGCACGCTCGACTACGCCCGCATGGCCGAGGCCATCGTGCCCCTGGTCGAGCGCATGAAGCGCACGGACCGCGTGCACGTCACCGGACCAGGGACCGATCTGCGCTTCCGCGTCGCCGGCATGGGGGTGATGCCGTGCGAGGGACGGCGCAACCTTCCCGACGGCGAGTGCTACACCGCCCCGCTGCGGGACTCGGTCGAGGGCACCATCCGCTACAACACGCCCTCGGTCTACCAGGGGACCACCTTCACGAATGTCGCCTTCACCTTCGAGGGCGGGCGCATCGTCCGCGCCACGGGCGATCCGCAGCCGCGGCTCGACGCGCTCCTGGACACGGACGAGGGGGCGCGCTACGTGGGCGAGTTCTCGCTCGGGTTCAATCCCTTCATCCTGCACCCGATGAAGGACACGCTCTTCGACGAGAAGATCGCCGGCTCGATGCACCTGACGCCGGGCCAGGCGTACCAGGCCGCCGACAACGGCAACCGCTCCGCCATCCACTGGGACCTGGTGCTCATCCAGCGGCCGGACTACGGCGGTGGCGAGATCCGCTTCGACGACGAGGTGATCCGGCGGGACGGCCGCTTCGTGGTACCGGAGCTGGAAGAGCTGAACCCCGAGACGCTCGGCGCTTGAGCGGCGGCCGCGCCGTCAGCGCAGCACGACGGCGCGCGCCACGAACTGGCGCCCGGCCTGGCTCAGGCGCACGAAGTAGATGCCCCCGGGCAGATGGCCGTCGCCGAGGCGGGCGACGTGGCGCCCGGCCGGCGACGGACCGAGCGACGTCCGCCACACGCGCCGCCCGGCGACGTCCATCAGCTCGAGCGACGCGGGCTCCTCGCCCGCCAGGGTGAAGCTCACCCACAACGCGCCCGGCGACGGCGTGGGGTAGACCGCCTCCAGCCGCGGGGCGCCAGGGCCCCCGGGTTCGGGCACCGCGACCAGGCTGTCGGGCGGCCACGGCGGACCGATCACCATGAGCTGCCCGGCCAGCAGGCTCGAATCCGCCAGCGCCATCACCAGGTTCAGCGGCCGCGTGGTGTCCGGCTCGTCCGGCAGCCAGACCGCCACCCACTCCAGCCGCGTGGTGTCGGCGCTCAGCGCCACGGTCGCCGGCAGGCCCAGGGATTCCAGCGGGACCGGCACGAGCGTCCGGTCCTGCGCGCGGCGCAGGGCGCGCAGCTCCACGCTGCGCCCGGCCCAGTTCCACGCGCCGATGGACAGCGTGGCGATCTCGTCGCGCACGACCTGCTCGCGGTCCCAGCTCAGGAACCGGACGTAGAGCGGCCGCTCGAGCCCGACGACGGCGATCGGCTCCGCCACCGCGCTCGAGTCGGCGGTGCGCACCACCAGCCGCAGCAGCCGCGCCGTGTCCGGCTCGTCCGGCAGCCAGCGGGCCACCCACTCCACCCACGTCGTGTCCCCCGTCAGCGCCACCGATGCCGGCAGCTCCAGCAGGTGCAGGGGCAGCGTCACCAGGCTGGTGTCCGCGCGCAGGCGCATCGCCGCCAGATCCGCCGCGCGCCCGGCCCCGTTGTACGTGACGATCGCCAACCGGGTCGTGTCGCCCTCCGCCACGACGGCGTCCTCCCAGGCCAGCGTCCGGACGTACAGAGGCCGCTCCGCGCCCAGGACGACGAGAGGCCCGGCCACCGCGCTCGAGTCGGCGGCGCGCACCACCAGCCGCAGCAGCCGCGTCGTGTCCGGCTCGTCCGGCAGCCAGGCCGCCACCCACTCCACCCACGTCGTGTCCCCGGTCAGCGCCACCGTGACCGGGAAGCCCGCCA
>JAXDBZ010000228.1:0-2654 GCA_034678345.1 Candidatus Eiseniibacteriota bacterium
TACCAGTACGCCCTCGACCGCTACCGGCGGAACCTGGTGGCGGCGGCCGGCCGCTGGCAGGGCTCGCGCCTGCGGCTGCACACCGAGGTGATGAGCGAGAGCGACGACAAGGGCCGCCCGCTCGACCTCACGCTGAGCGCGGCGGACCTGGCGGTGCTGGCGGCGGCGGGCGACTCGGCCGGGCGCGCGCTGGGGGGCGGCGTGACGGCCGCGCCCGGCGACTACGACTCGGTGCGGACGGCCGCGGGGATCCTCGCCTACGCCTACGCCGGTCCGGACTCGGGGGATTTCGACGTGGCCTTCGCGCGGGTCGGCGCGGGACTGGGCGACTACGCCGACTCGACGCTGGCCGCCGGCGGGACGGCCTACCGCTGGGTGGGCGCGGGGCTGGGGGCCTACCGCGTCGGGCGCGCGCTGCCGCTGGCCGAGTCGCACGTGCTGTGGGCCGCGGGCGGGGACGTGCGCAACGGGCCGCTGTTGGTGGAGGTGGAGGGGGCGGTCTCCCGGCTCGATCCCAACACCTTCTCGAGCCGCGAGGACGCGCCCCACACCGGCGGCGCCGGACGCCTGGCGCTCGGGCTCGAAGGAAGGCTGCCGGGCCGGTTCGGGACCGGCGGCCTGCGGGTGGCCGCGCGCGCGGTGGACCGGCACTTCGAGCCGTTCACGCGGCTCGAGCGGCCCTTCGAGCAGGAGGACTGGGGTCTCGCCGCCGGCGGGGACCTCGACCACGCGCGGCGCGTCGAGGTGACGGGCTTCCTGCGGCCGCGGGCCGGCAGCGAGCTGCGCGCCGTGCTCGGCCGCCTGAGCGCGCCGGACGGCTTCTCGTCGTGGCGGCGGCAGGTCGAGTGGCGGCGCGATGGGAAGGTCTCGACCCAGGCGCGCTGGGACCGCGCCGACGCCCGCCAGGGCGGCCTGCGCCTGTCCGACGGCGGCCGCGAGCGCCTGAGCGGCGAGCTGCGCCTGCGCCTGCCCTGGCTGGAGCCGGCCTTCGGCGCGACGAGCGACGAGCGCACCTATCCGGGCGACACGGCGCGCACGGGCAGCCGCTACCGGCAGGCGGGCGTGGAGGTGCGCAGCCCGTCGGCGCTCGCCTGGCGCGCCGTGGCGGGATGGAGCGTGCGCCGCGACGCGAGTCTCGAACGCGAGAGCTTCGTGGAGCAGGTCGAGGCCCGCACCCTGCGGCTGGCGCTGGAGACGCCGGCCGAGCGCCGCTGGAACGCCGCGGTGGACCTGCAACGGCGCGTGCTGTCGCCGCTGGCCAGCCCGCGCCGCGGCCGCAGCGACCTGGCGAGCCTGCGCCTGCGCGCCGACGAGCCCCGCCGCGGCCTGCGGGGCCGGCTCAACGTGGAGATCACCGGGGAGGGCGAGTACCAGAAGACGCGGGGCGTGGTCTACGCCGGGCCGGGGCAGGGCGCCTACGACGCGCTGGGCAACTACGTCGGCACGGGGGACTACGACGTCGTCGTCGCGGTGAGCCAGACGCTGGCCCAGGTGGCGCGCGCCGCCACCAGCGCGCGGGCGGAGTGGCAGGCCGCGGCGGCGGGACGGTGGCGCGGCACGCGCGCCAGCTTCGACTTCGAGACCGAGACGCGGCGGCGCGGCGAGCTGCGGGCGCTCGACGCGTTCCTGCCGCCGGGGGCCGCGCTGGGCGATCCGGGGCTGTCCCGGGCCGCGGTGACACAGCGGCTGGAGGCCGAGCTGCTGCCCGAGTCGCGGGCGGCGGCGCTGCGCCTGCGGGCCGAGCGGCGGGTGAGCGGCGACCGCTCCTACGAGGACTTCGCGCAGACGCTGGACGACCGCAGCCTGAGCGGGCGCTGGCGGGCGCGCCCGGGTCGCGCCGTGAGCAGCGAGGTCGCGCTGGCGCGGCGCCGCCGCGAGGCCGCGCAGCGCACGGCGGCGGGCGCCGCCTACACGCGCACGCTGGGCGAGCAGTCGGCCACGGGACAGCTCGTCTTCACCCCGGACGCGCGGCTGCGCGCGGTGGGCGTGCTCGAGTTCTCGCGCTCGCGGCCGGAAGGCCGCGCCGCCTACACGCGCACGGTCCGGCTGGGACCGGACCTGGGCTGCGCGCTGGGGCGCCACGGGCGGGCCGAGGTGCGGCTGCGCCGCGCGTTCGTCTCGGGGCCGGAGCAGCTCAGCCTGCTGCCGACCGCCACCGACGTGGGCGTGCCGCGGTGGGAGGGCAGCACGCGCCTCGACTACCGCGTGCACGAGAGCACGACGGCCGGGCTGACGCTGTCGGCGCGCGAGCGGACCGGCCGCTCCGCGCTGGTGACCGGGCGCGCCGAGCTGAGGGCCTTCTTCTGATGCGCCGCGCATCCGGCATCCTCGCCCTGCTCGGCCTGTTGTCCCTGTTCGGGACCGGGGCGGGCGCCGCCGCGCGCCTCGACTACCCGGGCGGCGTGCTGCCGCGGCGCGAGGTGGAGGCGGTGGTGGCACCCGCCCTGCGCGTGCCGGGTGACTCGAGCGCGCTGGCCGGGGTGCTGGCGCGGCTCGTGGGGCGGCTCGAGGCGCTGGGCCATCTCGAGGCGCGGGCCGGCGGCCGCTGGGACGCGGACCGCGCCGTGCTGTCGCTGGCGGTGCGGGAGGGACCGCTGCACCGCCTGCGCTCGGTGGCCATCGAGGCGCCGGACGCGGCGGACTCGGCCGCCTTC
>JAXDBZ010000229.1:0-8361 GCA_034678345.1 Candidatus Eiseniibacteriota bacterium
AGCTTGCCCGAGCCGACGAGGACGACCTCGTCGTCGCCCGCCACCGCCGCGAGCGCGGCGCCCGCGTTCACGAACGCGCCGAGGACGACGCGGCGCGCCCGCGAGGCCGCCCGCAGCGCCAGCGAACCGTTCGTCGAGGCGAAGACCAGGGTGCGTCCGGCCACCGTCGCCGCATCGTATTCGAAGGGGGAATTGCCGAGATCGAAGCCGGGCAGCCGGCGTCCCTCGCGCTCGCCGCAGAGCAGGGCACCGGGCAGCCGCGCGTGCCGGGCCCGCGCCTCGTCCGGGGTGGCGGCGACGACGATCGGACCGGCGCCGTGGGTGCGGGCGACGGTGAGCACGCTGGTCGCGCGCAGCACGTCCACCACGACGGCCGTGGCGCGCGCGGGCAGGGGCCCGCCCGCCGGCGTGAGCCGGACGGAGACCCGCGCCGCCATCCCCCCCGCCCCGGGCGCGGTGCTAGCCGGCGGCGGGCGCGGCCGCCTCGGCCGGCCGCCCCGTGCCCAGCAGCGCCTCCACGAAGTGCGTGTCGAGGTCGCCGCGGCGGAAGGCTTCGGCGCGCAGGGCGAGCTGGTGGAACGGGATCGTGGTCTTGATCCCCTCGACGATCAGCTCCTCGAGCGCGATCTCCATGCGGCGCAGGGCCTCGGGGCGGTCCTTGCCGCGGGCGATGAGCTTGCCGATCATCGAGTCGTAGTAGGGCGGCACGGCGTAGCCGGTGTAGACGTGGCTGTCCATGCGCAGCCCCGGGCCGCCGGGTCGGTAGAAGTAGGTGATGGTGCCCGGGCTGGGGCGGAAGCCGTGCTCGTGGTCCTCGGCGTTGATGCGGCACTCGATGGCGTGCCCCTCCCAGCGCACGTCCTCCTGCGTCACCGACAGCGGCTCCCCCGCCGCCACCAGGATCTGCTCCTTGACCAGGTCCAGCCCGGTCACCTCCTCGGTCACCGGGTGCTCGACCTGGATGCGGGTGTTCATCTCCATGAAGTAGTGCGAGCCGTCCTGATCGAAGAGGAACTCCATCGTGCCGGCGCCGCGGTAGCCGATGGACTGCGCCCCCCGCACCGCCAGCGTGCCGATGCGGCGCCGCTGCTCGTCGGTCAGCAGCGGGCTGGGGGCCTCCTCGATGAGCTTCTGGTGGTTGCGCTGCACGGAGCACTCGCGCTCGCCGAGGTGGACCAGGTTGCCGCGGCCGTCGCCGAACAGCTGGAACTCGATGTGCCGCGGCCGGACGATGAACTTCTCCAGGTACACGGCGTCGTTGCTGAAGGCGGCGCCCGCCTCCGCCTGGGCGATGCCGAAGCTGATGCGCAGCTGCTTCTCGTCCCACGCCACGCGCATCCCGCGGCCGCCCCCGCCGGCGGCCGCCTTGATGATCACCGGGAAGCCGATCCCGCGCGCCAGCGACACCGCCTCGTCCACGTCCGCCACCGCGCCCTCGCTGCCCGGGACCACCGGCAGCCCGGCGGCCTGCATGGTGCGGCGCGCCTCGACCTTGTCGCCCATGCGCCGGATCATCTCGGCGGTGGGGCCGATGAAGGTGAAGCCGCAGGACTCGCAGACCTCGGCGAAGTGCGCGTTCTCGGCGAGGAAGCCGTAGCCGGGGTGGATGGCCTCGGCGCCGGCGATCTCGGCGGCCGAGATGATCCGGGCGACGTGGTTGTAGGACTGCACGGGCTGGGGCGGCCCGATGCACACGGACTCGTCGGCGAGCCGCACGTGCAGGCTGTCGCGGTCGGCCTCGCTGAAGACCGCGACGGTCGCGATCCGCAGCTCGCGGCAGGCGCGGATCACGCGCAGCGCGATCTCCCCCCGATTCGCCACCAGGACCTTGCGGAACATCAGTTCAGGAACCCCTCGTTGGGCGTGACGGGCGTGACGCGCCGCGGGGCCCCGCCCCCGGTGGCGCCCCCCGACGGGGCCGGCTCGCCGACGGGCAGCGCCTCGGCCACGGGGGCCGCCCCTTCCAGCGACTGCCAGGTGCGGTCCGAGGACGCGTCGATGCCCTTGAGCTTGAGCGCCAGCTCGTTCGGGTTGTTGGCGTTCTTGAGGGCCTCGTCCTCGCTGATGAAGCCCTCGCGCAGCAGGGTCATGAGGGACTGGTCGAACGTCTGCATCCCGTACTGGGTCGTGCCCTCGGCAATCACCTGGTGCAGCAGGGGCGTCCGCTCGGGGCTCATGATGTACTCGCGGACGGTCGGCGTGCTGACCATGACCTCGACCGCCGGCACGCGGCCGGCGCCGTCGCGCCGCGGCACGAGCCGCTGCGAGATGACGGCACGCAGGTTCGAGGCGATGGACAGGCGCAGCTCGTCGTGCTGGTGCGGCGGGTAGAAGGAGATGATGCGCTGCAGCGTCTGCACCACGTCCGTGGTGTGCAGGGTCGAGAGCACGAGGTGGCCGGTGTCCGCGGCCATGAGGGTCGTGGACATCGTGTCGAGGTCGCGGATCTCGCCCACCAGGACGATGTCGGGATCCTGGCGCAGCACGTACTTGAGGCCGTCGTGGAACGAACGGGTGTCGAGCCCCACCTCGCGCTGGTGGATGAACGACAACCGGTCGCGGTGCAGGAACTCGATCGGGTCCTCGACGGTGATGACGTTGCGGGTCGTGACCCGGTTGATGGCGTCGATCATGGCCGCCAGCGTCGTGGACTTGCCCGAGCCGGTGCGGCCGGTGACCAGCACCAGCCCGCGCGGCGAGAAGGCCAGCTCGCGCACCACGGGGGGCAGCATCAGGTCCTCGATGCTGGGCACCTCGACCGGCACGTGCCGCAGCGCCATCGCCGGCGTGCCCCGCTGCATGAAGCAGTTGGCGCGGAAGCGGGCCAGGCCGGAGACGCCGAAGGCGAAGTCGATCTCGCTGTGGGTCGAGAAGTAGAGCCGCTGCTCGTCGTTGAGCAGCTGGTCCACCGCGTCCCGCAGCTCCGGCGCCGTGGGCGCCGGCTCGTCGAGCGTGTAGAGCACACCGTCCACGCGCACGACCGGCGGGGTGCCTGCCTTCAGGTGCAGATCGCTGGCGTGGGCCGCGATCATCTTGTCGAGCACGGCGCGGATGTTCATGAACGGCTTCCTTCGTGCGCCCGGTCCGGGCTCACGCGGGCTCGATCAGGAACAGCTTCTGCCCGAACTCGACCGGCTGGGCGTTCTCGACCAGGATCTTCACCACCCGGCCCCGGAACTCGGACTCGATCTCGTTCATGAGCTTCATGGCCTCGATGATGCAGACCGTCTGGCCCACCTCGACCATGTCGCCCACTTCGACGTACGGGTCCGCGTCCGGCGCCGGGGCCCGGTAGAAGGTCCCGACCATCGGAGACACGATGACGGCGGCGTCCTCCGCCGGCTGGGGGGCGGGCACGGGCGCGTTCGCCGCGACCGGCGCCAGCCGTTCCGCCGCCGGGGCGGCGAGCGCCACCGGCAGGGACGGCCCCGGGCCCGCCGCGAGGCGGGTCTGGGCGGCGATCCGCACCGTCCTTTCCCCCGAGCTGACTTCGAGCTCGCCGATTCCGGTGCGCTGCACGAGGCGGATGAGCTGGCGGACCTCCGCCAACCCGCCCGCGCCGAGCATGGCACCCTGGGAGTTATCGGTCTCCACCGGAGCCGACTTCATGGCTTTGTCCGCCGCCCGGGGAGCGGGCCTCACGGCCTTGCCGCGCTTGGGGCTATTCGTCTTCACCGGAGAGGACTCCCACCAGCCCGCGCAGCGCCAGTCCATGGCCCGCCGGGCCGAATCCCCGGGCCACCCCAACGGTGGCGCCGGAGCTCAAGGAAGTGTGCCGGATCACCTCGCGGGCGATGGGGATGCCCACGTGCACCTCGTCGACGGGTGGGTCGGGGACCGCACGGCATCCTCCGGCACCACACCCGTATGGCTCAGTCCGCCCGGCTTCGGCAGGATACCACCCGCCCGGGCCTTCTCGGAGTGGGGACATCGAGGAGCACGCCCCCGGGGTCGGTCCGCTCGCACTCGGACCCGCGACCGAACCGCGCGGAACGCGCCGGACGGCCGGAAATCAGGCGCGGCACGCTAGCATGGCCCATCCGGAGCGTCAATACGGCCCCTCCCGGCCGCCGGGGCCCCGGCGGCCGGCCACGGGCTCAGCGTCCGCTCGTGTCCACGGCCACGGCGCCGTCGCCGGCGCTCCCGCGCGCGGCAGGGGAAGGTCGCGCGGTGCGCACGCGGGCCGAGCTCGCGTCCGGGTCGGCCGAGGGAGTGGTCCGCGCCGGCAGGGAGTCCGGGGCCTCCCCCAGGCTGGCCTGCCCCTCGCGCTGGACCTCGCCGCGCACCCAGACCAGCCTCACCGTCGTCCCGGGCCTCGTCTCGAAGACCCAGCGGGCCAGCTGCTCCGGGTCGTCCACGCGCTCGTTGTCGAAGGCGACGATCAGGTCGCCGCGGCGCAGCCCCGCCCGTTCCGCCGGGCCCCCGGGCTGGACGCCCTCCACCCGGGCGCCGAGCCCGACCAGCTCGCCGTCGGTCTCGCTGCGCACCACCTCGGCCGAGGTGCTGACGCCCAGGTAGCCGTGGGGCATGCGGCCGGACCGCTTCAGGCTCTCGTAGACCGGCCGCAGCTGCGCGATGGGCATGACGAAGCTCATCCCGCTCGGGCGGCCCCGGCCCCGGGCCCGCGTGCCCCCGGACTCCGGCGCGCCCATCTCGCCCTGCACGATGCCGATGAGCTGCCCCTGCGAGTTCAGGGCCGCCGCGCCGCTGTTGCCCGGCTGGACGACGTTGGTCAGTTGCAGCAGGGAGGTGCGCGGCTCGCGATAGATGAACTCGACTGTGCCGACGGACCGGGTGGTCTGGGCGCGATACGAGGTGCCCACGACGACCACCTGGTCGCCGAGCCGCGCCGGGGCGTCGCTGACCCGGAGCCAGGGCAGCCGCAGGTCGGGCACACGCAGCAGGGCCACGTTGAACACCGGGTCCATGCCGGCGAGCTGCGCCTCGACCTGGAGGCCGTTGGACGTGCGCACGAGGATCCGCCTGGCCTCGCGCACCACGCTGGCGGTGGTGACGATGACGTTCTCCTCGACCGCCACGCCCGAGCCGGCCCGGGTGTAGGTGCGGCTGACCGCGGCGCCGCCCCGCCGGGCGGGGCGGTCCACGGTGCGCTGGGCGAGGACGGCGACCACGCTGTGGCCCGCGCGCTCCGCGATGGCGTCCGCCTCGGCCGCCCGCGCCGGGCGGGCGGCGCCGACGGTGGCCGCCGCGAGCAGGAACGCGCACAGGCAGGCCGGCAGCACCGCCCGGCCCGCCCCGCGAAGGACCCGAGGTCGCTTCACCGCATCCGCCTTCCGCCTCAGAAGCTGATGATCGTCCGCTCGCCCTCCGTGTCCGCCTGCCGCGAGCCGGCATGCGACACCGTCGCACGGCCGCGGTTCACGCTCACCGGGTCGAGGATGAACTCCACGTCGGCGCTGTGGTCGAACGGGTCATCCGCCGCGACTGCTTCCTTCTCCGCCGGCCGCAGCCCCTGCGGCCCGTCCGCGTCCGGGCCGGCCCCCGAGACGAGCACCGGCACCGCCGGACCGCCGCTGGTCACCGCCACCGGCGAGGAGGAGTCGGCACCCGGTCCGCGCCAGGGCGCCCGGGGCAGGACGAGCAACGCGGCGACGGCCAGCACGACCACCGCCGCCGCCGCGGCCAACGCCGGCGCCCAGCGGGCGGGCGCCGCGCTAAGCGCGTCCGGCGCCACCGCCGCGTGCCGAGAACGCGCGAGCACGCGCTCGACCAGGTCGGGCGGGGCCTCGGCCCGCGGCAGCGTGCCGACCAGCTCGAGCGCTCGCGAATACTCGTCGTACTCCTTGCGGCAGCGGGCACAGCCGGCCAGGTGGGCCTCGAGCCACTCCCGCTCGGCATGCGTCAGTTCGTCATCCCAGCAGGCCCCGAAGAGCCGGCGGGCCCGGTCACAGCTCATGACGTCTCCGCTTTCTCCACAAGAGGCTGGAGCTTCCGCTTCAGCATCCCGCGCGCCCGGTTGATGCGCGAGCGCACCGTGCCGCCCGGGATGCCGAGCACCTGTGCGATCTCCTCGTACGGCAGTCCCTCGATGTCCCGCAGGACCAGGGCCAGCCGGTACTTCTCCGGCACCGTCGCGATCGCCCGTCCCACCGCGGCCTGGAGCTGCTCCCGCTCGAGCGAGCTCTCCCGCCCCTCCGCCGGGTCGGCGAGCTGGATCGCGCTGTCCTTCAACATCTCCTGCAGCGCATCCAGGCTGAACCAGTTGCGCTTCCGCACCCGCCGCCGGATCTCGTTCTTCGCGAGGTTCGCGGCGATGGTGAAGAGCCACGTCGAGAACTTCGACCCGTGCCGGTAGTTCCGCCGGTGCACGTAGATCCGCACGAAGACTTCCTGCGCGAGGTCGTCGGCGCACTCCCGATCGTTCAGGACGCGGCCCACCAGGTTGATGACCCGCCCCTGGAAGCGGCGCACCAACTCGGTGAACGCCTTCTCGTCGTCCCGCGCCACCCGGTCCATCAGATCCTCGTCCGAAAGGCTCAGGACGGGAGGCGCCGAAACATCACGGTCGATCGGCAAGAGGCTCCTCACCCACGCTTCCTACACCGCTGCGGACAACGGGTTCCCTGTGCTCAGCGCAACTCCGACAGTTTGGCCCTGACCCTCTGGTTCCCCTTGTCCCGGCCGAGGCTCAGCCGGTACTGCTCGCGTGCCAACTCGAAGAGATTCAAGCTCTTGTAGACGTCGCCCAGGTGCTCGAGCACGACCGGATCCCCCCGGGTGAGGACCACGGCCCGCTCCAGCTCCCGGCGAGCCTCCTCCAGCCGGCCCAACCGATAGTAGACCCATCCCATGGAGTCCACATAGGCCCCGTTGCCGGGGTCGTGCGCCAGGGCTCGCCGGATCAGGCCCTCCGCCTCCTCGAGGTCCCGGTTGCGGTCGGCGAGCAGGTAGCCGAGGAAGTTGAGCGCCGAGGCGTTGTCGGGCTCCCGGGCGATCAGATCGCGCAGCGCGCTCACCGCCCCTTCGATGTTCCCCTGCGCCTGACGGCAGTAGGCCAGCTCCATGCCCGCGCGGCCCGCCCCCGGCATGCGCTGCGTCACCTCCACCCAGACCGACTCGGCCTCGGCGAAGCGGCGGGCCGCCTGCAGCAGGCCCCCCAGCACGACGCGCGGCGCGAGCGAGTCCGGCGCCATCGCCACCGCCCGGCGTGCCATGCCCACCGCCCCGGTGGTGTCGCCCACGTCGGACCGACTCCGCGCCACCAGCAGCGCCCCGCGGTAGTCCTGCGGATGGGCGGCCGCCCAGAGCTCGGTGCGGGCCAGGGCCTGCCGCGCCCGCCCGTGCCCGGCCAGGATGCCCGCCGCCTGCATCACCCGCGTGGGGTCGTCCGGGTCGGCCGCCAGCAGCTGGTCGAGCAGCTCCTCGGCCCGTGCGACCTGCCCCACGTACAGGGCCAGGTCCGCCTCGACGCCGATGGCCTCCGGGTCGTCGGGCTGGGCGCTGCGGACGAGAATCGCCTCCCGGTAGGCCTCGGCGTGACGGCCGGCCCGGGCGAGCAGGTTGACCAGGCGCCGCCTCGTGGCCTGATCCGTGGGATACGCGCCCAGGTGCTCGCGGTAGAGCTTCATCGCCTCGTCGGGCCGGCCCAGACCCTCCTGGATCCAGCCCTCGAGGAAGAGGATCCCGGGCCGCACCGGGTTGAGCGCGGCCGCCTCGGCCAACGTGGAGTCGGCGACCTCGAAGTGCCCCAACCGCGCCTCCGCCGCCGCGAGCTGGAACCAGGCCTCCGCATCGCCGTCGTCCAGTTCCGCGGCATGGCGCCATGCCTCCGCCACCTCCTCGATACGGTCGAGCGCCTCGGCCACCCTCGCAAGGGTCCGCCAGTAGTCCGCCTGGTCGGGCGCCGCCGCCACGGCCGCGCGCAGCGCCGCCAGCGCTTGGACCGGCCGCCCGAGGTTGAACAGGGCGCCCCCCATGAGCCAGTGCGCCCGGGCATCGCCGGGCTCGTGCTCCAGCGCGGCTTCGGCGTACTCCAGCGCCCGGGCGGCGTCGCCCACGCGGAAATAGGCCTCGCTGATGCGGCGCTCGATCGCCGCGCGACCCGGGTCCGCGGCCAGGGCCTGGAGGTACGCGTCCAGCGCCTCCGCGTCCTGCCCGCGCTCCTCGAGGAGCCGGGCGGCGAGGTAGTGCTCGAGGGCCTCGGGCGCGGGCGTGCCGGGCTTCCCCGGAGGGGCCACGGCGCCCGGCGCGGGGCGGCTCGCGGGGCCCGGCTCCCCGCGGCACGGCACGGCCGTCGCGGTCAGGACGAGCAGGAGAGCGATGACGCGCGCGACGGGTGGGATCACGGGAAGAGCCTAGCCCGGACTATTCATGAACCGCAAACCGAGGATGCGGGATGGC
>JAXDBZ010000230.1:0-13195 GCA_034678345.1 Candidatus Eiseniibacteriota bacterium
CCTGCTCGCCGCCGGCACGCTCGCCGCCTGCGCGGCGGCGACCCGCGGCGGCGATCCCGTGCCGCCGGTGCGGCTGGTCGAGTCGCGGCCGGTGGACTGCGCGCTCGGCGACCCGTCGCTGCCGACCGCGCTCGACACCTGGCTCGAGCTCATCCGCGGCGCGCGCCGGAGCCTCGACATCGAGCAGTTCTACCTCTCGACCTGGCCCGGCGAGCCCATGGAGGACGTGCTGGCCGCGCTCGGCGAAGCGGCCGGACGCGGCGTGCGCGTGCGCCTCCTGCTCGACGCCCGCATGCACCGGACCTACCCGCGCACCGCGGATTCGCTGGCGCGCGTTCCGGGCTTCGAGGTGCGCCTCGTGGACTTCCGCCGCATCGCCGGCGGCGTGCAGCACGCCAAGTTCTTCCTCGTGGACGGCGAGACCGCCTTCCTCGGCAGCCAGAACTTCGACTGGCGCGCGCTGAAGCACATCCACGAGCTGGGCGTCGCGGTGCGCGACCGGCGCGTCACCGCCGACTTCGCGCGCGTCTTCGAGCTGGACTGGGACATGGCGACGCCCGCCGGGCAGGCGCCGGACACGACCCGGGCGGCCGTCGCGGCGCAGGTCCCGCACCCACCCGGCACGCTCCCCTACCGCATCGTGCAGGCGCCCGGCGACACGGTGCTGCTGTGGCCCTCGTGGAGCCCGCGCGGCTTCGTGCCCGACACGACCCTGTGGGACCTCGACCAGCTCGTCCGGCTGCTGGACGGCGCCCGGCACGAGGTCGTAGTCCAGTTCCTCTCCTACGGCCTGGGCGAGCGGCGCCTGTCCGACGACACGCTGGACCGGGCGCTGCGCCGGGCCGCCGCGCGCGGAACACGGGTGCGGATCATCGCCTCCGACTGGCAGAGCGGCGACGGGCTGGCCGCGCTGCAGCGGCTGGCGAAGGTGCCCGGCATCGAGGTCAAGCTGTCCACCGTGCCGGAGTGGAGCGGCGGCTACATCCCCTTCGCCCGCGTCGAGCACTGCAAGTACGTGGTCGCCGACACCCTCGTCACCTGGGTGGGCACCAGCAACTGGTCGCCGGACTACTTCCACGCCTCGCGCAACTTGGCGGTGACGATGCGGAACGCCCCGCTCGCCCGCCGCGCGCGCGCGATCTTCGAGACGAGCTGGCGCGCCCCCGGCGCGGCCCCGCTCGTGCCCGACTCGACCCACGCGCCCAAGGTGCACGGCGAGGAGCCGCCGCCGGGCCGCGTCAAGTACGGCGGCTGACCGCGAGCGGAGCCCGATCCATGCTGCTGAACGTCCAGACCTCGCCCGGCGAGTTCCTCGACAAGCTCACCATCCTCGAGATCAAGGCCGAGCGCATCGCCGACCCGGCGAAGCTCGCCAACGTGCGCCGGGAGCTCGACCTGTTGCGCGCGACCTGGGCGGCCTCGCCGCTGGCGGCGCGCGACGTGAGCGCGCTGGTCGCCGGGTTGCGGGCGGCCAACGAGGCGCTGTGGGGGATCGAGGACCGCCTGCGCGCCCTCGAGGCGGAGAAGCGCTTCGACGCCGAGTTCGTCGAGCTGGCGCGGACCGTCTATCGCACGAACGACCGGCGCGCCGCCATCAAGCGCCAGCTGAACCTGATGCTGGGCTCGGACATCCTCGAGGAGAAGTCCTACACGCCCTACTGAGCGGGCCCGCCCTCGCCGCGCAGGCGGCCGATCAGCGCCTGCACCAGTGCGCGCGTGTCCTTCCAGCCCACCGCGGTGAGCAGGGCGCCGGCCAGGCACAGCAGGCCGCCGAGGAACCCGGCCAGCAGCACCGCCTGGAGCGAGCCAGCGTAGAGCGGCCGCGCCAGCCAGAGCAGGGCGAGCGCCGGCGCGCCGCCGATCAGCGCCGCCGGCAGGGTGCGGAACGTGGCCCAGAGCGAGGGGATGCCCTCCTCGCCGCGACCGAGGAGCGGGCGCAGCACCAGGTTCTTGAGCAGCATGGCGATCGCGTTGCCGAGGGCGAAGCCCATCAGGCCCAGGCCCAGCGGCAGCGCCAGGATCAGGCTCAGCACCGGGTTGGCCACCGCCACGCTGATGTCGCCGATGGCGATCCAGCCGATGCGCCCGCGCGCCACCAGCGCCACCCACACCGGCTCCATCGTCACCACGACCACGGTGGGCAGCAGCATGGCGACCATGTAGCGGTAGCTGTCGCGGTACTGGGGGCCCACCCAGCGGGTGAGGAAGATGTCGCCGACGATGCAGGGCACCAGGCAGAGCGCCACGCCCAGCGCCGAGTTCACCGCGGCGGCACGCAGCACCATGTTGCGCGAGCGCCGCTCCTCGCCCCGCGCCTCGAGCTGGGTCAGGAGCGGCGTGAGCGCCGAGATGCCGGTGGACAGCAGGATGGTGATCATCGGCGCCCAGCGCGTCCCCAGCGAGTAGCGGGTGACGTACTCGGAGCCGTAGATGCCGCCGATCATCAGGTTGTCGGTGGCCAGGTAGAGCACGCCGGCCACCTGCGAGACCAGCCCCACGCCGCCGAAGCGGAAGAGCGTGCCGCGCACGGCCGACGTGCCGAAGTCGGGCCGCGGCAGGACGTGCGGCACCACGGCGCTGCGCGCGCTCACCGCGCCGACGCCCAGGGCGATGAGCAGCTCGACGACACAGACCACCCCGGCGTAGAGCGTCAGGCTGGGGACGAAGAGCAGGAAGGCCGGCACGACCAGGGCCGCCTTGAGCACGGCGCCGACGGCGCGCACCAGCGACATCCGCGCCGTGTGCCCGGTGACGTAGTTCGGCACCTCGAGCACCACCCCGGTCTCGCTCAGCCCGGCCGCCAGCACGATGAGGATCACGCCGCCGGTGGCGTCGGTCATGAGGTCGGGGGGGATGCGCATGAAGCCGCAGAGCGCCCGCGACAGCGCCACGCCGGTGATGACCACCACCAGCCGCAGCACCGCCATCCACCAGAAGCCGACGGCGTAGTAGCGCCCGGCCAGTTCGCGGTCGCCGGCGTGGAAGGTGACGGTCACGTAGCGGCGCAGAGCCGGGCCGAGGCCGCCGCGCAGCAGCAGCAGGTACTCCACCATCGAGCCGGTGGCGGCGGCGATGCCGTAGAGGGCCGGCCCCAGCCGGCCGAGCACGAACGGCGTCAGCACGATGCCGATCACCAGCCCGGCCAGCCGCGCGGTCAGCCCGGCGGCCGCGTTCAGCATCGCCACGCCGGCCAGACTGCCCGTCCGGTGCGCGCGCCCGCTCATGCGCCGGGCCCCGCCGACGCCTCGCAGGCGTAGGGCAGCAGCGGCGCGTCCGAGTGGCCGAGGGTGATGTGGAACGGCTCGGCGCGGTCCCAGGCCCCCTTCGGCCACAGGTGCACGGGATGCTCCGGCGTCAGCAGGCGGAAGCGGTTGGCGCGCAGCGCCGCCCGCAGCACGGGGCAGCTGGCGCGGGCGTGGATGCGGCGCGGACGCGCCACCAGCAGCGCGGCGGCCGCTTCCGAGACCATCCAGGTGTAGAGCGCCACGTCCGGGCGCGGGGCGTAGATCTCGACCAGGGACGCCTCCGGCCCGGTCGCGGTGGCGAAGGTGCGGGTCATCGCCCAGCCGCGCACCCGGCCACCGAGGGCGAAGACCAGGTAGCCGAAGTGCCCGCTCCAGGTGCTGTCCGTGATCCAGCGCTGCACCTCGGCGTCGGGCCGCTGCACGAGGCCGTAGCCACCGCCGTCGCCGTACAGCTCGCGCACGCCCGCCGGCAGCGCCCCCACCGGCGAGACCAGCCCGTTCGGGGGCACGCGCCGCCGCCGCGGCGCATACCAGCCCGCCGACACCAGCCGCATCACGCCGCGCGCCAGCGCCGCCGGCACCGCGGCGTGGTGCCGCAGCCGCGCCGCCAGCGTCTCCGGCGCCACGACCAGCTCGTAGTGCCCGGCCGAGCCGATCGGCTCCCAGCCCATCTTCGGCAGCGTGGCGTGCACGTCGGCCGTGCCGCCCACCGACAGCACCGGCTCGGGCTGGCGCATCATCGCCCGCATCAGGCGGATGCCGATGCCGGTGCCCTTCTCGCCGGGCAGACAGTGCCAGTCGAAGACCTCGAGGCAGTCGGTCGGCCGCCCGTCGAGGAGGTAGGGCTTGCGCAGCGAGCAGAGCGTCCCCAGGCACTGACCGTCCTGCACGGCGACGAACATCCGGCCTAACGCCAGCGGGCGCAGGTAGCGCCACTCGTAGTAGGCGTCGGTGCGCGGCCGCGTCCAGTAGCGCTCGGAGAAACCCCGGACGAGCGGCAGCAGCTCCGGGGTGAAGGGGACGATCTGCGCGTTCTGGTCGCGATCCATCGAGTCCGAGGTCCGAAGGTTCCGGGGACCGGAGGCGGCCGCCGCCATCCGCACGGCCGGTCCCGGTCCCTCCGGAAGGCCCGCTACCGCGACGCCGGCAGCCGCGCGAGGAAGACCAGCAGTTCCTCGGCGACCCGGCGCCTTCCCGCCTCGTTCAGGTGCGAGCCGTCGGACGCATACGCGGGAACGAGGGCATACGCGCGGGAGCCGCCGACGTCGAGGACCTCCCGGCCGCCGTCCGGCCGGGTGGACTCGACCGCCGCCAGGTCGAAGACCGGCTCGCGGCCCGCGTAGGTCGTGCGCATCAGCTCGTTGAAGCGCTCGCGCGCCAGGTCGTCGGCAGCGCGGCCCGAGGGCCGCCCGAGCAGGCGCTTGACCGGGTTGCCGCCCCCCGCGGGGACGGTCACCAGCGGCGCCGTGACGTGCACGAACACGACGCCGGGGTGCGCGGCGGCCAGCGTCGCCATGCCCTCCCGGTAGCGCTCGAACAGCGTCGGCACGTCGGAGGTCGCCTTGACGTCCACGTAGCAGTACTTGTGGAAGGCGATGTCCACCTTCCCCTGGAGCGGCCCGCCCATGCGGGCGGCGAAGTCGTCCGTCTTGGAGGCCGGGTCCTCGTTGCGGCCCACCGGGCCGTGCAGGAACGCCCCGCCGGTCTCGAGCGCCGCGGCGTCGGTGACCACGCGCAGGCCGAGGCGCGGCTCGGCGGCGAGCAGGTCGGCCACGCCTTCCATGATGTTGGCCCCCACCGACTGGTGGCCGAAGTAGATCCGCTTCGCCGCCAGGGCGGTCCAGGCCGAGTCCGGCACGTCGGCGAGCGACGAGCGCTGCACGGGTCCCTCCTGCTTCACGGTCCCGCCGCCGCAGCCACCGACCAGCAGGGCGGTCGCCAGCGACAGCATCTCCAACACGGACATCCGGGTCGGCTCGAACATGTGCACGCCTCCAGGGATGCGGCCCGTCGTCATACGCCGCGCCCTCAGGCGCCGGCGGCGCCCCCACCGGGGGCCGCCGCGCCCCTGGCCGCGAGCTTGCGGTCCACGTAGGCCGCGATGCGCTCGATCGAGTCCAGGTTGGCCGGCACGATCTCGTCGTCCTCGACGGCGATGCCGAAGCTGCTCTCGACGAAGCCGATGATCTCGAGGACGCCGGTGGAGTCTACCACGCCCAGGTCCAGCAGCGAGGCGCCGTCCGTGAGGCGGGCGGCGTCGGAGACGAAGAAGTTGCGGGTGACGAACTCGCGGACGCGGGAGATCGTGTCCATCGGCTGGCTACCTCGGGTCCTTCCGCTCGGTCCCGCCGCCGCGCGCTCCCGGCAGCCGGTCCACCAACGTGTCGAAGGCGGCCGGGCGCGCCTCGCCGCCCCGCCCGCGCACGAAGGTCTCGTGCAGGAGCTGGGTCGAGAGGACGCCGACCATCGCCATGTTATCGGCATTCGAGGGCGGTGTCTTGTCCCCCCGCTCCCGGATCTTCCCGTGGAGCTGGCGGACCAGGGCGGGCTCGAAGACGCCGGCCCGCGCCAGCGCCGCCTCGGACAGCACCTCGCCCACCCAGTCGGGCACGCCCGCGCCGACGAAGGAGAGCGCGTCGGGCGCCCGGTAGGGCTGCTTCTTGCGCGCCAGGATCTCCTCCGGCAGCACCCCGCGCGCCACCTCGCGCACCACGCACTTCTCCTCCAGCCCGCGCAGTCGGTAGCCGTCGGGCAGCGAGGCGGCGAGCGCCATGACCTCGCGGTCGAGGAAGGGGAAGCGGCCCTCCACCGAGTGCGCCATGAGCATGCGGTCGCCCTGCGAGGAGAGCAGGTAGCTCGACAGCAGCGTGCGTACCTCGAGGTACTGGTCCTGCGACAGGTAGGACCAGCGCGCGAACTCGGGCGGCAGCGTGGCCAGCAGCCCGGCCACCGGGTCGAAGCCGGCCAGGCCCTCGCGCACCGGCGGCGCCAGCAGGCGCCACAGCGCCGCCGCCGAGCGCCAGCGCGTGCCGTGGCCGAAGCCCGGCTCGCGCCAGCGCGCCAGGTCCTGGCCGAAGAAGCGGCGGCTCATCGCCCCCTGCCCGACCGGCGAGCGCGCCAGCCACGGGTAGAGCCGCCCGAGCAGCCGCGGGCGCAGCGTGGAATCCGGCCGCCGCGCCCAGAAGCGGCGCACCCGCGCCTCGCGGAACAGGTCGTAGCCGGCGAACCACTCGTCGGCGCCCTCGCCGGTGATCACCACCTTGATGCCGGCCTCGTGCACGAGCCGCGACAGCACGAACATCGGCGCCGGCGCGGTGCGCAGGATGGGGCTCTCGGCGTGCGCCACCACGTCGGGGAACACGGCGGCGATGTCGCGCTTCGAGACCGCCACCTCGCGGTGCTCGCTGCCGAGGTGCTCGGCCATGCGGCGCTGGAAGCGGGCCTCGTCGTACTCGGCGTCCTCGAAGCGCACCGAGAAGGTGAGGAAGCGCTCGCCTTGCGCCCTGAGCCCCAGCGCGGCGATGAGCGAGCTGTCCAGCCCGCCCGAGAGGTAGCTGCCCACCGGCACGTCCGAGCGCACCATGCGCAGGCGCGTCGCCTGCTCGAGCGAGTCGCGCAGGGCCGCCTCGGCGTCGGCGAGCGTGCCGGCGAACCCGCCCGTCCCGCCCTCGACGAAGCGCGGGCTCCACCAGGCGCGGTCGCTGGAGCCGCCGGCGCGCACGATGCGCACGTGCCCGGGCTCGAGCTGCGTGACCCCGGCGAACGGGGTGCGCGGTGCCTGGCTCGACCAGAAGGTGAAGACCTCGGCCAGCCCGCGCGGATCCAGCGCGCGCGGGAGGGACGGATCGGCGGCGAATAGGGCCTTGACCTCGCTCGCGAACCAGAGCCGCCCCTCGTGCTCGCACAGGAACAGCGGCCGCACGCCGACGCGGTCGCGGCACAGCACCAGCTCGCCGGCGCGGGCGTCCCACAGCGCCACCGCCCACTGGCCGTTGAAGCGCTCGAAGGCAGCCTCGCGCCAGGCCTCCCAGGCGTGGACGATGACCTCGGTGTCGCTGCGGGTGCGGAAGCGGTGGCCGAGTGCTTCCAGCTCGGCGCGCAGCTCGACGTAGTTGTAGATCTCGCCGTTGAAGACGATCCACAGCGTGCCGTCCTCGTTGGCGAGGGGCTGCTGGCCGGTGGTGAGGTCGATAATCGAGAGCCGCGCGTGCGCCAGAGCGGCGCGCTCGTCACGGTAGGCGCCGGATTCCTCCGGGCCGCGGTGGCGCAGCGCCCCCGCCATCCGGGCGAGGGGCTCGAGGCCGACCGGCTCGAGCCCCTCCCGCAGGGCCACCACCCCGGCGATGCCGCACATCAGTGGCCGATCTCCGGCACGGGCTCCACCAGCAGGGGCGGCGCGTGCAGCGGCCAGGTGGTGCGCCGCTTCTGCTCGATGTCGCGGTACACGCGCTCGACCTGCTCGGCCGTCATGCCGGCGGCCGCCGCCACCTCGGCCGCCGGTACGCCGTGGTTGTGACCGTAGAGGCAGAGGTCCATGACCTCGTAGGGCACGCCGAAGTAGAACTCCTCCTGCGTCTGCGGCAGCGAGAAGGTCGAGGTGGTGGGCGGGCGGCGGCGGATCTCCTCGGGCACGCCGAGGAACTCGGCCAGCTGATAGACCTGCGACTTGTAGAGGTGGGCGATGGGCTTGAAGTCGGCGGCGCCGTCGCCCTGCTTGACGAAGAAGCCCTGGTCGTACTCGAGCCGGTTGGGCGTGCCCGCCACCGCGTGGTTCAGCCGGTCGGCGTGGTAGTAGAGCATCGTCGTGCGCACGCGCTGCTTGAAGTTCGTGGCGGCGATGAGCTGCAGGTAGGCCGCCAGCGGCATGCGGCGCGTCTCCTGCGTACCGTCCGGCCGCTCGATGGTGAGCCGCGAGACGTTCAGCCGCTCGCCGCCGGTCAGCGTCGGCAGCACCACCTTGAAGCGCCAGCCGGCGACGTAGTCCGGGAACACCATGCGGATGGCCTCGTCCTGGCGCCCGTAGCAGCCGGCCCCGGCCAGCACCGGGGCGATGTCCTCCACCAGCGCCTCGACGCCGATGGCCGCGGCGAGCGCGCGGCCCAGCCGCATGGCGTCGTCGCCCGAGTCGCGCTCGGGCAGCTGCAGCGCCAGCACTCGCTCCGGCCCCAGCGCGCGCGCGCACAGCGCCGCCACCGCCGAGCTGTCGATGCCGCCCGAGACACCCACGACCGCGCCGCGGCGGCGCAGGCGCTCGAGCACCTGCTCGCGGATGGCCCGGGTGATGGCGGCCGTGGTGGCGGCCGGGTCCAGCTTCAACACGTCGCGGTCGAACACGGGACTCCCCTCCGTGGGTCAGCGCGGCAGGATACCATCACCGGCCCGGCGCGGGCAGCGCCCTACCCCCGCGGCGCCTCCGCCTCCACTCCCCCCTCCCGCCGGGGCACGCGGAACGCCAGGTTGAGCACCAGCGCCAGCACCGTGCCCAGCGCGATGCCGGCGATGTTCGTGCCGCCCACCGTCACGCCGTTCACCCCCAGCCCGGTGGCGGCGATGAGCGAGGCGCCGGCCACCACCATGTTGCGGTGGTCGGCGAAGTCCACCCCCGCGTCCAGCCAGATCTTCACCCCCATGAGGGCGATGAGCCCGTAGAGGATGAGGGTGATGCCGCCCAGCACCGGGGCGGGGATGGACTGGATGAGCGCGCCGAACTTGGGGCAGAGCCCGAGCAGGATGGCGATGGAGCCGGCCATGACGAAGTTCCACGACGAGAACACCCGGGTGATGGCCATGACGCCCATGTTCTCGGCGTAGGTGGTCTGCGGCGTGCCGCCGCCCATGGCCGAGATGAAGGTGGCCACGGCGTCGCCGAGGTAGGCGCGGCCGAGGTGCGGGTTCAGGTCGCGCTTCATGTAGCTCGAGATGGCGGCGATGTGCCCCTTGTTCTCCGCCACCAGCACGATGACCACCGGCGCGATGGTCACGATGGCCGGCAGGCTCCAGCGCGGCGCCTGGAAGGGCGGCAGGCCGACCCACGGCGCGGCACCGACGGCCGCCAGCGCCGCCGGGTCCAGCACGCCCAGCGCCGCGGCCAGGGCGTAGCCGACGACGACGCCGGTGAGCACGGGCAGCAGCCGCAGGAAGCCGCGCGTGTACACGGAGACCAGCGCGGCGGTGAAGAACGTGACCAGCGCCACCAGCAGGGCGAGCGCGTCGGCGGTCGTGGCGATGGTGAAGCGCGCGTTGATGGCGTTGGTGACCGCCGAGGAGGCGAGGTTGAGCCCGATGATCGCCACCACCGTGCCGGTCACGATGGGCGGCATGAGCCGGTCGATCCAGCCCGAGCCCCAGCGGATGGTCGCCCAGGCGGCCAGCACGTAGAGCACGGCCGCCGCCGCGATGCCGCACAGCGCCTCGGGCACCAGCGCCACCGCCCCGCCGGTCACCGCCAGCACCGGCCCGATGAACGAGAAGCTCGAGCCGAGGTAGCTGGGGACCTTCATGCGGGTGATCGCCAGGAAGATGAGCGTCCCGACCCCCGAGAAGAAGATGGCCAGCTGGGGGTCGAAGTGCATGATGACCGGCGCCAGCACGGTGGCGCCGAACATGGCCACCACGTGCTGCAGCCCCATGGGCACCAGCCGCGGCAGCGGGACCTTGTCCTCCGGGTACAGGATCGGGCTCTCGTTCATCCGTGTCTCCTCGTGAGGGGGGCCGGCATACGGGACGGCAGCATACCCGCGCACGCAGGGCCCGGAAAGGCCCGCGCCGGTGCGCGGGGCGCCCCCGCCGGTCGGGCGGGCTTGGCGGCGGGGCGACCGCGGAGCGAAGCTGGAGGCCGGAGGGAGACATGCACGCCGGACCTCACATGCACGCCGCCGCGTTCCTGCTCACCGTGGGGCTCTCGCTGGCGCCGGCCGTCCCGGCGCCCGGCGCCGGGCCCGCGGGCTCCGTCACGCGCCCGATGCAGCTCGACCACGGTCGCGTCTTCGTGGACGTGGAGTTCGTGCGTCCCGACGGCGGCGCGCGAACGGCCCGCGTCTGGGTGGACACGGGCAACCAGGAGCTGCTCGTGGGCCGCGACCTGGCGCGCGACCTAAGGCTCGAGCATCCCGACTGGCCCGACAGCGGCTCCTTCACCATGGTCGAGGCCACCTCCCCCGCCCCGGCCATGCGCTTCGGCACCATCGCCCTCGACCACGAGGGCCTCGTCGTGCGCGTCCGCAACGGCAGCGCCGTGCTCCCCGGCCTGCCCGCCGAAGCCTGCCTGCCGGCGCGGGCGTTGCGCCGGCTGGGCGTCGTCTTCGACTACCCCGCGCGCCGTCTCACCCTGGCCCGGCCGGGCGCTCTCGCGCCGCGCGGCATCTGCGTGCCCTGCCGCGTGAACCGCGAGACGGGCCTGCCCATGATCACCGTCGCGCTCGACGGGGCCGAGGTACCCCTCGGCGTGGACACCGGCTCGGCCGGCACCTGGCTCAGCGATTCGCTCACGAGCGCCTGGCAGGCCCGCCACCCCGAGGCACCGCGGGCCGTGGGCGCCGCCGGCAGCGCCAACTTCTTCGGCTTCCCCTTCGAGCCCGCCGGCACGCTCCTCCTCCTGCAGCGCCTCCGCATCGGCGGCGCGGGCGTGGACGACGTCGCCGCGCTGGCGCTCGATCCGGGCTTCTTCCGCTGGTACTCGCGCAAGTCCGCCGGACCCGTGGCCGGCTTCCTCGGCGCCAACGTGCTCACACGCTTCCGTCTGACGCTGGACTTCGCGAACGGCACGAGCTGGTGGCAGGGCGGCGCCGCGCCGCGCGTGCGCGACCTCGACATCGTCGGGCTCACGCTGCGCCCGGGGGGCGACGGCGGCTACACCGTGGCCGGCGTCGTGACGAAGGACGGGAAGCCCGTGGTGGAGGACGTGCGGACCGGCGACCACCTGCTGCAGGTGGACTCGCTGGGTGTCTCCGGCGCCAGCATGGGCGCGGTGGTCGGGGCGCTGCGCGGCCGGCCCGGGGAGACGCGCCGCCTCGTGCTCGAGCGCGACGGCGAGTGGCTCACGGTGACGGCCCCGGTGACCCGACTGCCCTAAGCTGTGTCCGAGAACGGCCGAGGGCAAGGCGTCGCGGTCGAGCGACGAGCGAGATAGTGGCCTTCAGGCCACATCGCAGCGAGGAGCCGACCGCGCAACGACGCCATTCGGCCGTTGTCGGACACAGCTAGCTAACGCTTCATCCCCGCCAGCTCCGGGTCATCCTTCCACGCACCCGGCTCGTCGGCCGCCATGCGCTGCACCAGCTCCGTCGCGATGTCGCCGAGCTGCGCCAGCCCCGCGTAGTCGAAGTCGGCGGTCACCTCGTCGTCCGGGTGGTGGTAGCCGCGGGAACGGTACTCGGCGTGACGCCGCACGCCCCAGCCCTCGGGGCGGCCCTCGTAGTCCATGCCGCCGTCCACCCACGCCGCCGGCACGCCGGCCTGCAGCCAGGCGAGCTGGTCGGAGCGGAACAGGAACCCCTGCTCGGGCACGAGGTCGCCGATCGCGCGCATCCCGCGCGCCGCCAGAGACGGCTCGAGCCAGCGCGCGAAGGCCGCCCGCGGCGCGCCGATGACCATGAGGTCGCGCGTGCGACCCCACGGGTTGGCCATCTCGAAGTTCACCACGCCGCGCACGCGCTCGAGCGGCACCGCGGGGTGCCGCGTCTGCCAGATCGAGCCCAGCAGGCCCTCCTCCTCGGCGTCCGCCGCCACGAACACCAGCGTGGGGTGCGACTCGCGCGGGGTGCGCCCGTAGGCCTGCGCCAGCGCCAGCAGCAGCGCCGAGGCCGTGCAGTTGTCCACCGCGCCGTTGTAGATGGAGTCCCCGTCCACGACCCGGCCGACGCCGAGATGGTCGTAGTGCGCGGTGAGCATGACCGTGGCGTCCGTTGCCCCCGGCAGCACGCCCACCACGTTGCGCCCCTCGACCGGGTGCGATTCGAGCCGCGAGCGGATCTCGACCGCGACCGGCAGCTCGACCGGACGGAACGAGCGCTGCTCGGCCCGGCGCCGCAGCGTCTCGACGTCGGTGCCCGCCAGGCGCAGCATCTGGCGCGCCGCCGGCTCGCGCATCCAGCCGCCCACCGGCAGGCGCGCCGGGTCGTCGGCCAGGCCCAGCGTGGTCTTCGTCGCCGTGCTGCGCGCCACCGCCCAGTCGTAGCCCGCGTCGTCGTCGGTGTGGATGAGCAGCATGCCGGCCGCGCCCTTGCGCGCCGCCAGCTCGAGCTTGGTGCGCCAGCGCCCGTGCAGGGTGAGCGCGCGCCCGCCGAAGCGCTTCGGGTCGTCGCGCCCGGGCTCGTTCACGAAGGCGACCAGGATACGGCCGCGCACGTCCGCGCCCTTGAAGTCGTCCCATCCGTCCACCGCCGACTCGATGCCGTAGCCCACGAACAGCGGTCTGCCGCGCAGCACGCCCTCCGGCAGGCCGCAGTTCACGATGGCGAAGTCCTCGCCCGTCGCGAGCACGGTGCGCACGGCGTCACGCTCGATCGTGATGCTCGCCACCGGGTCGGGCCGGTAGGCGATCATCGGCACCGGCTGCGCGTAGCCGCCGTCGGCGCCTCCGGGCTCGAGGCCGGCGGCCCGGAAGACCGCCTCCTGGTAGGCGGCGGCCAGCGCACCGCCGCGGGTGGCGATGCCGCGGCCCTCGAGCAGATCGTCGGCGAGGAAGCGCACGTGCGCCTCGATGGCGGCGGCATCCACGGGCGGCACGGCAGAGGCGGTGGGCGGGCGTGAGACGCACGACGACAGCAGAGCGAGACAGGCGGCGAGTATGGACAGGCGGGTCATGGTCGGAGGACCTCCGGAGCGGGAGTCGGGTGTTTAGTGGGACTGAATTCTACTGGTTCCGGAACCAGTCGAAAATCGGCCGGTGGTGGCTCCGGCGCAGAGACCAGCGCCGCCGGCCGATGGCGTGCCTCGGGACCGATCCGTCC
>JAXDBZ010000231.1:0-8331 GCA_034678345.1 Candidatus Eiseniibacteriota bacterium
GGGCTGGGCGCGCCGGGTCCGTGGGGGGGGGGGGGACACCCCCGCTCCCCCCCGCCTCGTCCCGGGCCCGATCTCCGGCCGGCGTGTCCGCCCCCGGTCAGAAGCCTATCGCCAGGGCCATGCGCACGCCGACGCCGCTCAGATCCAGCTCGGAGATCCCGGCGGGCCGGCCGTCCTTCAGCAGCGTGTCCTTCAGGTAGGGCGAGACGACCGCATCCTGCGGCACGGTGATGGTGCCGACCGTCGTCAGGTGGCTGACCTTCATGCTGCGGTAGACGGCCCCCACGATGATGGAGTAGCGCGCGGCGAAGAACATGTGCGCGCCGACCTCGGCGTAGTAGCCGGCGCCGTCCCCCTGTGCCGTGATCCGGTTCGCGCCCCCCAGGGAGGCGTCGTCCAGCGTGTCGTTGTCGGCGCTGTACAGCTCATTCAGCCCGCTCTCGCTGGTCTGGAACAGCCCCCGCGTGGACACGAGGCTCAGCAGGCCGCCGCCCACGAAGGCGCGGGCCTGGAAGTCGCCCTGGTTGTAGGGCGCCAGGTAGTACTGGGCGCCGACGTGCAGGGGCACGGCGATGACCTGGCCGAGGACGTCGATGTTCGCCCGGATGGCGGGCATGTAGGTTCGCTTGCTCTGGACCTTGAGGTGACCCACGCCCGCCGCGAGGGCGAAGTTCGGCCGGACGAAGTAGCGCAACTCAGCGTCGAACAACCAGCCCATCGTGATCTCGTCCAGGCTCTCGAGCCCGCGGGTCTCGAGCGGGTACTCGTTGTAGCGCCGGAGCAGGTCGTTCATGCCGCCACCCGCGATCTGGCTCGGCATGCCCGAGATCACGAGGTTCAGGCGGTGCACTTCCGCGGCCGCCATGGCCTTCGGGGCAAGGCTGGAGGCGCCGAGCGCCACGGCCAGCGCCAGCAGGACCCCGAGACGAAGACGAGTCAACGCAAACCTCCGCATGTGAAGAGTCGAGCCCGATTGGAACGCCGCATGGTCCCGGTCAGAGTGCCGCATAGTATCCGGCCCCCGGCCCCCCGCGCAAGGCAGCGGCCCGCGGACCCGCGCCCGGAGCGGGTCGGCGGGGGGTTGACAGGCCGGCTCCGGCGCGGCTAAGGTTTCCGTCTGTCGATGCGGGGTGGAGCAGCCTGGTAGCTCGTCGGGCTCATAACCCGAAGGTCGCTGGTTCAAATCCAGCCCCCGCTACCAAGAGAGCCCCGGGGTCTTGGCCCCGGGGCTCGCCCTTTCCCGGCCCGAAGCCGCAGGTCCACGATCGCGGCGTTACGCGGCCGGCTCCTCACTGCGACGTGGCCTGAAGGCCACGACTTCGTTCGTCGCCGGGCCGCGATGCCTTGCCCTCGTGGACCTGTGACTTCGGACGGCCCGAGGCTCAGCGGGAGATGCGCAGGTCGCGCAGCGGATCGGGCGGAATCCGGTCGGCGCCGATCAGGAAGAGGGCATCGCTCGCCGGGATCGTCACCTCGGTCACGGACGCCCCGTCGTTCGTCACCGGGTCGGCGGTGCCGAGGATCCGGCGGAAGGTCTCGCCGAGAGGCACCGTGAGGGCGGCGCTCGATGGATTCAGCAGGATCGCGCCGTTCTGGAAGTCGCGCCGGTAGATTCCGCTCACGCCCCGCCGCAGGTGCACGTCGTCCAGCCACAGGTCCCCCTCGTCGAGCCCGAGCCAGAACCGGAGCTGCGCGGTGCACGAGACGGAGGGCGTCAGGACGACCTGGTACTGGCGCCACTCGGTGCCGATCTCGACGCTGGACGTGGCGTAGCTGGTCCCCGTCACGGCGGCCGCGACGGTGATCGAGCGCTCCCGCGAGGCCCGCGCCCAGAAGGTGGCCGAGTAGGCCGCATGGGCGATCATGGACAGGGAGCCCTGGCTGGCGAGGGTGACGTGCCAGTTCGCCGTACCGCCGGACTCGACGTGGACGAGCGCCGCGGACCGACCGGTGGCCGAGGTCGTGCTGTCGCGGACGACCGTGGCGGCCGCGCCGGTGTTGTGCCAGAGCCACCAGCCGTCGGTGACGCTCGTCTCGAAGTCCGGGTTCGTGACGGCGTCGGCCCCGTCGCCGGCCCAGATCATCTGGTAGTAGTCGCTGGTGGCTGCGCCCAGCCATCCCCGGTGTTCGAGGCTCGGGCTGGCGGCCCCGGTGGAGAGGTCCACGGCGTACTCGTCGAACCAGAAGTCGTGGAGCGGCGCCGTCCGGGGGTCCCGGTCCACCGGGCCGAACACCGCGAAGCCGGTCCCCAGGGCGGCGCTGGCCAGCCCGAAGCGGGCCTTGCGCGCATTCGTGGCCGAGTAGGGGTCCGTGCCCTCCATGCCGGTGAAGATGAAGTTGTGGGTCGGCGACCGGAAGGCGGCCTCGTCGTGGAAGTAGCCGCCGGTCAGACGGAACATGTTCTCGTACCACGTGCCCCCGAACTGGTAGGGGAAGTTCTCGCGCATCCAGCCGTTGAAGGTGGCGTACTTGGTGCCCGGGCCGCAGTTGCCCACGAGGATGTAGTCGGGCCCGCAGAGCCGTCGTAGGCGGCTGGCGATGGTGTCGGTGGCGGCCAGCCAGGCCGCGTCGAACGACTCCCAGTCCGGATAGCCGGCGCGCACCACGTCCACGCTCTCGGCGGGCGACTGGCTCCAGGCGATGCCGTCGCAGTAGATGTCGAGGAAGAGGCCGTCCCACAGCCCGGTGCGCACGACCCCGTCGTACCACAGGTCCACGAGGGCCTCGGCCACGACGAACCGCCCCGTCTCGTCGCGCTTGGCGACGTTCACGCCGAACTGGTAGAAGAGCCCGCCGTTGCGATCGTAGAGCCAGCCGTCCAGGTCGCGCAGGAGGTGATGGCAGCGCGTCGTGAAATCCACCAGCGAATCCGGCGACTCCCAGGTCCACCAGAAGTCCTCCGCCGGCATGTAGGCCAGCGCGGTGATCGTCGGGTTGACGGCGCGGATCGCCGCCATCAGGTCCGGCCGGTGGTCGGTGATGGGGCTCGGGTCGATGACGATGGCGTGGAAGCGGGCGAACTGCCCGATGACCGCCGGATCGGCGGTCCCGGTCGAGTCGAGGAGCGGGAAGCCGGCGGGGTACACGCACTCGTAGAGCCCCAGCCGGGGATAGGTGATCTCCGCGCCGGCCGGCAGGGTGAACGCGAGCAGGAGCGCGGCCAGCAGGGCCACGTGGGCGAGGCGGTGGCGAGGCATGGGCGAATCCCCGGGTGGAGACGACGCGGCCGTCCCCGTGTTTATCGGCCCTTCCCGTCGCCGATTCAACCCCGGCGCGGAGTCCCGCTCCACGGTAGAGCCCGCTGCCGCCGCAGTGCTAGGCTGCGCCTCCCATGACGCCACCGACTCTCTCCGAGGACCGCGCCTGGTGCGCGACCATGCTGCCGCGCGTGTCCCGCACGTTCGTGCTCAACATCCGCCTCCTCGCCGGGGGGCTGCGCGAGGCGGTCGGCGTCGGCTACCTGCTCTGCCGGGCCGCGGACACGATCGAGGACGCCTGGCCCGGCAGCGCGGCCGAGATCGAGACCCGCTTCGGCCTGCTGCTCGAGGCGATGGCCGGCGACGGCTCGGCCGCCGATACGCTCGCCGCGGCGGCAGCCGCGCCGGCCGTCACCGCAGCGGGCGAGACGCCCCGGTCCGCCGAGCGGGAGCTGGTCGCGTCCCTCCCCCGTGCCTGGCGCGTGTGGCGCGCCCTGCCCGCGCCGGACCGTGACGCCATCGCCACGTGCCTGCGCACCATGGCCCCGGGCATGAGCCGCTACGCCGTGCGCGCCGCCGTCCGGCCGGCGGGCGTGCCGTACCTCGACAGCGAGGCCGAGTTGCACGACTACTGCTGGCGCGTCGCCGGTTGCGTCGGCGTCATGCTCACCCGGCTCGCGGAGGAGCAGGCGGGTGGCGATGCCACCGCCCGCCGGCGCCGCATCGAGCTGGCACCGGTCGTGGGCGAGGCGCTCCAGCTGACGAACATCCTCCTCGACTGGCCGCTGGACGTGCGGCAGGGACGCTGCCACGTGCCGGCGGACTGGCTCACGGCGGCGGGACTCGTGCCGCAGCAGCTCGTGGGTGCGGCCCGGCCGGAGGTGGACCGGCTGTCGCGGCGGCTCGAGGCCCTGGCGCGCGGCGCGCTGGCCCGCGTGCCCGACTACCTGGACCTCGTGGCGCCGCGCGCGCGGCGCTACCGCCTGTTCGTGCTCATGCCCGCGCTCTGGGCCCTGGCCTCGCTCGAGAACGCGCGGCGCGACCCAAACTTCCCCCGCGGACGGCGGCCCCGCCTGCCGCGCGCGCGCCTGTGGCACGAGGCGGCCCGCGGCCTGCTCGGGCACCGCGGCGCCGCGCTGCGGCGCCTGCGCGCCGCTCTCCCCCACCCCGGCGCCTGAGCGCCCCCGGTCATTCGAGCCGCTCGGTCGGTGGCGGCTCGGTCGCGCGCCCGGCCGGCGCACGGGCCGGCGCGAAGGACCGCCAGGCCACCGCCGTCGCACCCGCCAGCATGACCGCGCCGCTCAGGCTGCTCGCGACCGGCGCGCCCCAGCGCTGCGCCACCGTCCCGGCCAGCAGCGAGCCGAGGGGCGCGGTGCCGGCGAACATGAGCGTGTAGAGGCTCATCACGCGCCCGCGGCAGCGCTCCTCGGTGGTGAGCTGCAGCAGGGTGTTCGTGCTGCCGACGTAGACGATGAGGCCGAAGCCAGCCACCGCCCCCGCCGCGAGCGAGAGGGGGACCAGGCGCGACCAGGCGAACAGCACGAGCCCCGCGCCGCACGCGCCGAGGCCGACGAGCAGGTTCCGGCGCAACCCGGCCCGCCCGGCCCGGCGGGTGAGCCGCAGCGCGCCGAGCAGGGCGCCGGCGCCGAAGGCGGTCACCAGCAGGCCGTAGATCCGCGGCCCGGCGCGCAGGATGTCGCGCGCGTACACCGGCAGCAGCAGCTGGTACTGGAAGCCGATCCCGGCGGTGACGCCGAGCAGGAGCAGCAGGCGGCGCAGCGGCCGCGTCGCCCACGCGTAACGCAGGCCCTCGGCGAGCCCCGCACCCAGCGAGGTCCCGCGCCGCAGGAACGGGCGGCGCGGCACGTCCATGCGCGCCAGGACCGCCAGGACGGCCACGTAGGTCAACGCGTTCAGCCAGAAGCAGCCGGCCTCGCCCACCGTGGCGAGCAGCAGCCCGGCCACGGCCGGCCCGACGATGCGCGCCGAGTTGAACACGGCCGAGTTCAGGGCGATGGCGTTGCCGAGGTCCTCCCGGCCCGTCATCTCGACCACGAACGAGTGCCGCAGCGGCATGTCGAAGGCGTTCACGACGCCGAAGAAGCCGGCCAGCGCGAGCACCATCCACGGCCGCGCCACGCCGGCGGTGACGACGGCGGCAAGCACCACCGCCTGCACGAGGAAGGCGCCCTGCGTCACGACCAGCAGGCGGCGCCGGTCCATCCGGTCGATGACCGCGCCGGCCCAGAGCGACAGCAGCATCACCGGCAGGAACTGCGCGAAGCCGAGCAGGCCGAGCCAGAAGGCGGAGCCGGTGAGGCGGTGCATGAGCCAGCCCTGCGCCACGCTCTGCATCCACGTGCCGGTCAGGGAGACGATCTGGCCGCCGACGTAGAGACGGAAGTTCCGGTGCCGCAGGGAGCTGAAACGCGCGGCGAGCCGGCCGCGCCAGGAGGGTCCCACCATGGGACGCACGCTACTCCCCCGCATCGCTCCGCCCAAGCCGTCGCGGCCGCGGGCGTTGAGCACCCCGGGGGCCTGCGCTAGACTCGCTCCGTCACCCGCGAAAGGACCCGACGATGTGCCCCTTTTGCAAGGAACATGACGGGAAGGCCTGTCCCGTGATCGAGAAGCCGAACGGCCGGCTGGTCTGCGCGTGCGGACGGCACGCCTGGCCGAACGCGAACGTGTTCCTCGAGTGCTGCCGGCGCCTGAGCCTGACGGTCGTGCGCCAGCCGCACTTCTGGACGCAGAGCTACTGAACCGTGGCCCACGATCCCCCCGATCCGCTCCGCAGCCTCCAGCACGAGGTCGAGCGGCTGTTCCACGACCTCGTCTACCGGCGTCATCCGGCCTCGCACTTCGCCGAGCCGAGCTGGTCGCCGGCGGCCGACCTGATCGTCTCGGAGCGCACCGCGCGCGCGATCTTCGAGCTGTCCGGCGTGCCGCGCGAGAGCATCAAGGTGCGGCTGCGCGGCAACGTGCTCGAGGTGAGCGGCCGGCGCACCCCGCCCCAGGAGCCGGCCGGCACGCACTACCACCGCGCCGAGATCTACTTCGGCGACTTCCGCCGCGTGGTGGAGCTGCCGTGGGACGCCGACGCCGGCAAGGTGGAGGCGCTCTACCGCGACGGCCTGCTCGAGGTGCGGCTCAAGCGCGCGCCGGCTCCGGCCCGCCGCGAGATCGAGATCGAGGAGCCCGGTGCGCGCTAGCGCCCGCCGGAGCCGCCGCGAGGAGGCCATGGCCGGCCGCGCGAAGAAGATCGCCGTCGCCGCGGAGTCCGCGCCGGCGCCCGAGCCCGCCGTCCGGCGCCTGAAGGGACCGCGCGAGCTGCCCGTGCTGCCGGTGCGGCACACGGTGCTCTTCCCCTTCGCCATCCTGCCGCTCAGCGTCGGCCGCCAGCGCAGCGTGGCGCTGCTGAACGACGTCATGGCCGGGGATCGCACGATCGCCGTGGTGACGCAGCGCGACGGCAACGTCGAGGACCCGAAGTTCCCCGAGCTGTACGAGGTCGGCACGCTGGGCATGGTGCTGCGCATGGTCCGCTTCCCCGACGAACGCTATTCCGTGCTCGTGCAGGGCATCGAGCGCGTGCGCATCGCCGCGCCGGTGGCCGAGGAGCCCTACCTCATGGCGCGCGTCGAGGGCCTGCGCGAGACGAGCGACGAGAGCGTCGAGACCGAGGCGCTGTCCAAGAACGTGCTCGAGCAGTTCGAGAAGGTCGTGTCGCTCGCCCCGGCCATCCCCGACGAGGCGGTGGCCGCCGCCCGCACGCAGGCGAGCGCCGGCCAGATCGCCGACTTCATCGCCTCGCTGCTCGAGCTGCCGGCCGAGGACAAGCAGAAGCTGCTCGAGACGCTCGAGGTCCGGGAGCGCCTGCGCCTGCTCACCGGGATCCTCGGCCGCGAGCTGCAGGTGCTCGAGGTCGGCGCGCAGATCCGCGACCAGGTCAAGGAGTCCATCGACCAGCACCAGCGCGAGTTCCTGCTGCGCCAGCAGATGGAGGCCATCCGCAAGGAGCTGGGCGAGGGCGACGACGGCCAGCGCGAGATCGAGGAGCTCAAGGCCAAGCTGGAGAAGGCCCAGCTGCCGCCCGAGGTGCGGAAGGAGGCCGACCGCGAGCTGGCGCGCCTGCGCACCATCCCGATGCAGGCGGCCGAGCACACGGTCGCGCGGACCTACCTCGAGTGGCTCGCCGACATGCCCTGGGCCGTGCTCACCGAGGACGACCTCGACCTGAAGCACGCGCGCGGCGTGCTGGACGAGGACCACTACGGCCTCGAGAAGATCAAGGAGCGCATCCTCGAGTACCTGGTGGTGCGCCGCTTCAAGGCGGACGCGCGCACGCCCATCCTGTGCTTCGTCGGTCCGCCCGGCACCGGCAAGACCTCGCTCGGCCGCTCCATCGCCCGCGCGCTGGGGCGGAAGTTCGTGCGCCAGTCGCTGGGCGGGGTGCGCGACGAGGCCGAGATCCGCGGGCACCGCCGCACCTACATCGGCGCGCTGCCCGGACAGATCGTCCGCGGCATCCGCCGGGCCGGCTCGCGCAACCCCCTGTTCATGCTCGACGAGGTGGACAAGCTGGGCGTGGATTTCCACGGCGACCCCTCGAGCGCGCTGCTCGAGGTGCTCGACCCCGAGCAGAACAACGCCTTCACCGACCACTACCTCGACGTGCCCTTCGACCTGTCGCAGGTGATGTTCATCACCACCGCCAACATCCTGGACACCGTCCCGCCGGCGCTGCGCGACCGCATGGAGGTCATCGCCCTGCCGGGCTACACCGACTCCGAGAAGCTCGAGATCGCGCGGCGCCACCTCGTGCCCAAGACGGTGCGCGAGAACGGGCTCGAGTCGCTGGGGTTCTCCTTCACCGACGAGGCCGTACTCAAGGTCGTGCACGAGTACACCAGCGAGGCCGGCCTGCGGAACCTCGAGCGCGAGCTGGCGAACCTGCTGCGCAAGAGCGCCAAGGAGGTGGCGGAGGGCAGGGAGGTGCCGCGCGCCATCGGTCCCGAGCGCGTGCGCGAGCTGCTCGGGCCGGAGCGCTTCCAGCACGAGAAGGTGCAGCGCATCGACGTCCCCGGTGCCGCGCTGGGGCTGGCCTGGACCCCGGTGGGCGGCGAGGTGCTCA
>JAXDBZ010000232.1:0-3036 GCA_034678345.1 Candidatus Eiseniibacteriota bacterium
GGGCTGGCCCGCGGCCGCCATCCGGGGTACCGTTCCCGCGACATGGACCCGCTGCCCGTGCTGGGCGTCGACATCGGATCCGTCTCGGTCGCGTGCGCCCTGCTCGACGGCGACGGCGGGATCTGCGCGACCGACGTCCGCCCGCACCGGGGGAAGATCCGCGAATGCCTCGCGGCCTCGGTGGCCGCGCTTTCCCCGGGCCGGGTCGCCGGCATCGGCATCACGGGCTCGGGATCGGGCCTGCTGCCCTCGGCGCGGACCGTCGACGCCACCGTGGCGCTGGCCGTGGCCTGCCGGCGGCTCTTCCCGGCGGTCGGTTCGATCCTCTGCGTCGGGGGCGAGCGGTTCTCCCTGATCCGCTTCGACGAGGCCGGCGGGTACGTCGGCGCGAAGTCGAACACGTCCTGCGCGGCCGGCACCGGCAGCTTCCTCGACCAGCAGGCGCGGCGGCTCGGCCTGGCCGGAAGCCGCGAGCTGGCCGCGGCGGCCCTCGCCAACACCGGCGAACCTCCCCGGATCTCCACCCGCTGCGCGGTGTTCGCGCGCACCGACCTCGTGCACGCCCAGCAGGCCGGCTACACGCTCGAGGAGATCTGCGACGGGCTCTGCGCGGGCCTGGCCCGCAACGTGGCCGACACGGTGCTCGCCGGCGAGCCGGCGCGGCCTCCGGTGATCTTCGCCGGCGGCGTCGCGGCCAACGGCGCGGTGCGCCGCCACCTGGAGCGCCTGTTCGGCGTGCCGGTGCTGGCGCACCCGCTCTCGCCCGCCCTCGGGGCCGTCGGCGCGGCGCTGGACGCTCGCGGGGCGCTGGCCGGGCGCGAGGCGCCCGCGGTGGAGCCCCTCGACCTCACCGGCGGCATCGCGGCGTTGTTCGCGCAGGATCGCGCGACGCGGCGCGTGTTCTACGGACCGCTCGCGGCGAACATCGCCGACCCCGCGTCGGCGGATGGCGCGCGCCGGTTCGTTCACGACGCGGGCGAGTTCACGAGCCGGCAGCCCGTCGAGGTCGAGGTCTTCCGCGAGCCGCCGCCCGATCCGTCGCACGCCGGAATCCCGGTATGGATCGGCATCGACGTCGGTTCGACGAGCACGAAGGCGGCGCTGGTGGCCCCCGAGGGCGAGCCGATCGTCGGGCTGTACACCCGGACGCTCGGCCGCCCCGTCACCGCCGTGCAGGCGCTCCTGGAGGCGGCCTCGGCGCTCGGGGCCGGCTGGCGGGTGCTCGGCGCCGCCACGACGGGAGCCGGCCGCAAGTTCATCGGCAGCATCTTCGGCGCCGACCTCGTGCTGGACGAGATCTCGGCCCACGCCCGGGCCGCCGTCGAGCTCGATCCCGGGGTGGACACGATCATCGAGATCGGCGGCCAGGACGCCAAGTTCACCACGCTGCGGGACGGCCGGGTGACCTTCGCCCACATGAACACGGTCTGCGCCGCGGGGACCGGCAGCTTCCTCGAGGAGCAGGCGCTGCGCCTCGGCGTGGACCTCGCCGACTACGCGCGCAGAGTCGCCGGCGTGAGCGCCCCGCTCGCCAGCGACCGGTGCGCCGTGTTCATGGAGCGGGACATCAACGACCTGCTCAGCCTCGGCTTCTCGGTGGACGAGATCCTCGCGGCGTCGCTGTTCGCCGTGCGCGAGAACTACCTGTCGAAGGTCGCCCGGGGCGTGCCCATGGGATCGCGCATCGCGTTCCAGGGCGCCACGGCGCGCAACCGCGCGCTCGTCTCGGCGTTCGAGCAGGGGCTGGGAACGCCCGTCTTCGTCTCGCGGTACTGCCACCTCACCGGGGCCCCCGGGGCCGCGCTCGCGCTGCGCGACCGCGAAGGGGCCGGCGCCGGGGCGGGCGGCGGGCCCGGCGCCGGGCGCACGGCCTTCCGGGGCTTCGACGCGGCCCTGGCCGGCGAGCTTCCCATCCGCAGCGAGACCTGCGGCCTCTGCGCCAACGGCTGCCGGCTGCGCGTCGCGGAGGTGGCGGGCGAGACGGTCGCGTACGGGTTCCTGTGCGGGCGGGACTACGACACGCGCCGCTACGTGAACGCGAACCGTTCGGGCTTCGACCTCGCCGCCGAGCGGCGCCGGGCCTTCGCGGCCGAGGGCCTGGCGCCGGAGCCCGGCCCGGCCCGTCGGACCGGTTCGCCCGTGATCGGACTTCCGTCGGCGCTGGGCCTCGTGGGCGAGATGCCGCTGTGGCGCCGGTTCTTCGCCGAGCTGGGCGTGCCCGTCGTCACGAGCGAGGGCGCCGAGGATGCACTCCGCCTCGGCCGCGACGCCGAGGGCGCCGAGTTCTGCGCGCCCCTCGCCTCGCTGCACGGCCACGCGGCCCGGCTCGCCGGGCGCGCCGACTGGCTGTTCCTGCCGGTGCGGCTCGAGGAGCTCGCGCCGGGCGAGGAGCGCCGCCGGCCCTACTGCTACTACACCCAGTTCGGCCCGGCGCTGGTCTCGGCGCTCGCGCCGGTGAAGGGCAGGGCGCTCACCCCCTACGTCAACTGGACCGTGCACCGCGATCGGACCGTGCGGGAGCTCGCCGCCTCGCTCGCCGCGGCGGGCTTCGAGGTCGGGGAGCGGGCCGTCGCCGACGCGCTCGAGCGGTCGCTCGCCGCCTACCGGCGCGCGATCGGGCGCCTCGAGCGTAGATTCGGCGAGGAGATGGCGGACGCCCGGGAGCCGCGGGTGGTGCTGATCGGCCGGCCCTACACCGTGCTCGCCCCCGACATGAACAAGGGCATCCCGGCCATCTTCGGGACCCTCGGGGTGAAGACCTTCTTCCAGGACATGATGCCGCACGGCCGGTCCGAGGACCTCGCCCCCCTGCTCGAGGCGTTCCACTGGCAGCATGCCGCCGACGCGCTGGAGACGGCCCTCGTCGCCGCCCGCACGCCGATGCTGTACCCGGTCTACGTGACCGCGTTCAAGTGCTCGCCCGACAGCTTCGCCCTCGACGCGTTCCGCCGCATCCTCGACGCGCACGACAAGCCGTACCTCGTGCTCCAGCTCGACGACCTCGATTCGAGCATGGGCTACGAGACCCGCATCGAA
>JAXDBZ010000233.1:0-14966 GCA_034678345.1 Candidatus Eiseniibacteriota bacterium
AGGCTGGCCACGGCCCCGCGACTCCGGGGCGGTGGACGGCGGGCGTTCCGGCAGCGTCCAGCGTGACGGATCACGCACCGCACCTCGGACCGATTGGATGTCACGCAGACCGGGCGTCTCGCTGTCCCACACCTTCGAGGCCGCGACGCGCAGCGCGCACGAGGCGCTGCCCGGCCCGAGCCTGACCACCGCCCGGTGGCAGGCTCTTTCGTTTGCCGCCGTTCTTCCTTCTGGTCTCGCACCGCGCGCACTGCCGGCGGACGCGACGGAAGCCCCCGGGCTTCCCGCGCCCGGCGACTGCGGCGCGGCTTTGCTCTCATATCACTCGGGAAACCAGCAGCACCGCTTCAATTCCCTCTGCGGGCGTGTCTCGCACGCGGCCGCACCCTCGGGAGGTCCCTCAATGTTCTCGCGTAATCGGTGGGGAGCAAGGATCGCGACGTTCACAGCGCTCGCGGTGGTGATGCTGGTGACGACGGCGGGAGGGGCGTGGGGAGCGCCGCTCTACGAGGAGAACTTCAATTACACGGGTCTGCTCACCGACAACGGATGGTCTGCCCACAGCGGTGCCGGGTCCAATTCCTTCTCGGCTGCCGCACCGGGTTTGACCTACACCGGATACGCGTCCTCGGGGATCGGGAATGCAACCTCGTTCGTGGCGTCGGGCGAGGACGTCAACCACCCATTTACCCAGCAGACGTTGGGCAGCGTCTACGCCGCGGCCATTGTCCAGTTCACTTCGACGACGAGCGGCGACTATTTCATGCACATGGGGCCGTCTACCATAGGGAGCACTTACAACGGCCGATTGTTCGCCAAGACGTCCGGAAGCGGGTTCCAGCTCGGGATCGCCAAGTGGACCGAGGCTGCCACATATGGGACCACCGTTTACTCACTGAACACTCCCTACCTCATCGTCCTCAAGTACACGTTCGTGGCGGGTGGTACCACCAACGACGTTTTCGAACTCTTCGTGAACCCGACGCCCGGCGCGGCGGAACCGGCCGCGACGATTTCGGTGGCTTCGGCGACAACCGACGCCAGCAATCTTGGCTCATTTGCCCTTCGGCAGGGCAGCTCGACTCCCAAGCTGAAGGTCGACGGCATCCGCGTCGCCACCACTTGGGCCGACGCAGTTGCCGCTGCCGCCGTGAACTACACCCTCACGACCGCTGTGTCCCCGGCGTCGAGCGGCACGGTGACGCTGAACCCGGCGGGCGGTTCGTACGCTTCGGGCACGAACGTGACGATGACCGCAAACGCGGCCGCGCACTACCACTTCGTCAATTGGACCGGATCCGTCACGGGTAGCGTCAGCCCGACGACCGTGACCATGGATGCCAACAAGTCCGTGACGGCGAATTTCGCGCTCGACCAGTTCGCGCTGACGGTCCTGGCCAGCCCGACGGCGGGCGGCACGGTGACCGGCGGCGGCACGTTCGACTACGGGACGCCGGCGCCGATCACGGCGACGGCCAACCCCGGCTACACGTTCGTGAACTGGACCGGCAGCGGCATCGCCGACCCGAACGCCGCCAGCACGACGGCGACGGTGGATGTCGCCAAGACGGTGACCGCCAACTTCACGCTGAACACCTACACGCTGACCACGGGGGTGGACCCGGTGGGCGGCGGCACGGTGAGCGGGGGCGGCACGTACAGCCACGGCGCGACGGCGACCCTGTCGGCGACGGCGAATCCCGGCTTCCGCTTCGACTTCTGGACCGGCGCGTGGCCCGACACGGTGATCGACAACCCGGTAGACCTGACGATGGACGGGGACAAGAACGCCATCGCCCACTTCAAGCCGGTCTACACGCTCGCGACGGTGATCGACGTCGTGGGCGGGGGCACGGTGACGCTGGACCCGTCGGGCGGTACGTACGACGAGGGCACGTCGGTGACCCTGACCGCGGAACCGGCGCTCCACTACGACTTCGTGGAGTGGACCGGGGACCTGACGGGCAGCACGAACCCGGCCGCCCTGACGATGGACGCCGACAAGTCCGTCACCGCCCACTTCGCGCTCGAGCAGTTCCTGCTGACGGTGGAGGCGAGCCCGCCGGCAGGCGGCTCGGTGACGGGCGGCGGCACGTACGACCACGGCACGCCGGCGCCGATCACGGCGACGACCAACCCCGGCTACGCGTTCGTGAACTGGACCGGTGACGGCATCGCCGACCCGAACAGCGCCAGCACAACGGTGACGGTGGACGCTGCCAAGACGGTGACCGCGAACTTCGCGCCGCTGGCGGTGCGGAACACGGACACCGGCCTCTACTACGCCACCATCCAGGCGGCCATCGACGCGACCGAGACGGTGGCCGGCCACACCATCGAGGCGGGCGCCGGCACGTTCACGGAGCAGGTGGTGGTCAACAAGGCGCTGACCATCACCGGCACCGGCTGCGGGACGACCATCATCGCCAGTCCGGCGACGCTGACCCAGTCGTACCTGCGCTTCGGCTACACCGTGAAGCCGATCGTATTCGTCAACGGCGTTGATGCCACGGTCCAGAACCTGACCATCGACGGCGCCGGGCAGGGTCCCGCCAACCGCATCTTCACCGGCCTGTCCTTCTACAACGGCGGAGGCAAGGGCGCGAACCTCTGCATCGAGAACATCACCGAGACGCCGATCAACACCGTGAACACCGGGGTCGCGGTGACCGCCTGGAACAGCACCGGCGGGCCGTACGCCCTCGAGCTGGACCATGTGACCGCGACCACCTTCCAGAAGAACGGCATGGCGCTGGAGGGCAACGGGCTCACGGTCAACGTGCACGACTGCACCGTCACGGGCATCGGCTACACGGCGGAAGGCCTGGGCCAGAACGGCATCCAGGTGGCCCGCGGCGCGACCGGCGCCATCACCCGCTGCGCGATCACCGAGCTCGGCTTCCTGGACAGCCCGTACGGCTACACGTCGAGCGGTGTGCTGGCCTACGACGCGGCGGGCACGCTGACGGTGTCCGACTGCAAGGGTGACAGCAAGTTCAACAACGTCCAGGTCCCGGTCCTGCTGTGGAACTCCGCCGGCACCGTGGACGGCATCGAGGTCCGCGGCCAGACGCTGGCGGCCATCCAGGCGGCCACCGACCAGGTCTCGGCGCTGCTCGACCGCACGGGTGAGCAGCCGGCGCCGCGCCAGGTCACGGCCAAGCCCGCCCCGTTCGGCGGCGGCGACGAGACGCCCGCCAGCACGACCGGCACGCTGAGCGGCTACGCGGTGAGCGTCGCCAACAGCTGCTTCTACGGCACCGATGCCACGGGCTCCATCGGCATCGAGGCGTACTCCGCCGGCGCGGCCATGGACGTGACCGCGACGAACAACACCGTGCAGGACTGGGACTACGGCCTGCTGGTGGACGGTCCGCCGGCCACCCTGACGGCCCACGAGAACGCGATCCTGTCGAACGTCACGGCCGGCTTCGACGCCAGCGCCAGCCCCACGCAGGACGGCGAGCGCAACTGGTGGGGCGATGCCGGCGGACCCGGCGTCGGCGGCGCCAACGTGGCGCTGGGCGTGGACTACGACGTCTGGATCCACAGCGGCACGAACCTAACGACCTGCGCGTTCGACCCGCCGACCTACTCGATCGCGGCCTCCGTGACCGGCACCGGCGGCAGCATCGCGCCGGCCGGCACGACGACGGCCTACGAGGGTGACGACGTCGCCTACACGATCACGCCCGACCCGGGTTACGCCGTCGCCGACGTGCTGGTGGACGGCTCCTCGGTCGGCCCGGTGGCCACCTACACGTTCACCAACGTGACCGACGGCCACACCATCGCCGCCTCGTTCGTCCAGATGCTGGTGCAGAACACGGACACCGGCCTGTACTACGCGACCATCCAGGCGGCCATTGACGCGACCGAGACGGTGGCCGGCCATACCATCGCGGTGGGCGCCGGCACGTTCGAGGAGCAGGTCGAGGTCAACAAGGCGCTGACCATCACCGGCGCTGGCTGCGGCACGACCGTCATCAGGAGCCCGGCGCTCCTGACCGCGTCGTTCACCACGCCGGGGCCGAACGTGAACAAGCCGGTGGTGTTCGTGAACGGGGTGGACGCCACCATCCAGAACCTGACCATCGACGGCGGCGGTCTGGGCAACAGCAACTACCGCTTCGTCGGCCTGGCCTTCTGGAACGGCGGCGGCAAGGGCGCCGACTTGTGCATCGAGCACATCGAGGACACGCCCTTCAGCGGCGCGCAGCACGGCGTCGGCGTGTACGCCTTCAACGAGACGGGCGGGCCCTACGCCATCGAGCTCGACCACGTGACGGTGACCGATTTCCAGAAGACGGGCATCGCCCTGCTGGGGACCGGGCTCACCGTGAACGTGCACGACTGCACGGCCACCGGCAAGGGCTACACCGGCGTCACGGCGCAGAACGGCATCCAGCTGAGCGCCGGCGCCACCGGCGCGATCACCGCCTGCAAGGTGAGCGACATCGGCTACACCGGCTCGGGCTGGGCGGCGAGCGGCCTGCTGGTGCAGGACGCCGCCGGCTCGGTGGCGGTGTCGGACATGAAGGGCGCGAACCGGATCGAGAACGTCCAGGCGCCCATCAACTGGTACACCAGCGACGGCACGGTGGACGGGGTCGAGATCGCCAACAGCGCGAAGGCCGAGTGGGAGTGCGGCATCTACGCCTACAACTACAACGCCTCGCTGGCGGCGGGAACCAGGGGCACGGCGGCGAGCCGCACGCCCCCGGCCAAGGCCTCGCCGTTCGACGAGAGCCTGGTCGCCAACTCGACCACCGGCACGCTGGCCACCTCGTACACGCTGAGCGTGACGAACAGCTGCGTGTTCGGCACGGACGCCACGAACACCGTCGGACTGGGCGTGTACTCCGACGGCGGCGGCATGACCCTCGACGTCGCCAACACGACCGTGCAGGACTGGGAGTACGGCATCGTCCACTACGGCGGACCGGCGACGCTGGCGGCCCGCGAGAACTCGATCACCTCGAACAACACCGCCGGGCTGTGGGGCGACGGCACCTCGGAGGCCACGCGCAACTGGTGGGGCGACGCGAGCGGACCCTCGGGCGCCGGCAGCGGCACGGGCGACGCGGCCTACGACGCGGTCTTCACCCCGTGGATCCACAGCGGCACCGACCTGGCCAGCGGCTGCGAGTTCGACCCGCCGACCTACTCGATCGTGGCCACGGCCGGCGCGAACGGCGGCATCAGCCCGCCCGGCACGACGATCGCCTACGAAGGTGACGACATCGCCTACAGCATCACGCCCGACGGCGGCTACACGGTGGCCGACGTGCTGGTGGACGGCTCCTCCGTCGGCCCGGTGAACACCTACACGTTCACGAACGTGATCGCCGGGCACAGCATCGCCGCCAGCTTCACGCTGGCCGGCAACAACGTGGTGGCGGCGATGGGCGACACGCTCTGCATCACGCCGGTCACCCCGTGCCTGACCATCCCGGTGAACATCACGCGGACCTCGCCGACGGACATGCGGCTGTTCCACGTGGACTTCACCCTCTCGCCCGCGCTGAAGCTGTGCGGCACCACGGGCAACAGCGTGCTCGAGGGCGAGTACCTGAACAGCATGAACCCGAACACGACGTTCTTCGTGCTCGACAACGGCGGCGGCTCCTACACCGCCGACGGCACGATCAACGGCCTGCCCTGCGGCCAGGACGCCGCGAGCGGGACGCTCTTCTACATCAAGGTCGCGAGCAACGGCGGCACCGGCACGGGCACGATCACCGTGGACAACGTGGTGCTGCGCGACTGCGTGAACAACGACATCACGCCGGCGGCGCCGGGGGCCCCCGCGGTCATCTACTTCGACGCGACCCCGGTGGCCATCGGCGAGATCGCCGACCAGACGGTGGCCGAGCTGGCCAGCCTGACGGTCACGCCGGTCGGGACCATCACGGAGTGCGCCGACGGACCGCTGACCTGGAGCATCGACCCGGCGGTGCCGGCGGGCGCGACGTTCAACAGCACCGACGGTGTGATCACCTGGACGCCGGACTGCAGCCAGGCCGGGACGTACGGGCCGTACACGCTGACCGCGACCGCGGCGAGCGGGGAGACGGACACCGAGGAGTTCTCGATCCTGGTCACCGACACGCCGGGCGGCGTGGCGGTGACGGTGACGCCGGATCCGCAGGTGGTCGAGGAGCTGTCGCCCCTGACGGTGACGCCGGCGCTCGACCTGACGGGCTGCGCGGCCGGCCGGACGCCGGTGTGGAGCGCGGACTCGCTGCCGGGTGGCGCGACGTTCGACACCGGCACCGGCGTGGTGACGTGGACGCCGGCGTGCGGCCAGGCGGGGACGTACGGGCCGTACACGCTGACGGCGACGGTGACGGCGGTCGGCGGGCAGACCTACAGCGGCTCGGCGACGTTCTCCATCTTGGTGAGCCACCTGGTCGGCACCGTGGCCATCGCCGAGGTGGTGGACCAGACGGTGGAGGAGCTGTCCACCCTGACCATCACGCCCTCGGCGACGAAGACGGACTGCGCCGGGACGCTCACCTGGAGCATCGACCCGGCGCTGCCGAGCGGGGCGGCGTTCGACACCGGCACGGGGGCGATCAGCTGGACGCCGCCGTGCGGCGCGGCGGCCGGGACGTACGGGCCGTACACGCTGACGGCGACGGCGGCGACCGGCGAGGTGGGCACCGAGGACTTCGGCCTGACGGTGACGCATAAGGTCGGGACGGTGGCGATTGACGCCATCGCGGACCAGACCGTCGAGGAATTGGGGACGCTGACGGTGACGCCGCACGCGGCGCTGACGGACTGCGCGGCGGGGCCGGTGACGTGGGGTATCGCTCCGGCGCTGCCGAGCGGGGCGACGTTCGACACCGGCAGCGGGCAGATCGTGTGGACGCCGCCGTGCGGTGCGGCGGGGCCGTACGGGCCGTACACGCTGACGGCGACGTCGGCGACCGGCGAGGTGGACACCGAGGGCTTCGGCCTGACGGTGACGCACAAGGTCGGGACGATCACGGTGGCGACGATCGCGGACCCGCAGACGGTGGTGGAGCAGTCGACGCTGACGGTGACGCCGGTGCCGACGGTGACGCCGTGCGTGGGCACGCTGACCTGGTCGGTGACGACGGGGACGCTGCCGGCGGGTGCGGGCTTCGACCCGGTGACGGGGACGATCACGTGGACGCCGGGCTACGGGACGGCGGGGCCGTACGGGCCGTTCGTGCTGACGGCGACGGCCTCGACCGGTGAGGTGGGGGCGAGCAACTCCTTCACCATCGTCGTGACCCATCTCGAGGGCACGGTGGCGGTGGACCCGATCCCGACGCCGCAGACGGTCGAGGAGACGGCCACGCTGGTCATCACGCCGTCGGCGACGGTGTCGCCCTCGGTGGGGCCGCTGACCTGGTCGGCGGACTCGCTGCCGGGCGGGGCGATCCTGGATCCGGTGACGGGCCAGGTGACCTGGACGCCGGCGTGCGGGCAGGTGGGCACGTACGGACCGTTCGTGCTGACGGCGACGGCCTCGACGGGCGAGTCCGGGAGCAGCAACCCGTTCACCATCGTGGTGACGCACAAGGTCGGCACGGTGACGGTGGCGGCGATCGCCACGCCGCAGACGGTGAACGAGATGGCGACGCTGACGGTGACGCCGTCGGCGAGCCTGACCGACTGCGCGGCGGGGCCACTGACCTGGTCGGTGACGACCGGCACGCTGCCGGCGTGGGCGACGTTCACCCCGGGCACCGGCGTCATCGTCTTCGCGCCGGGCTGCACGGACGCCGGCAGCTACGGGCCGTTCGCGCTGACGGCGACCTCGGCGACCGGTGAGGTCGGCTCCAGCAACGAGTTCAGCCTCACGGTGACCGACGTGCCGGTGGCGATCGACCCGCCGACCACGGCCACCGCCGAGCAGGTGCGGCTGGGCAACGCGCCCGGCGACACCACCGGCATCAAGATCTACTTCACGCAGCCCACGGGCGCGGTGAGCTACAAGGTCTATCGCGCGCCGTACGGGCACCATCCGGAGTACGACGACGCGGGCGGCACGGTGCCGGTGGCGCCGACCGTCTACCCGCCGTCGGCGCCGTGGGTGGAGACCGCGGTGACGACCGAGGGCGGCACGGACACGCCGGCCGAGCGCGACTTCTGGTACTACGTCGTGTACGCGGTGAACGGCTGCGGTGACGTCTCCGGCCCGTCGAACATGACCGGCGGGACGCTGAACTACCACCTGGGCGACGTGTCCAACGGATACACGCTCGGCCAGGGCGACAATCTGGTCGGCGACGTGGACATCTCGGGGCTGGGTGCGCACTACGGCATCACGCTCCTGCACGTCGGCGATCCCTACAACTTCCTCGACGTCGGCCCGACGACCACGCACTATGTGGACGGCCGGCCGCTGACGGACGACAAGGTCAATTTCGAAGACCTGGTGATGTTCGCCATCAACTACGGGACGGTGACGGTCTCCGGCATGACGACGGCTCTGCCGCCGGTGGCGGCGACCGGGCTCGTGCCGGCGGCCACGGACGCGCTGGTGCTGCTGTCGCCCGACGAGGTGGCGGTGGGCGATCTGCTGACGGTCCCGCTGCGGATGCAGGGCACGGGTCTGGTGCAGGCGCTGTCGGTGCGGCTGGCGTGGGATGCCACGGTGGTCGAGCCGGTTGGCCAGGCGGCGGGCGAGCTGCTGCTGCGGCTGAACGGCGTGGCGCTGTCGCCCGAGCCGGGCACGGTGGACGTGGCGGTGCTGGGTGAGGGCCGGGCCGTGGTGGGTGAGGGGGTGCTGGCGACGGTGACGTTCCGGGTGCTGGTGAAGGGCGACCCGCAGATCCGCCTCGAGACGGTGGACGCGCGGGACACGCGCAACGCCACGGTGGCGCTGAACGCGACCCGGGAGGCCCTGGGGCCGACGCTGCCGACGGTGACGACGCTGTCGTTTGCGGTGCCGAACCCGTTCCGCAGCGAGGTGACGCTGGCCTTCAGCCTGGCGCAGCCGGGCCCGGTGAGCCTGCGGATCTACTCGGTGGACGGCCGCCTGGTGCGCACGCTGGTGAGCGGGACGCAGGAGGCAGGCTGGTACCGGCCGGTGTGGGACGGCCGGGACGACCACGGCAACGCGATGTCGGCGGGCGTGTTCTACGCGCGGCTGGTGGCGGGCAGGGTGAACATGACACGCACGATGTCGTACCTGCGGTAGGATCGAGGCGGATGGCGGGCGGGCTCGTCCCGCCCGCCCGGACGTGACGAAGAGAGGCACCCGGCGGGCGGGCAGGTCCCGTCCGCCGGGACGAGGACGGAGGAAATGAGGAGACGGTTCCCCGGAACCCGCGCGGCTGGCTGGCTGGTCGCGCTCGCCGTTCTGGCGTGGACGGGCCCGGGCGCGGGCGTGGCGCGGGGCGTGTCGGCGGGCCTGATCCCGGCCGACACGACGGTGAGCCCCGGCGCCGAGTTCGAGCTGCACCTGTGGGTGACGGACGCCGACTCGGCCTTCAACGGCTTCCACGCGGACGTGGCCTACGACACCACGGCGCTCACGCGGATTCCGCTGTCGCCCACCTCGCTGCAGATTGGGACACTCATGACGGACGCCTGTCCGAACACGTTCCATCGCTACTACCCGCTCGCGGGCAAGGACAGCGTCACGGTCATCCTGCTGTGCAACGGCGTCTCGGTGGCCGGGCCCGGACAGCTCTATCGGTTCCGCTTCCGCGCCTCGACCACGGTGCAGACCACGGCGGTCCGCATCGTGGATGGAAGTCTGATGTTCTTCGACGCCGGTCTCTACGTCTTCCCGGAGTCGTGGACGCACGCCCTCGTCGGCATCGGCATGGAGCCGGTCGGTGTGGGGGGAGGCGCGGCGGGCCCCGGTCCGTCGCTCGCGGCCGCGCCGAACCCCTCGCCGGGGCGGGTCGTGTTCACCATCGGCGGGACGCACGCGGGGCCGGAGAGCCTCGTCGTGCGCGACGTGCAGGGCCGCAGGATCTGCCGCCTCGCCTCGAACGGACGCCAGGCCACCTGGGACGGCAGGGACGAATCCGGTCACTCCGTGCCGAACGGCACGTACTTCGCGACACTCGAGGTGGGCGGCCGCAGCCGGACCGTCCGCTTCAGCCTGCTGCGCTGACCTCCGGACACGAAAGGAAGCGACTCATGACGCGTGACCACTACTCCTTCCGGTGGGTCGGCCCGGTACTGGCCGTCCTGGCCCTGATGGCGTGCGCGCCGCACGCCGGGGCGGTGACCGTCTCCGTAGTCCCCGCCGACACGACGGTGATGTGCGGCGACACGCTCACGGTGCGGATCGTGACCGACGCCTTCCCCGACCTGAAGGCCTACCAGCTCGTCTTCGGCTTCGACCCGACGGTCCTGCAGTACGTCGGGGCCCTGCCCGGCGACGTCCTGACCATGGGCACCATGCAGGAGCTGCCGGACGTCACGCCGCCGGTGGACTCGGTCTGGGTGGACTGCGCCCAGCTCGTCGGCAGCACCAGCGGCCCGGGCGTGCTGGCCTACTTCAAGTTCGCGGCCGCGCTCGGCACCGGCGTGAGCCCGATCACGTGCCTGCAGGTGGACTTCCGCGACTCCTGGAACGTCCAGACCCTGCCGGACTGTGTGAGCGGCCTCGTGCGTGTGCCCACCTGCCCGACTCCGGTGCTGTCCGGGACGTGGGGGAGGGTCAAGACGCTGTACCGATGACGCCGGCCACCCGCCCGGCGCCGCCCGACGACCGCCCCGACGGGGCGATCGTCTCGTCATCGGGCAACGTGCCGCGCCACGCTCGCCGGCGCGCCGCCGGCGGACTATGCTGGCGGCGGTTTCCGCTCCCCCCACGCCCTCGGGAGGTCCCCATGCGCCGCCGTTCCCGTCTCGTCCTCGCTCTTACGCTGCTCTCTCTGGTCGCGCTGGCGGGCTGCACCGCCTTCCAGCAGCTAGCCGCGCTGCGCACCGTGACGTTCGCCTTCTCCCATCTCTCGGACGTCCGTCTGGTCGGCATCCCCGTCGAGAGACTGACCAACTTCGAGTCGCTGGGGCCGCTGGACCTGGCGCGGCTGGCCGCGGCGGCCGCCGCGAAGCAGGTCCCGCTCGAGCTGGTCGCCCACGTGGGGGCGACGAACCCGGCCGAGAACACAGTGGCGGCGAAGATGATGGAGCTGGACTGGAAGCTGTTCATCGAGGACCGCCAGGCGCTGACGGGCGGCCTGGGCAACCAGGTCTCCATCGCCCCGGGCCAGACGGCGGACGTGCCGTTGACCGTGCGGCTCGACCTCGCCGAGTTGGGCGGTGGCGGGGCGCGCGACCTCTACGACATGGCCATCGCCATCGCCGGCCAGGGAGCAGTCAAGAAGGACCTGCGCCTGGAGCTGAAGCCGACGATCGAGACGCCGCTCGGCCCGATCCGCTACCCGGTGCCGGTGACCATCCGGCGCGCGGCGACGGCGGGTTGAGCGCCGGCGGACCGGCGGCCGCCCGCGTGGCGGTGGCGCTGGCGCGGCAGCCGTGGCGCTCGCTCGCGCTGCTCTGGGCGGGACCGGGCACGCTCCTGGGGCTCGCGCTGCTGCTGCTGGCGCGGGCGAGCGGCGGCGTGGCCCGGCGCCACGCCGGGACACTCGAGGCCTGCGGCGGGGCGCTCGTGCCCCTCATGCGCCGGCTGGGCGGGCGCTCGCGCGTGGTCGAGGCGTTCGCGCTGGGGCACGTGGTCCTGGCGCGCGACGCAGCGCGGCTCGCCGAGCACCGCGAGCACGAGCGCATCCACGTGCGGCAGTGGGAGCGCTGGGGGCCGCTCTTCCCGCCGGCCTATGCGGCGCTGGCGCTCTGGGCGCTGGCGCGCGGGCGCGACGGCTATCGCGCCAACCGCTTCGAGCGCGAGGCGTGGGGCGATCCGCCGGAGGCCGGCGGACCGCCCCGCGCGTAGACCGGCCGGCTAGAAGAGCCGGTAGGTCAGCGCCAGCGCGAGCACCTCGCGGAACTGCCCGCCCTTGCGCACGTTCTTGTCCACCTGCGCGGCGTAGGCGGCAAGGACGGCCGGGTCGGCGCTGCGCGCCAGCGCCGGATCCACCAGGGCGGCGACGTCGAACTTGTCGTACACCCACTGCACGGCCAGGTTCACGCCCAGGTTCTTGGTGATCTGCGCGGAGAAGTCGTTGGTGAAGTTCACGTCGGTCGTCGTCCAGAAGTCGGCGACCGACTCGCGGCCGGGCAGAGCCTCGCGCAGCAGGTCGTCCACCGTCTCGAGGTCGCCCGACTTCGAGTAGAACACCGGCTGGAAGACGAGCAGCGTGCCCTTGTAGAGCACGCGCTTGGCGAGCAGCGGCTGCTTCACGTCGGTCTGCCACTCGACGCCGCCGTCGTTCGAGGTGAAGGAGCGGGTCTCGTCGCCGAGCGCGTCGGTGAAGGCGCGCGCCAGCGTCTGGCGGAGGCCGAAGCCAAGGCGGGTGAGCCCCTCGCTGTCGGGCGTCTTGAACAGAAGGCGTGCCACGCCGGCCGACTCCTTGAGCTTCACCGGGTTCAGCGCCAGCGCGCCGCGCGGGTCGCTCTGGTCCTGGAACTGGGTCTCGGCGTTGAACGCCACGTACGGATCGAGGAGCGCGCCGAGCGTCCAGCGGCCGATGGACTCCAGCGCGATCTGGTCGGTGGTCTTGTCGGGGCTCTCCCAGCGCAGCTCGGTGGCGTCGGTGTCGGGGCTCTGCTTGGCGGTCTGGCCGTAGGCGAGGTTCAGCTTGTTCGACCAGTTGAACGAGCGGCTGAACTGCCGCCCGGCGTCGGACTGCGAGGTGAGCACCCAGACGAGCGAGCCGCGGTCGCCGCCCGCCCAGTTCGTGCTGAACGCGCTCTGCGAGAGGTTCAGGCCGACGTTGGTGCCGAACCTCCAGGGGCCCGGCTCGGGTGGGGCCTTCTCCTCGGCGAGCGCGGGCCCGGTGAGGGCGAGCAGGGCGGTGGCGAGCAGCCAGTGGCGGACGGTCATGGTCGTGCCTCCTTCGAGGGGAACGAGCGCGTGTGCGCTCCGTGACGTCTCGCGGGCGAGGCTAGGGACGAGGCCGCGGACGCGCAAGCGGGTCGCACGGGTCGCACAGGGTTTTCCGCTGGCGCGCCCGCGCGGCGGCGGCTAGCATCCGCACAGCGCCGGCGCCGCACGGGCCCGGCGCCGGCCGCCGCGACAGCCGGACCGGTCCCCACCCGGAGGTAGCGCGATGTCGTCGTTCATCGATCAGGAGCTCAGGGCCCGCGGTGTCTCGCAGGTCATCGTCCTCGTGAAGGACCTTCCGGACTCGCCGGCGCTGCGCCGCTCGCGGAGCGCGCCGGTGGGGCTGGCGAACGCCGCGCGCCTGCCGGGCGCGATGGCCGGCGTGGCCGGGCACTTCATCCGCTCCGAGCTGAGCCTCACCGGCCAGCTGCTGAGCGGCTGCGCGCTGGACGACGGCGGCGTCGCGCGGGTGCCGCCCGTGCCGACGGCGCGCTTCTACCCGCACCTGGGCGTCATGCTGGGCACGGTGGACCGCGAAGGGCTCGCCGCGCTGCGCCGCGACCGGCACGTCGAGGAGGTGGTCGGGGCGCCGCCGCTGCGCCTCATCCGCCCGCGCCGCGTCGCCGCGGCGAAGCGTCCGAAGTCGTACGAGTGGGGGCTGCGCGCCCTCGGCGTGCCGGCCCTGCACCGCGCCGGCCTCACCGGCAAGGGCGTGCTGGTCGGCCACCTCGACACCGGCGCCGACGGGAGGCACCCGGCGCTGCGCGGCGCCATCCGGCACTTCGCCGAGTTCGACGACCTGGGCCGCGAGGTGCGGCCGGCGCCGCGGCCCCACGACACCGACGAGCACGGCACGCACACCGCGGCGACCATCGCCGGCCGCAAGGTGCGCGGCACGCTGGTGGGGGTAGCGCCGGGGGCGCGGCTGGCGAGCGCCATCGTCATCGAGGGCGGCGACGTCGTGGCGCGCGTGCTCGGCGGCATGGACTGGGCGATCGGGCTGGGCGTGCGCGTGGTGAGCATGTCGCTCGGCTTCCCCGGCTACTGGTCGGACTTCCTTGCGCTGACGCGTCTGCTGCGGCGGCGCGGCGTGCTGCCGGTGTTCGCGGTGGGCAACGAGGGCCCGGGGACGAGCCGCTCGCCGGGCAACTACGCCGAGGCGCTGTCGGTGGGCGCCTGCGGGCGCGACCGCACGGTGCCGCGCTTCTCGTCGAGCCAGCGCTTCCGCCGCGGCCGGGATGCCATCGTGCCCGACCTGGTGGCGCCGGGCGTGGGCGTGGTCTCGGCCCGCCCGGGCGGCGGCTGGCAGGCAATGGACGGCACCTCGATGGCCACGCCGCACGTGGCCGGGCTGGCGGCGCTGCTCATGGAGGCGGCGCCCAAGAAGACGGCCGACGAGATCGAACGGGCGCTGTTCGAGTCCTGCAAGCTCGGACCGCGCATGAGCGAGGACCGAGCGCACCGGGGCCTGCCGAGCGGCCCGCGGGCGCTGCGGCTGCTGGGGTGAGCATGATCAGGTCAAAGAAGAAGGTGTCGGCCGCAAGGCCGGCGAAGAAGCCCAAGCCGGCGAAGAAGCCCAAGCCGGCGAAGAAGCCGAAGCCGGCGAAGAAGCCGAAGCCGGCGAAGAAGCGCGCGGCGGTGGCGCGCAAGCTCGACGCGGCGCTGCAGCGCCAGCTGGCCGAGCCCGACGGACCGGTGGAGGCGGTGGTGCAGCTGCGCGGGCCCCGCGCGGCGGGCGGCTTCGTGCCGCCGGAGGAGACCGCCGCGCTGGCGCAGCAGGCGCTGCGGGCGGTGGAACGGGCGACGGGGCGGAAGGCCAGCGCGTGGCACGTGTTCCGGCACCTCAGCTCGTTCGTGGTGAGCGGGCCGTCGGAGCTGATCCGCGGCTTCGCCAGCCTCGACGTGGTGCGCGCGGTGGTGGCGAACCGCCAGCCGGCGCTGGCGCCGATCGCGCCGGTGCGCTCGCGCGCGGTGCGGCGGCCGGCCGTGCGGTCCCGCGCCACGTCGGCGCCGCGCCGCA
>JAXDBZ010000234.1:0-9098 GCA_034678345.1 Candidatus Eiseniibacteriota bacterium
GGGCGCCCCCGGCCACGCAACGAAGCCATCGGCGAATCCTCCCGCCACACGTCAGACCTCCATCACCTCGGCGGTCTTCTTCTTCAACATCTCGTCCACCAGCCCGATGTAGCGGTCCGTCAGCTTCTGCGTCTCGCTCTCGAGGCGACGCTCCTCGTCCTCGGGCAGGGTCCCGTCCTTGCCCTGCTTCTTGAGGTCGTGGAGGATCTCGTGGCGCACCTGACGCACGTGGACGCGCCCCTCCTCGGCGAATCGGGCGATGAGCTTCACCAGGTCCCGCCGCCGCTCCTCGGTGAGCGTCGGGACGGGCACGCGCACCACCGTGCCGTCGTCGGTGGGGTTGAGCCCGAGGTCCGCCTGCTGGATGGCCCGCGACACCGCCTTCACCAGGCTGCGGTCGTAGGGCTGCACGACCAGGAGCCGGGCCTCCGGCGCCGAGACCTGCCCCACCTGGTTCAGGGGCATCGTCTGCCCATAGGCCTCCACCCGCACCGTGTCGAGCAGCGCCGGGCTCGCCTTGCCCGAACGGATGCCCGCCAGCTCCCGGCGCACCCCCTCGAGGGCCTTCTTCATCCGCTCTTCCGCTTCCACCAGCAGCTTGTGCACCATGGTCGTCACTCCGTGACCGAGGTCCCCAGCGTCTCGCCCTGCACGAGCTTCAGCAGGTTGCCGCGCTGCCCCACGTCGAACACGACGAGCGGCAGCCGGTTCTCCTTCAGCATGGTGATCGCCGTCAGGTCCATCACCGCCAACCCGCGCTCCAGGATCTCCCGGTAGGTGAGCCGCGGGAAGAAGGTCGCGCCCGGGCCGGCGAGCGGGTCACGGTCGTAGATGCCGTCCACCCGCGTGGCCTTGAGCACGACGTCGGCGCCGACCTCGACCGCCCGCAGCGCCGCGGCCGTGTCGGTGGTGAAGTAGGGGTTGCCGGTGCCGGCGGCCAGCACCACCACCCGCCCCTTCTCGAGGTGCCGCACGGCGCGCCGCCGGATGTACGGCTCGCACACGCGGTCCATCTCGATCGCCGACAGGAGCCGCGTGTCCACGCCCCGCTGCTCGAGCGCGTGCTGCAGGGCCAACCCGTTGATCACCGTGGCGAGCATGCCCATGTGGTCCGCGCCCACCCGGTCCATGCCGCGCGCGCTCGCCGCCAGTCCGCGGAAGATGTTGCCGCCGCCCGGGACGATGGCGACCTCGACGCCGAGCCGCCGCACGTCGCGGATCTCGTCGGCCAGGGCCGCCATCACCGCCTCGTCGATGCCGTGGCCCGCCCCCCCGGCCAGCTGCTCGCCGGAGAGCTTCAGCAGCACGCGCCGCCAGCGCCCGCCCATGGGATCAGTCCTTGCCCAGCTCGAACCGCTGGAAGCGCCGGACCGCCATCTTCTCGCCGGTCTTGCCGGACAGGCCCCGCACCAGGTCGTCCACCTTCACGCTGTCGTCGCGCATGTAGGGCTGCTCGAGCAGGCAGATCTCGCCGTAGAACTTTTCCAGCTTGCCCTCGACGATCTTGTCGATGATGTTCGCCGGCTTCTTCTGCTCGGCCAGCTGCGCGGCGTAGATCTCGCGCTCCCTGGCGATGCGCTCGGCCGGCACGTCCTCGCGCCGCACGTACTCCGCCTTGAGGGCCGCGACCTGCATGGCCAGGTTGCGCACCAGCTCCTGGAACTCGGGGGTGCGGGCCACGAAGTCGGTCTCGCAGTTCACCTCGATGAGCACGCCCACCCGGTTGCCGGGATGGATGTAGGCCTCGACCAGCCCCTGGTCGGCGGCCCGGTCGGCGCGCTTCTCGGCCTTCTGCAGGCCGGCCTTGCGCAGCAGGTCGATCGCCTTCTCGACGTCGCCCGCGGCCTCGGCCAGCGCCCTCTTGCACTCCATCATCCCGGCACCCGTGCGGTCCCGGAGGTCCTTCACCTGTTCGGCGGTGATCGTCATCGTCTGCCCCTGTCGTCACGACGCCCGCCCGGGACGGGACCACGGACGGGCGTCAACGGATCTGCGGTCTCCCGGTTACCGTGCGCTCACGGCGTCGGTCTCGCCCTCGGCCTCCTCGCCGCCGAACGACACCGTCTCCTGGTCGGCGCCCTCCAGCGCGAAGGACTTCGCCTCGAGGACGGTGTCCGACACGAGGCGCGTGAACAGGCGGATGGCGCGGATGGCGTCGTCGTTGCCGGGGATCGGGAAGTTCACCACGGTGGGATCGCAATTCGTGTCCACGATGCCCACGATCGGGATGCCGAGACGGTTGGCCTCGGCGATCGCGATCTTCTCCTTCTTCGTGTCGATCACGAACGCGAGCGACGGCAGCCCGGGCATCTCCTTGATGCCGGCGAAGGCGAACTCGAGGCGCTCCCGCTCGCGCTGCAGGCGGGAGACCTCCTTCTTGCTCATCTTCTCGAACGTGCCGTCGGTCGCCATCTTGTCGAGGTCGTGCAGGCGCTTGATGCTGCTGCGGATGGTCTTGAAGTTCGTGAGCATGCCGCCGAGCCAGCGCTCGGTGACGTGGAACTGGCCGCAGCGCGCGGCCTCCTCCACCACGATGGACTTGGCCTGCTTCTTGGTGGCGATGAACAGCACGTGCCCGCCGCCCCGCACCACCTTCTCGATCGCGGCCTTCGCCTCCTGGGCGCACTTGAGCGTCTTCTGGAGGTCGATGATGTAGATGCCGTTCCGCTCCATGAAGATGAACTTCTTCATCTGCGGGTTCCAGCGCCGCGTCTGGTGCCCGAAATGCACGCCCGCTTCGAGCAGGTCCTTCATCACGAGTTCTGCCACGACCATCCTCCTGTGGGGTTGCATCCGCCGCCCCGCCGTCGTCCACGAGCGCCGCCCCCCGCAGGGGACCCCGCGCTCCGGCCGGGGCGTGTGAGTTGGATCCGGTCTACCGCTTGCTGAACTGGAAGCGCTTGCGCGCCCCCGGCTGTCCGTACTTCTTGCGCTCCTTCATGCGCGGGTCGCGGGTCAGCAACCCGGCGCGGCCCAGCACGCCGCGCAGGCTCTCGTCCTCGCGCGCCAGCGCCCGGGCCAGGGCCAGGCGCAGCGCGCCGGCCTGTCCCGTGAGCCCGCCGCCGTGCACCCGCGCCACCACGTTGTACTTGCCGGCGGCGTTGGCCACCGTCAGGGCGTGGAACGCGGTCTGCACCAGCGTCTCCCGCGTCAGGTACTCCAGCGGGGTGCGGTCGTTCACCAGATGCTTGCCGTTGCCCGGCAGCAGCTGCACGCGGGCCACCGCCTGCTTGCGCCGCCCGGTGCGGGGCTTGTTCGCCATCTCGGTCGCCATGCCTCTCCTCGTGCCTACTCAGGGTCCCAGAGAACCGGCTGCTGCGCCGCGTGGGGATGCTCCGCCCCCGCGTACACCTTCAGCTTCCTCAGCATCGCGCGCCCGAGCTTGTTCTTGGGCATCATGCCCTGGACGGCCCGCAGCACGACGCGCTCCGGATGCTTCTGCATCACCTCGCGGATCGACGTGAAGCTGGCGCCGCCCGGGTACAGCGTGTGATGGAAGTACTGCTTGTCCTCGCCCTTGCGGCCGGTGAGGACGATCTTCTCCGCGTTGATGACCACGACGTGGTCGCCGGTGTCGATGTGGGGCGTGTAGACCGGCTTGTGCTTGCCCCGGAGCACCATGGCGACCTGCGTGGCGAGCCGCCCCAGCGTCCTGCCCTCGGCATCCACGACCAGCCACTGCCGCTGGACATCGCTCGGCCGGGCGGAATAAGTCTTCATGCCATCCTCCAACGCACGATCCTCGCGGGTAGGCCCCATCGCCCCGGCGGTCCGCCGCCGGGGGCGGAGATGGGGACTATCCCCTATCCATAAGAAGCGTCGGAGACTAGCAGTCCGCGGAAACGGGTGTCAAGCGGGCCGCCCCTGCTCCCGTCCCCCCGGCGGCCGCCCCGCCCCGCCGCTCCGGGCCCGGCCTACTCGAACTCGCGCAGGAGCTGCCGCAGTCGGGCCAGCGGCAGTCCCACCACGTTCGAGTAGTCGCCCTCGACCCGCCGCACGAGCTGCGCCGCCGCCCCCTGGATGCCGTACGCTCCGGCCTTGTCGAGGGGTTCCCCGGTCTCCACGTAGGCGGCGATCTCCGGCTCCGTCAGGCGCACGAACTGCACCTTCGTCACCTCGGCGGCCGTACGCTGCTCGCCCCCCCGCACGACCGCCAGGCCGGTCCACACCTCGTGCGTGCGGCCCTGCAGGCGGCGCAGCATCTCGACCGCCTCGGCCGCCCCGGCGGGCTTGCCCAGCCGCACGCCGCGCGCCACCACCACCGTGTCGGCCCCGATCACCACCGCCCCCGGGCGCCGCCCCGCAACCCGCCGGGCCTTCTCGAGCGCCAGCGCGCGCACCCCGTGCCGCGGCTCGGCCCGGCCGGGCCAGTCCCGGTCCGGCCCCGGATCGGCCACCGTGAACTCGAGGCCCACCTGGCGCAGCAGCGCCACCCGCCGCGGCGAGGCCGAGGCCAGCACTACCGGCGCGCTCCCGGCATAGAAGAGCGTGCCGCGGGCCCAGCGCGGGGCGCTCATGCCTCCTCCGCCGCGGCCGCGCCGGACGCGGCGTGCCCCGCCGGCGCCGGCGTCTCGATCAGCAGCGTCACCGGTCCGTCGTTCACCAGCTCGACCACCATGTGCGCCCCGAACACCCCGCGCTCCACGCGCACCCCCTCGGCCCCGACCCGCTCGCAGAACCGCTCGACCAGCGGCTCGGCCAGCTCGGGTCGCGCCGCGCCGGTGAAGTCCGGCCGCCGGCCCCGCCGCACGTCGCCATAGAGGGTGAACTGCGGCACCACCAGCACCGCCCCGCCGCTCTCGCGCACGTCGCGGTTCATCTGCCCGGCCCCGTCGGCGAAGACGCGCAGGCCCGCCACCTTCCGCGCCAGCCAGCGGACCTCGGCCTCGCCGTCGCCGGGCGCCGCGCCGAGCAGCACGAGCAGGCCCGGCCCGATCTCCCCGGTCACCCGCCCCGCCACCGTCACCCGTGCGCGGGCGACGCGCTGCACCAGCGCCCTCACGGCCGCCCCCGCGCGTCCCGCGCCGCCGACGGCCGGAACACGCGCTGCCGCCGCTCGACGCGGCTCACCCCCGCCACGCGCCGGATCGCCTGGATGACCTCGCGCAGCTTGGCCAGGTGCGGCACCTCGACCACGAACACGCCGCGGGCCCGCCGGTCCTCGCTCGCCACGCCGGCGCTGCGGATGTTCACGGACGTCAGCGAGATGGCCTTGGCGATGTCGGCCAGCAACAGCGTGCGGTCGTGCCCGTACACCAGCAGCCGCACCGGGAACTTCTGGTCGAGGCCGACGTCCCATTCCACCGCCACCCGCCGCTCCTCGGGGACGCGGTCGCCGAACGTGTTCGGACAGTCCTGGCGGTGCACCGACACGCCGCGGCCGACCGTGACGATGCCGATGACGCGGTCCCCCGGCACGGGCTGGCAGCACCGCGCGTAGCTGACCATGATGTTGTCGAGCCCCTGGATGCGGATGCCCCCGGGCGCCGGCCGGCGCGCCAGCCCGAGCGCCTCGAGCGGCCCCTTCGCCAGTCGCTCGGCCAGCCCCTCGTGCGGGGGCTCGAGCTTGTGGGCCACCTGGGCCAGGGAGATCTGGCCCTCGGCCACGCGGGCGTAGAAGATCTCCAGCTCGCCGCAGCCGAAGGCGGCGGCGACCTCCGCCAGCTCCGGCGCGGTGGGACGCCGCCGCAGGCGCTTGAGCTCCCGCTCGATCATCTCCCGGCCCAGCGCCACGCTGTCGGTGTGGCGCTGCTGCCGCAGCCAGTGGCGCACCTTGCCGCGCGCCCCCGGCGTGGTGAGGATGTGGAGCCAGTCCTCGTGCGGCTGCGCCTGGGGCGAGGTGATGATCTCCACCATGTCGCCGTTCTGCAGCACGTGGCGCAGCGGCACGATCTCGCCGTTCACGCGCGCCCCCACCGTGTGCTGGCCCACCGCCGTGTGGATCATGAAGGCGAAGTCCAGGGCCGTGGCGCCCTTGGGCAGCCGCTTGAGCTCGCGCCGCGGCGTGTAGGCGAAGACCTCCTCCTGGTAGAGAGCGGTGCGCAGGAACTCCAGGTACTCGTCGTCGCTCGCCGCCCGCTGCCAGTCGGCGGTCTGCGCGACGAAGCCGCCCAGCTTGGCGTCCAACTCCTCGTCCACGCGACCGCCCTGCTTGTAGACGTAGTGCGCCGCGATGCCGGTCTCCGCGGTGCGGTGCATGTCGCGGGTGCGGATCTGCACCTCGACCATCTGGCCGCCCGGGGTGAGCACGGTGGTGTGGAGCGACTGGTACATGTTCGACTTCGGGGTGGCGATGTAGTCGGTGAAGCCCTCGGGGATGGGCATGAACAGGTCGTGCACCACGCCCAGCGCGCGGTAGCAGTCGCTCCGGGTGTGGGTGATGATGCGCAGCCCGAACAGGTCGTGGATGCTCTCGAAGTCGCGGCCGGCGCGGATCTTCGTGTAGATCGAGTAGAAGTGCTTGGGCCGCCCCGTCACCTCGGCCTTGATGGCCACCGCCTTGAGGCTCTCCTCGAGCCGCGCCCGCACCGACTGCAGGAAGCGCTCGCGCTCCGCGCGCCGCGCCTGGATGCGCTGCGCCAGCTCCTGGTAGGCGGCCGGATCGAGCACCTTGAGGCTCAGGTCCTCGAGCTCGCGCTTGATGCCGGCCATGCCCAGCCGGTGGGCGAGCGGCGCGTAGATGTCGCGGGTCTCGACGGCGATGCGCTCCGCCCGCGCCGGGGGCAGGTGCTCGATGGTGCGGATGTTGTGCAGGCGGTCGGCCAGCTTGATGAAGATCACCCGCAGGTCGCGCGACATGGACAACAGCATGCGGCGGAAGTTCTCCGCCTGCCGCGCCTCCTGGCTGTCGAAGTGCAGGCCCGACAGCTTGGTCATGCCGTCGACCAGGCTGCGCACCTCGCGGCCGAAGTGCTTCTCGATGTCGGCGGGGGTGACCGCCGTGTCCTCGGGGACGTCGTGGAGCAGCGCGGCGCAGGCCAGTGTGGTGTCGAGGCGCGACTCGAGCAGATCGAGCAGGATGCGGCAGACCGCGACCGGATGGACGACGTAGGGCTCGCCGGAGGCGCGGCGCTGCTCGCCGTGGGCCTGGGCGGCGAAGTCGAAGCAGGCGGCCACGCGGTCGCGGTCCACGCGCGGGGCCTTCTCGTCCAGCGCGGCGAGCAGGGCGGCGCGCAGCTCCGCCACGCCCGGCCCGGGGCCGACCACGCTCATGGGATCCGTACCCCCTTCACCTTGAGCTGCACCCGCTCCACCCCCTGCCACTCGTTGCGGGTCGGCACGAACGCCAGCGAGCAGCGGCGCGCCCGCCGCAGCTCCTCCGCGTGCCCGCCCAGCCCGAACCCGATGGCCTCGGCGCTGCCGGTGCCGTCGCGCACCCGCAGGCGCAGGTGGCGGCCCTGCGCCGGCGTGGTCAGCGACTCGACCGCCAGGTCCGCGGCCACGAACAGCGGCTCCGGGTTGTCGAGCCCGTGCGGCGCCATCCGATCGAGCCACTCCAGCAGAGTGCGGTCGCATTCGCCGAGATGCACCTCGGCGTCGAACTCGAGTTCCGGGGCCGGCGGCACCTGCGGCAGCTGCTCCGCCGCCAGGCGCTCCAGCCTCCGCCGCAGCTCGGGCAGGCGCTCCGGCCGCACCGTGAGGCCCGCGGCCAGCGCGTGTCCACCGTAGCCCTCCAGCAGGTCGCTGCACCGGGTCAGCATGCCGTTCAGGTCGATGCCCCGGACGCTGCGCCCCGAGCCCCGACCCGAGCCACCCTTGATGGCCACCAGCACCGTGGGGCGGTGGAAGCGCTCCACGAGCCGTGAGGCGACGATGCCGATGACGCCCGCGTGCCACTTCTCCGACCAGAGCAGGATCGAGGCGCAGTCCGGCCAGCCCAGCTCGCGCTCGACGCGCTCCATGGCCTCCCGGAGGGCCTCCTCGTCGAAGCGCCGCCGCAGCTGGTTGTCGTCCTCGAGACTCTGCGCCAGCGAGCGCGCCTCGCCGCCGTCACGGGCCATCAGCAGCCGCAGCCCCTGCTCGGCGTTGCCCATGCGCCCGCCGGCGTTGATGCGCGGCGCCAGCACGAAGGCGACGTGCCCGCTGTTCACCGTCCGCCCGGACAGGCCCGCCACCTCCATGAGCGCGTTCAAGCCGGCGCGCCGCTTCTGGTTGAGCCGCTCGAGACCGAGCCGCGCCAGCACCCGGTTCTCCCCCACCAGCGGCACGACGTCGGCGATCGTGCCGAGCGCCACGACGTCGAGGTACTCGCACGCCCGTTCCAGGCCACCGCGCCCGCGCAGCAGCGCCTCGGCCAGCTTGAACGCGACCCCGGCCCCGGACAGCTCCCGGAACGGGTAGCGGCAACCCGGACGCTTCGGGTTCACGAGCGCGAGGGGCTCGGGTCCCGGCGGCTGGTACTCGTGGTGGTCGGTGATGATGGTGTCGAGCCCCAGCTCGCGGGCGTGCCTCACCGCGTCCACCGCGGTCATCCCGCAATCCACCGTGACGATCAGGCCACAGCCGCGGCGGCGGGCGTCCTCCACCGCCGCGATGGAGAGCCCGTAGCCGTGCGGCTCGCGGTCGGGGATGAAGTGCTCCACCCGCGCGCCCAGCTCCCCCAGCACCGACGCGAGCAGGAACGTGGCGGTGATGCCGTCCACGTCGTAGTCCCCGTGGATGAAGATGCGCTCGCCCGCGGCCAGCGCCTCCTGGATGCGCCGCACCGCCCGGTCGAGGTCCAGCAGCAGCAGGGGATCGTGCAGGTCGTCGAGGTCGGGCCGGAGGTAGCGGCGCGCCGCGTCCTCGTCGGTCAGGCCGCGGTTCACCAGCGCGTGGGCCGCGGCGAGCGGGGCGTCCAGGTCGCGCGCCAGGGCCAGCGCCCGCGCGGCGTCGCGCCGGGGATGGGGCGCCCATTCGGGGGCCATACTGGGTCGGATCACGGGATGCCTTCGCCGCGGAGGCGCGTGGGGAACGGGGTCGATGACGACTCCGGCACGCTAGCAGCGGCCCGTCGAGAGGGTCAAGGCACGGCGGGAACGCCGCGGGCGGGGGGCCCCGCGCCCCCCCCGGGCCCAGATGGCCCAGTCTCCCAAAATCCGCAATATGTAGGATAACAC
>JAXDBZ010000235.1:0-13269 GCA_034678345.1 Candidatus Eiseniibacteriota bacterium
GCGTAGCCGCCAGGTGCGGGGACAGCACCTTGATCGCCACGTCGCGGCCGAGGCGGGAGTCGTGGGCGCGATAGACCTCGCCCATCCCGCCCGCGCCGAGGGGGGCGAGGATCTCGTAGGGACCGAGCATCGTGCCGGGGGCGAGCATCTACAGGATCCTCATCGGACAGCCCACTCCTCGGGCCTTGCGTACTTCACCAGCAGCGCCTTGAAGCGTGGGTGCTCGCGGACCGGGTCCCAGCGCGGGTCGAGACGCAGGGTGTGAACGCTGAGGAATGACGGCCCCGCCAGCAGCCGCTCGAGTTCCTCGAGCGCGGCCGGGGCATCGCCGGCCTGAGCGAGGATTCGGGCACGCTCCTCCGCTGCCAGCGGGCCGTCGATGGAGTCTTTGCGGTAGATTGCGGACCCCTGCAGCCAGCGCGCTTCTCGCAGCGCCTCGTCTCGACGCCCCAGTCCGGCCAGCGCCAACCCACGGGCGGCATGCACAGTCCAGCTGTTCTGCCCCGAGATGCTGACGGTGTCCAACACGTCCAGGGCCCCGCCGAAGGCAGCCCGCGCTGCCTGTTCGTCGCCGAGCAGCCTGTGTCCCCAGGCGGCAGCGAGAGCGGGCTGGAATACGTTCACCGCGTCATATGTGCTGGGTCGTACCGACCTCATCAGGCCGACCAGGTCCTTCGACTTCCGCGCCCACAACAACAGCTTGGCTCGCCAGGCGATCCCGCTCCCGTATGGCCCCCCGAGCTCCTCATCCCCGGGCATCTCATCGAGGACCGCCGCGAGTGTGTCCAGGTCGCCCTTCCAGAGAACGTAGAGTTGCCCCTTGGTGAGAGCCGCCCCCGTGAGGTCGGGGGCAAGGACCAGAGCCCGATTGCAGGCGCGCACAGCGTCGGCGTACCGGCGCAGGACCATGTACGTCCATCCACCCAGGTCCTCGAACACGTCGGCGTTGCGGGGATCGAGCCGCACCGCCTGCCGATAGCCAGAATCCACCGCAGCCCAGTTCCCCAGCCGGCGCTGGGCCCATGCCACGTTGGCCCAGGCGTCGGCGTCGTTGGGCATCGCGCGTAACGCGGTCCGGAACTCCTCCAGCGCGCGCGCCCAGTCCCCGCGGCCCTGGTAGTGCGCCAGCCCCATCGCGACGTGCGCCTGCGGCAACTCCGGCGCCAGCCGCAACGCCTTCTGCGCCTCGTCACGCTGACGGGCAGCCCGCGCGGCCACGGGATCGAAGGCTGACCAGTACATCTCCCCATGGATCATCGAGAGGCTGGCACGTGCCAGCGCAAGACCGGGATCGAGGGCCAGTGACTGTTCGTAGAACCGCTGGGCGATCTCGAGGTTCTGCCTCAGGAACCCGGGCCGACGGCGGTAGTTCTCGCCTTGCAGGTACAGCCGGTAGGCCTCGGGGTCCGGGGTGGGGACTGCCGTGATCCCCTGCTCTTCATCGGAACTGAGGGTCGCGCCGACTGCCGCCACGATCCGCTGCGCCACGTCGCTCTGAATGGCGAACGCGTCGTCCAGCGTACGGTCGTAACGTTCGGCCCACAGGTGCTCGTCCGTAGCCGCGTCGATGAGCTGCACGTTCACGCGCAGCCGGTTCCCCGCTACCTGCACGCTGCCTTCGACGATGCTCCCGACGCCCAACTCGGCGGCGATCTGCTTGAGGGGTTTGGCCGCGGCCGAGTAGCCCATGACCGAGGTCCGACTGATGACCTTGAGCGCCGCGACCTTCGCGAGCTGGGTGAGCAGTTCGTCGTGAAGCCCGCCGGCGAAGTACGCGTGCGGTCCCCCTGCGCTCAGGTTCTGGAACGGGAGCACGGCGATGTCCGCGCGGCTTGGTGCGGGCGCGGCCGCCGGAACAGGGGGAGCCTCGCGTCGGCTGCGCGTGGCCCAGAGTGCCGCAACGACAGCCATGACGACGACCACGCCAGCCGCCACGGCCGCCGCCGCCGGCCGCCAGCGTGCACCCGGGGGCACGGCGCGACTCCGACCCGGCTCCGCCGGGTGCCCGGGCGGGTGCCCGGCCGGAGCGCCCGCCTGCGAGCCGGCTCCAGCGATCCACTCCAGCTCCTGCACCACGTCCCGCGCGCTCTGCCAGCGCTGCTCCGGGTCCTTCGCCAGGCAGCGCCGCACCACGTGCTCCAGCGCCGGCGGGCTCAACGGCTTGAGTTCGGCGATGGGCCTCGGCTCGTGTTCCAGGATGGCCGCGATCAGCGAGGCCTGGCTCTCGCCCGCGAACGCCCGCTGACCCGTCGCCGCCTCGTACAAGACGCAGCCCAGCGCCCACAGGTCCGAGCGCGCGTCTGCTTCCTTCCCCTCCAGTTGCTCCGGCGCCATGTACTGGAACGTGCCGACGATCGTCCCTTCCTTCGTCAGGGGTCGGCTCACGGTGGGGGACTCGGTCATCAAGCCTGGTGCCGCGCCCAGCCCCGTGGCTCTCGCCAGCCCGAAGTCCATGAGCTTGGCTCCCGAGCGGGTCAGCATGACGTTGCCGGGCTTGAGGTCGCGGTGCACCACCCCGGCCCGGTGCGCCCGGTCCAGCGCGTCGGCGATCTGAGTGCCGAGAGCGAGCACCTCGGCCACCGGCAGCGGCCCCTTCTCGAGCCGGTGGGCGAGGGTCTCGCCCTCGAGCAGCTCCATCACCAGGTAGTCGGTGTCCTCGTGACGCCCGATGTCGTGGAGAGCACAGATGTGCGGGTGATCGAGCCGGGAGACGGTGCGGGCCTCGCGCTCGAAGCGGGCGCGGACCTCGGGGGAGGCGGCGAGGTGGGAGGGGAGCACCTTGATGGCGACGTCGCGGCCGAGGCGGGGGTCGTGGGCGCGATAGACCTCGCCCATCCCACCCGCGCCGAGCGGGGCGAGGATCTCGTAGGGACCCAGCTTCGCGCCGGCGGCCAGCATCAGGGCCTCCTCATGGCCGCGGCCCAGTTCATCTCCACCGTGATCGTCGAGGCCGAGGCCCGCCCTGCCGGCACCGTTACGAGCACGCGCTGGCCGTCACGTGTGACGTCCGCCCACAGGAAATCGGCCCGCAGCTTGAACAACTTGCGCGAAGCGCCGGCTCGGAACGTGGGACTCGTCTGCACCTCCACCGCCATGAGTGTGGCCCCGTCCTCCGCGGCATAGACGAGTTCCCGGCCGCCACGCGTCCACCAGGAGGGCAGCGTCAGCCCGGCGCCGTTCGTGGAGACCTGGTACTTGCCCCCGGGGGTGGGGAACGACTGGACGTACAGCTCCCATCTCCCCGACTCGTCGGAGAAGTAGGCCATCCAGCGGCCGTCCGGAGAGATCGTTCCCCAGCGCTCGTTGCGTGGGGTGCACAAGTAGGGCATTGGCTTGCCGCCGCCCTCCACGGGCAGCAGCCACAGATCCCATCCGGTGCTGGTCTCCGCCACCTCGTACACGATGTACCTGCCGTCCGGCGACCACTGCGAGACGTTCTTGTAGAGCGCACCCGAAGTCAGCAGCGCCTGTTCCTGGCCCGTCCCGACCACCGCCTTCACGTAGATATCCCAGGGTCCCGAGCGGTCCGAGCCGAAGGCGATGCGCCTCCCATCCGGGGACCACGCGGCGAGGGTGTTGTTGGACGGCCCGAAGGTGAAGCGCGCGGGGACGGGGCGGTCCAGGTTGACCAGCCATAGGTCCACAGCGGACGCCGAGCTCCGGCGATCCAGGCAGAGTCGCCTCCCATCGGGAGAGAGCGCCAACCACTCGTACCTGCCGGGCGGAAGCGGGATCGTGCCGGTCGCCCGGCCCTGACGGTCGAACCACCTGAGCTGGGTGTTGGGGGTTCCTGCGCCTGCACGCGCCATGATCCCGTTGTCGGAAGCGCTCACCCTCTGCACGGCGTCGAAGAGGGAGAAAGCCGATGGAGCCTTGCCCACGACGACGGCCTCGTCGGTGAGGGACAGACGACGGCTGTCGAACCTCTGCGCCACGAGGGAGGCGCTGCGGACGTAGAAGAGATACCCCGGCGCGGCGTAGGTCGGAGCGGCACCCGCGCTGACGATGAACTTCCTGTCCCTCGAGTCGAGGGAGCCCGCGTAGGCGTCGAAACCGCCTTGGCGCTCGGGCAGGGCAGCGAAGAGGAAGTGCCTTCCATCGGGAAGGAAGCACGGCGAGCGGTGTCCCACCTCGTGACGGCTCGTGTCCAGGCTCGTGACCTGGGTCGGCGTCCCTCCGACGGCGGGGACGCGGGAGAGCGGTCCGGCGGCGTCGGGGGCGAACACGATCACGCCGGAACGGCCCCAGCTCCCGCCCCGGCCGTCGCGGGCGTCACAGAGGATCTCCGGAAGGCCCCCGGCCGTGGGGACCTTCATGAGCTTGCCCCCGGCGAAGAAGCCGATGAAGCGGCTGTCAGGGGACCAGAAGGGGAGAGACCCGCCTTCGGTCCCGGCCAGCTCCCTTGGCGCGAGGGAATCCAGCGGGCGGATCCAGATGCGGCTGGTTCCCTCGGAGTCGGCTGCCACGAAGGCCACGATCCGTCCGTCGGGAGAGATGGCTGGAGCGGAACCGTAGCTGGATGGCGTGACCCCCTCGGGAACGGCAATGGAGAACCGGGTGACGGCCGGTTGCGGGCCCCGGGACAGCAGGCGGGGAACCTCGGCGATGGCGATCGCGATCAGCGCAGTCGCCAGCAGTGCCGCGCTCCAGTACAGCCGCTCGCGATTGCGGTGCCGTGCCACGGTCGGGACAGCCACCCCCGCCCGCGAGCCGGCGGCGGCGATCCACTCCAGCTCCTGCACCACGTCCCGCGCGCTCTGCCACCGCTTCTCCGGGTCCTTCGCCAGGCAGCGCGTCACCACGTGCTCCAGCGCCGGCGGCGACATGGGCTTCAGCTCTAGGATCGGCCGCGGCTCGTGCTCCAGGATCGCAGCGATCAGGCTCGCCTGGCTCTCGCCCGCGAACGCCCGCTGCCCCGTCGCCATCTCGTACAAGACGCAGCCCAGCGCCCACAGGTCGCTGCGCGCGTCTGCTTCCTTCCCCTCCAGCTGCTCCGGCGCCATGTACTGGAACGTCCCGACGATCGTTCCTTCCTTCGTCAGCGGTCGGCTCACGGTGGGGGACTCGGTCATGATCTGCGGCGTGGCCGCCAGTCCGGTCGCCCGCGCCAGACCGAAGTCCATCAGCTTGGCGCCGGACTTGGTCAGCATCACGTTGCCGGGCTTGAGGTCCCGGTGCACCACCCCGGCCCGGTGCGCGCGGTCCAGCGCGTCGGCAATCTGCGTGCCGAGCGTGAGCAACCCGGCGACGGGCAGGGGGCCCTTCTCGAGACGGTGGGCGAGGGTCTCGCCCTCGAGCAGCTCCATCACTAGGTAGTCGGTGTCCTCGTGACGCCCGATGTCGTGGAGCGTGCAGATGTGCGGGTGGTTGAGCTGGGAGACGGTGCGGGCCTCGCGCTCAAAGCGGGCGCGCACCTCGGGCGAGGCGGCGAGGTGGGAGGGGAGCACCTTGACGGCCACGTCGCGGCCGAGGCGGGCGTCGTGGGCGCGATAGACCTCACCCATCCCGCCCGCGCCGAGGGGGGCGAGGATCCGGTACGGACCAAGCGTCGCGCCTGCCTGCAGCATGAGGCCCTCCTCGCGCCGGGGGCACGCGCCGGAAGAAGGCCACGGACACTACGCTCCTGAGACTACAGGGACTGGCGGCCGGGTCAATAGGCTTGCGGCCCGCCCCGGTCTCCCGGGACGGGCCGCCTTGCTTTGCCCCCGGCCGCTACTTCGCTGTCGCCCCGGCCGTGCGCGCCGGCGCCGCCGGGATGTTGTCCTTCCGCTTGCCGCAGGGCGTGGGGGCCACCGCCGCCGCCGGCCTGCGCCGGTGCAGCCGCAGCAGGTCCACCACCAGGTCCCGCTTCATGAGCTGGATGGCCTTGGCCGGGTCCACCCCCTTGGGGCAGACCTGCGAGCACTCGCCCGCGAAGTGGCAACGCCACGGCCCCCGGCCGCCCTCGAGCACCTTGCGACGCTCGGCGAAGCCGCCGTCGCGGGTGTCGCTGTTGTAGCGGTGCGCCTGGCCCAGCGGCATCGGCCCCGCGTAGGCCGGGTCGGTCGCCACCGTGGGGCAGGCCGCCATGCAGCAGCCGCACTTGATGCAGTAGCTGAACTGCAGGTACTGCTCCAGCTCGTGCGGCGACTGCCAGTACTCGCCGGTCGGATCGTCCTGCTCCTTCACGTCCTCGCGGATCAGGTACGGCATCAGGTCGCGGTGGGTCTCGAACATCGGGACGAGGTCCGGGACCAGGTCCTTGATGATGCCGAAGTTGGGCAGCGGCCCGACGGCGATGACGTCGGTCCCCAGCTCGGTGAGCTGGGTGTTGCAGGCCAGCCGCGGGCGCCCGTTGATGAGCATGCCGCACGAGCCGCAGATGCCCATGCGGCACGACGAGCGCCACGCCAGCGTCGGGGCGTGCTGCTCCTTCACCTTCCACAGCCCGTCGAGCACGGTCATGCCGGGCGTGGCCTCGATGCGGTAGTCCTCCCAGTGCGGGGCGGCGTCCTTGCCCGGCTCGAAGCGCCGGAGGCGGAAGACGACCTGCTTGAGCGTGTCGGCCATGTCAGCCTCCCATCCGCGCGAAGGCACCCGGCGCCGCGAGGGCCACCCAGGCCCCGAACACGAACAGCGCCAGCCCGGCCAGCGACAGCCCCACGTTCACGAGGCGGCGCAGCCCGGCGCCCGGGTTCAGCTCGAGCAGGATGTTGCGGAAGCCGTAGAGCCCGTGGTAGAGCGCGGCTCCGAGCAGGACGACGTAGGTGACGGCGAAGAACCAGCTCTGCATCCGCGCCGCCACGTTGTCCCAGCCTATCGGCTCGCCCGGGGCGGGGTTGAAGACCCGGACGGTGCCGTCGAGGTGCATGATGGTCATGTGCAGGCCGAGGAACACCAGGATCACCACGCCTGCGAACAGGTGCCAGGTCCAGAGCGTGCGGTCTCGCATGGTGGGCTCCTAGTCGGCGAGGAGGAAGTTGTAGCCGCCCCAGATCGCGATCACGCCGGCGATCACCAGCATCGCCAGCGCCAGCGGGCGCTGCCGCCCGACCGAGGTCGCGTAGGGGTAGACGGGTTCGATGGGCCGGCCGACGGCGAAGCCCAGCTCGACCAGCGCCAGCCGGATGCCGTTGACGGCATGGAAGGCGAAGGCGGCGAAGACCAGGTACTCGCCCCAGGTGAAGAGCGGGCCGGTGACCCGGGCCATGGACCGCGCCCAGCTCTCGGGCCCGAAGACGCGGGCCGAGGTGACGAAGATGTGCAGCAGGAAGTAGGCGAGCAGACCGAGCCCGGTGAGGCGGTGCAGGGCGTACAGATAGCGCTCGAAGCCCCAGCGCCCGCCCCCGATCCATCCCCAGGGGCCCAGCCGATTCGGATAGGTTCGGGTGTCCATGTCTCCTCCGGGCCCTAGTACTTGCGCTCGACCGGCTGCCACATGTCGATGGTCACCGGCTTGTGCTCCAGCCGGGGGCCGTCGGCGGTGTGGAAGGCCAGCGTGTGCTTGAGCCAGTTCGCGTCGTCGCGCGTGGGGAAGTCCCGCCGGGCGTGGGCACCCCGCGACTCCTGGCGGGCCAGCGCCCCGGCCACGGTCACCTCGGCCAGGTCCACGAGGTTCTCCAGCTCCAGCGCGTGGATGAGGTTCGAGTTGTACACCCGCGACTGGTCGGCGACCGGCGCGTTCGCCTGGCGGCGCTTGATGTCGCGGATCACCTCGAGCGCCTTCGCCAGCTCGGGTCCCTTGCGGAACACGCCGACGTTCGTATCCATGATCGCCCGCAGCTGCCGGCGCAGCTCGTAGAGGTCCTCGCCGCCCTGGCGCGCCAGCACCGCCTTCACCCGGTCCTCGGCGGCCTTCGCCTTCGCCGCCGAGAGGTCCGCCGGGCCCAGCTTCGGCAGCGCCGCGGCGATCTCCGCCCCGGTGATGCCGCCCCAGACCAGGCACTCGGCGGTCGAGTTCGAGCCCAGCCGGTTGGCGCCGTGCAGCGAGACGCAGGCCGCCTCGCCGGCCGCCCAGATGCCCGCCACGCGGGTCAGACCCCGGATGTCGGTCTCGATGCCGCCCATCGAGTAGTGCGCGACCGGGCGGATGGGGATGGGCTTGAGGATGGGGTCGAGGCCGAGGAACTTGATCGTCACCTCGCGGATGAGCGGCAGCCGCGTGTTGATGCGGTCGGCGCCGAGGTGGGTGAGGTCGAGCTCGATGTAGTGCCCGCCGTCGGAGGCGGGGAAGCCGCGCCCGGCGAGGATCTCCTCGGTCTCGGCGCGCGAGACCATGTCGCGCGGCGCCAGCTCCATGAGCTTGGGCGCGTACTTCTCCATGAAGCGCTCGCCCGTGTTGTTGCGCAGGTAGCCGCCCTCGCCGCGGCAGGCCTCGGTCATGAGGATGCCGTTGGGCACGAGGCCGGTGGGGTGGAACTGGAGGAACTCCATGTCCTCGAGCGGCAGGCCGGCGCGGTAGGCCATGGCCATGCCGTCGCCGGTGACGGTCTGCGAGTAGGTGGTGAAGCCGTAGAGCGTGCCGCCGCCGCCGGAGGCGATCAGCAGGGCCTTGCCGCGGATGGCCACCGTCTCGCCGGTGCCGGTGTGCAGGCCCACGAGGCCGGCGAAGCGCCCGTTCTCGACCAGGATGTCGGTGACGAAGAACTCGTCGTAGCGGGTGAAGGTGCGGTAGCGCTGGAGCTGGTCGTACAACGTCTGCATCTCGAAGAAGCCGGTCTTGTCGGCCGCCAGGGTCGCCCGCGGGTAGCTGTGCCCGCCGAACGGGCGCTGGGCGATGTAGCCCTCCGCGTCGCGCGTCCAGGGGATGCCCCAGTGGTCGAGCTGGCGGATCTCCTTCGGGATGGTCTCCACGAAGGTCCGGACCACATCCTGGTCGGCCAGGAAGTCCGAACCCTTGACAGTGTCCCAGGCGTGCAGCTCCTCGGAGTCGCCGAGGTCGGTGCGCAGCACGGCGGCCGTACCCCCCTCGGCGCAGACCGAGTGGGCACGCATGAGCTGCACCTTGGAGACGATGCCGATGTCCACCTGGCCGCCGAGGCGGCGGGAGATCTCGCCGGCGGCCCGCAGGCCGGCCAGCCCCGCTCCCAGGATGACCACGTCGTGCTTCAGTTCTCGATCCATGAAGGACCCTCGTTCACGACAGCGATGGGCGGGTTGCCTGCCGGGGTACGCCGCCGTCCGCGAGCGGACCCCGCGGCATCATACTCCCATGTGGTGCACGGGGGAACCCGCGTGGCGCCGCGGCGTGCGCGGGGCGGCGCGCCGTTCAGCGCGCGGGCGGACCGCCGAGCGGCTCGGGCAGGGCGCGCTCGCGCGCCACCGTGGCGCTCTCGGTGGGGCCGAGCACGCCGTCCTCGACCACCACGCCGCGCACCAGCTCGAGCGGGAGCAGATCGGCGAGCACGTTGCGCGGCCGCACGCCCGGCGGCGGATCGTCCCAGACCTCGGCGGGCGGCATCTCGTCGATGCGCAGCGCGCCGGTCGCCGCCGGCAGGACGCGGCGGCGCGTGGCAAGCACGTGCACCGGCACGGAGTGCTCGCGGGCCGCCAGGGCCGCGGCGTAGCCGCCGACGGTGACGATGGCGCCCCGGTCGGTGACGGCGTCGGCCCCAAGCCACAGGCCGGCGGCCTGGGAGAGGAGCACGGGCAGCGCCGCGTCCACCACCAGCCAGGTCGGCACACCCGCCCGGGCCAACTCGGCCGCCAGCGCGCGGCCGCCCAGCCGGGGACGACCCTCGCCGACCAGCGCGCGCGGACCGCGGTCGAGGCGCTGCAGCTCCAGCACGGCCAGCGTCACGGTGGAGCCGCCGCCGAGCGTGGCGATCCAGGCCCCGCGCTGGGCGACGAGCCCGGTGGCGGTGCGCGCCACCGCCGCGCGGGCGCCCGCGAGGTCGGCACGCTCGGCGGCGCAGGACTGGACGAGGTGCGCGCGCAGGTCGGCCGGTCCGGCGCCGCGTTCGAGGTCGGTGGCGGCCACGTCGAGGGCGCGGGCGGCGAGCTGGTGCAGGAGCCCGTTGGCGGCGTGGGCCGACTGCTCGGCGCGCAGCCAGGCGAGCAGGGCGGCGTGCGACGCGGCCGGCGTGGTGGAGACGTCGGCGCCGGCCCAGCGCTCGAGCCGGGCGAGGAAGGCGAGGGCCTCCGCGCTCGCGCCCGCTGCCTGCTCGATCATGCGGCCTCCTCCGGGTGGGGTCGGCGGCACGATACCATGCGGCCCCGGCGCCTCCCACCGGCGCCGGGGCCGTGGCCGGCCGGATCGCCGCTCAGCGGCGGACGGCGGCCAGCTCCCGTTGGTGGGCCCACTCGCGGTCCAGCCACTCGAGGAACCAGGTCATCTCCTCGGGCCCCGGTAGCACGAACTCGGCGTGGGAGACGAGGCGCCCCACCGCGACGGCCACCCCGCCGCGCTTGCGCACGGCCTCATGGACCGGCTCGTCGCGGGTGTCGTCGCCGAAGTAGAAGACCAGGGACGAGTCCGACCACTGCGGCTCGAGCCACCGCTCGAGCGCCATCGCCTTGTCCCAGCCCCCGGCGGGCCTCACCTCGAAGCCGGTGCGGCCGTGCACGAGGCAGACGTTGGGCAGGTGCGGGTGCACGCGCCGCCGGACGCCGGCCCCGAAGGCCGGCTGCAGGCTGACGGCGACGGCCGAGAAGAACAACGTGCAGGAGTTGACCTGCCGCTCGAGTCGCGCGCCGGGGAAGCGCTCGCACCAGCTCTCGAGCTCGCTCAGCAGAGACGGCGGCATCGCGACGGCGCCGCTGGCGTGCGTCTCCCGGAGTCCCTGCTCGTCGCGCGTCTCGAGTCCGGAGCAACCCGCGCAGAAGACGCCGTCGATCCCGACGCGTGGCCACAGGTCGTCGAGCGCCCGGCTGGAGAGGATCGCCGCGTGGCAGCCCGGGTGGTGGGACAGACGCTCGAGCGCCTCGCGCGTCCGCTGCGGCATGGCGGCGCGACGGGGATCGGGGTCGAGCGGGGCGAGGGTCCCGTCGAAATCGAGACCGACGTGCAGCGAGCCGGCACGCTGCAGCCGCTCGCTGAGGGATCCGACCGCAAGCCATGCGGGCTTCAGGCTGGCCATGGTGGCATCCTCGCTTGGGGCCTCAAGCAGGAGCGACCCCGGCGGCTCCCGCCGCCGGCTGGCTCGGAATGTGGGGATGTGCGCGGAGCATACGACGCTCCGTGTGGTGCAGAGGTTACTCCCCGCCCCACCGGCGAAGTCAACGCCCGAACGCCGAACGCGGGCGGGGGAGCCGCCGGCAGGGACCCCCGGCTGCCGGGCGGGCCCGGGGGGGCCGTCCCAGCCCGGTCCGGCGGCCCCGGCGAGGGTGGGGGCAGCCGGTTGGCAGCCCCGGAACGCTGTGCTAGCTTGGCCTTGGATCGGGTCGAGCCCCGCGCCGCGCCGCGTGGGGCTTGACCGTATGAGAGGACCCGCAGAGCGCTCGGTCTGCCAGCGGGGCTCACGGGTGAGCCCGCCCGACCCGGGCGGTTCCCCCGACGGCCGGCGGTGGCCCCCGCGCCGGAGGTTGCCGGAGCCGATGTCGAGCAGCGTCGCGGAACGCATCCAGCACGAGCTGCTGCCGCGCATCTCGAAGCCCAACCGCTATCTGAGCGACGCGCGCCAGGTCCCGCGCAAGGCGCTGGACGCGGCCGGGGTGCGCTTCCTGCTCGCCTTCCCCGATGCCTTCGAGATCGGCTTCTCCAACCTGGGCATCCACATCCTCCAGCACGTGCTGAACCGCCGCCCCGACACCGTCGCCGAGCTGGTCTTCGCCCCCTGGCCCGACGCCGAGGCCGAGATGCGGCGCCTGAGCCTGCCGCTCTTCTCCCTGTCGTCGCAGACGCCGGCGGCGGAGTTCGACGTCCTGGGCTTCTCGCTCCAGTACGAGCTGCAGTACACGAACGTGCTCACCATGCTCGACCTGGCCGGGCTGCCGCTGCGCTCGCTCGAGCGCGACGGGCGGCACCCGCTGGTGATCGCCGGGGGAGCGCAGGCCTTCAGCCCCGAGCCGATGGCCGAGTTCGTGGACGCCTTCGTGGTCGGCGACGGCGAGGAGATCGTGGGGCGTGTCGTGGACCTCGTGCGCGAGGCGAAGCGGGAGCGCCTGGCGCGGCCGGGCCTGCTGCGGCGGCTGGCCCGCCTGCCCGGCCTCTACGTGCCGCGCGGCTACGTCACCGACGCCACGCCCGAGGGCTGGCTGGTGCCGCGGGCGCGGCCGGGCTGGCCGGCGCAGGTCGAGTCGGTCTGGGTGCGCGAGCTGCGTCGCGAGGCCTACCCGCCGGCGCCGCCGCTCCCGGTCGGCGAGATCACCCACGACCGGCTCTCGGTCGAGATCATGCGGGGCTGCACGCGCGGCTGCCGCTTCTGCCAGGCGGGCACGGTGAACCGCCCGGTGCGCGAGAAGCCGGCGCAGCAGGTGGTGGAGGAGGTGCTGCGCGGCGTGCAGGCCACCGGCCTCGAGGAGGTCTCGCTCGTCTCGCTCTCCTCGACCGACCACACGCAGATCGGCGGGATGGTGGACGCGCTGGCCGGCGAGCTGGCAGCCGCGCGCGTGCGCATCGCCCTGCCCTCGACCCGGCCGGACAACCTGCCGCCCGGGGTGGCGCGCCGGCTGGCGGCGCAGAAGCAGGGCTCGATCACGCTGGCCCCGGAGGCGGGCAGCCAGCGGCTGCGCGACGCCATCAACAAGAACCACACCGAGGCGGAGCTGCTGGAGTCGGTGGCCACGGCGGCGCGCGAGGGCTACCGCGGCGTGAAGCTCTACTTCCTCTGCGGCCTGCCGGGCGAGACCGACGAGGACCTGCGCGCCATCGTCGAGCTGTCGGCGAAGGCGGCCCGGCGGGCCCGCGCCGAGGGCCGGCGCAGCTTCACCGTCACCGCCAGCGTGTCGCCGCACGTGCCCAAGCCGCACACGCCCTTCGCCTGGGAGGCGCAGGTGCCGACCGCCGAGCTGGAGCGGCGCCTGGCCCTGCTGCGCTCGGCGGCCCGGGGCCAGCCGGTCACGCTCAAGTACCGGGACGCGGCCACCTCGCTGCTCGAGGGGGTGTTCACCCGCGGCGACCGCCGCGCCGGCGCGGTGGTGGAGGAGGCCTGGCGCCGCGGCTGCCGTCTCGACGCCTGGAGCGAGCACCTGCGCGTCGAGCGCTGGCGCGAGGCCTTCGCCGCCCGCGGGCTCGACCCCGAGCGGGCGCTGGCGGAGCGCTCGCCGGCGCACGCGCAGCCCTGGGACGTGGTGCGGCCGCCGGTGAGCCGCCGCTTCCTGCTGCGCGAGCGCGAGCGGGCCGCGCGCGCC
>JAXDBZ010000236.1:0-8866 GCA_034678345.1 Candidatus Eiseniibacteriota bacterium
CGTGCGCCAGCGCCGCCGCCTCGTCCCGCAGCTCGTCGCTCATCGCGCCCTCCCGCCGCGGCGGGCCTTCGCCGCGCGCCGCGGGCGGCGCAGCTCGGCCACGCGATCGAGGATGGCCTCGGCCACCTCGCGCTTCGTGAGCTCCGGCAGGCGCACGGTGGTGTACGCCTCGACGAGCGTGACCTCGTTCGTCTCGGCGCCGATGGCGCGCTCGGGCGAGTTCAGCACGACGAGGTCGAGCTTCTTCGCCGCCAGCTTGGCGCGCGCCCGCGCCGGGCCGCGCGAGGTCTCGAGCGCGAAACCCACGAACACCTGGCCGCGCCGGCGCCGCGCCGCCAGCCCGGCGAGGATGTCGGGGTTGGGCGTGAGCGCCACGGTGCGCGGCGCCGCGCCGCGCTTGAGCTTGCCGCGCGCCACGGTGCGCGGCCGGTAGTCGGCCACCGCCGCCGCCATGAGCACCACCTGGGCCCGGGCCGCCGCGCGCCGCATCGCCTGCTGCATCTCGAGTGCGGTCGTCACCGACACGACCCGCACGCCGAGCGGCGGCTCGATGCTGGCCGGGCCGGCCACCAGCGTCACCTCGGCGCCGCGGTCGCGTGCGGCCTGCGCCAGCGCGAAGCCCATGCGCCCGCTCGAGCGGTTCGTCAGCACGCGCACCGGGTCGAGCGGCTCCTCGGTGCGCCCCGCCCCCACCAGCACGCGCACGCCGGCGAGGCCGGTGCGCCGCCCGGCCACGCGCTCGACGGCCGCGCCGATCTCCTCGACATCGGCCAGCCGCCCGGGGCCGACGAGGCCCGAGGCCAGCTCGCCCGGGGCCGGGCCGACGATGGTGGCGCCGCGGCGGCGCAGCCGGGTCACGTTGTCCTGCGTCGCCTGGTTGCGCCACATGCCGAAGTCCATGGATGGGCAGACGACGAGCGGCGCGCGGCTCGCCAGCACGATGGTGGTGAGCGCGTCGGGTGCCTCGCCGTGCACCAGCCGCGCCATGAGGTGTGCGGTGGCCGGCGCCAGCACCATCACGTCCACGGCCTCGGCCAGGTCGATGTGCCCGACCTTGCCGCGGACGCGCGCGGCGGCCTCGCGCGGCAGCACGAACTCGCGCGCCTGCCCCTCCCACAGCGAGGTCACCACCGGATTGCCCGACAGCGCCTCGAAGGTGAGCGGCGTGACGAAGCGCTCGGCCGCCGGCGTCATCACCACGACGACCGCGGCCTCGCGGCGCTTGAGCCAGCGCACCAGCTCGCAGGTCTTGTAGGCGGCGATGCCGCCGGAGACCCCGACCAGGACGGTGCGACCGCGCAGCATGGCGTGCCTACGACTGCGTGGCCGGAGCGTCCTCGTAGAGGAACGGGACCTCCTGGCGGATCGTGCGCTCGAGCGCCGCCGCCGTCACCTTGCCCTGGATGTTCTCGCCGGTGCGGTGCGACCAGTCGTTGAGGCGGCGCGCCTCGCGCGCGGCGATGATGCACAGCTCGTACTTGTTGGTGCCCGGCGGCGGGATCAGCGATGCCAGCTTGGTCATGAGGGGTGGTTCTCCTCGTTGGGGGTCGTCCGTCAGGACACCGGGCACAGGCGCCGCACGCGGGCGCGCTCGGCGTCCACGATCGCGGTCAGGCGCGCGACCGCCTGCTCCAGGTCGTCGTTCATCACCAGGTAATCGTACTCGCGCCATTCGGCCAGCTCGCCGGGGGCGTTGCGCAGCCGCGTCTCGACCACGTCGGGCGCGTCGGTGGCGCGCTTGAGCAGCCGCTGCCGCAGCGCGTCGATCGAGGGCGGGTGGACGAAGACCGAGACCGCGTCCTTGCGCGCGCGGCGCACGCTGGCGCCGCCCTGCACGTCCACGTCGAGCACCACGACGCGCCCGGCGCGCACCTGCTCGTCCACGAACCGCACCGGCGTGGCGTAGAGGTGGTCGTGCACCTCGGCCCACTCGAGGAACAGCCCGGCCGAGCGCCGCCGCTCGAACTCCTCGCGCGCCACGAACTCGTACTGCACGCCGTCCCGCTCGGTCGAGCGCCGCGGCCGCGTCGTCGCCGAGATCGAGAACGTGCACTCGGGCCGTGCCGCCACCAGCCGGTCCACCAGCGTGCCCTTGCCGGCGCCGCTCGGCCCCGACAGCACGAGCAGGAAGCCGCCCGGAGCGAAGCGGAACGGGACGGCGGGGGCGGGCGGGCAGTCGGGGCGCGGCACGGTCACTCCACGTTCTGCACCTGCTCGCGCAGGCGCTCGATCTCTTCCTTCATCACGATGACCGCGTGGGCCACGTCCACGTCGTTGGCCTTGGAGCCTATCGTGTTCGTCTCGCGGTTCATCTCCTGCAGCAGGAAGTTCAGCTTGCGGCCCGCCTGCTCGGGGCCGGCGACCAGCGCGTCGAACTGGTCGAGGTGGGCCGCCAGCCGCACGCACTCCTCGGTGAAGTCGAGCCGGTCGGCCATGAGCGCCACCTCCTGCGCCAGCCGCACCGGGTCCAGCTCGACGTCGCCGAGCAGGGCCTTGAGCCGCGCCGCCAGCCGCTCCTTCGCCTCGAGCGGCCGCAGCGGCGCGCGCGCGGCCACCCGCGCCAGCTGCTCGCGCAGCAGGTCGAGGCGGTGGCGGAGGTCCTTCGCCAGCGCCTCGCCCTCGCGGCCCTTCATCGCCTCCATGCTGTCGCAGGCGCGGCCCACCAGGTCCCGCACCAGCGCCCAGGTCTCCTCGTCCGAGAGCGCCGTGTGCTCCCAGCCGAAGACGTCGGGCAGCGCCGCCAGCGTGCGCAGGTCGAGCCCGCTGTCCAGGTGGTAGCGCTCGCGCAGCTTCTCGAGCAGCGCGACGTAGCGGTCGGCGACCTGCTCGTTGACCTTGAGTTCCTCCCCCGATTCGCCCGCGCCCGACCAGGTGATGGTCAGGTTGAACTTGCCGCGCGAGAAGCGCTCGGCGACGAGCTGGCGGATGCGGTCCTCGAACAGGCTCACCACCTTGGGCGAGCGCAGCGAGACCTCGCAGAAACGGTGGTTCACCGACCGGATCTCGGCCGAAAGGCTGAGGCCGTCGCGCTCGAGCTCGGCCGAACCGTACCCGGTCATGCTTCGGATCATGGGGACCTCCTGCGGGGAGGGGCGAAAGTAGGTCAGCGGCGCAGGAAAAGTCAAAGCGGCGGCGCGATTTGCGCGGGTTTCCGTGGGGTTCCGCGCCGCCGGACCGCGCGTCCGATTCCCCACCGCGTTTCCACCGCGCCCGGGGGAAAGCGGCGCAGCCCGTTCGCGGGCCTGGCTTCGGGGGAGCCGGGGACTCAGGCCACCGACGCCCGGCGCCGGCGCCGACGGCGGAGGCCGCTGGCCCCGCGACGCTCGCTCTCCGGGAGGAAGAGAACCACCACCCGCTGCCCCACCGCACCCGCGATGCGCCGCAGCATCGCCAGCGAGTGTCCGCGGTAGTCCGCCGATTCGACGCGAGAGATGGCAGAGGCCGTGGTGCCGATTCGTCTGGCCAGCTCACCCTGGGTGAGCCCCTCGGACACGCGCAGGTCATGAACCATCTGGCCGACCTCGGCCTCGGCCAATGCCTCCTCGTACTCGCGGACCCGCCCCGAGCGGGCACCGACGGACCGGTCATAGGTGCGTTGCAGGTCGGGCGAGACAAAGCGACGGCGCCTCATGGCTTCATCCTCCCTGTCTGAGGCCGTGGGCCTGAGGGTCTGCCCGGAAGCGGCGCCGGTGTTCGGCCGCCCGCCGGATCTCCGAGAGCGGTACGAGAGCCCTCTGGTTGACGAAGCCGTGGGAAACGACCACAACGCCCGGCCCATGGAAGAAGTAGAGCATCCTGTAGTTCAGGCGACCGACTTGCGCCCGAAGCTCGTAGATACCTGACGTCAGGAAGTCCGCGTGGGGTCGCGAGAGCCCGTGCCCGTGCCGCTCGAGCAGCTCGAGCCTGACCGTGCAACGGTCTCGTGCCTTCCGCGGCAGGCCGTCCAACCAGTCCTGCAACAGTGCCCGCCCGGCCTCACGGTAGTAGACGACGCGTGTCGCGGACTCCGTGGCGCCCTCATTATAGCAAATCTGCTAACTCGGACAATGGGGGCACACGCGAGTGGGTGTCGCAAGGCGCGCGCCAACGGACTGCCTCGAATCCGGGGTCAGCGACCGTGACCGGCGTTCACAGCGCAGTCCACGCCGGGGTCGGTGGAGCGCCTGACGAGGTGGCTGTGGGCGGCGGGATCCGCGGCGTCCGGGTTACTCCCCGTCCTTCTCCGCCGGCGGCTTGCCGAAGAGCCCCTCGAGCCGCCGGCGCGCGTCGCTCGACGCGCCGCCGCCCGCGGCCGGCTTGCCGCCGAAGAGGCTCTCGAGCTGCGCGCGGGCCGCGGCCTCGCGCGCGCCGCGCCCCTTCTCGGCCGCGAACGAGCGCCGGGTGAAGGAGAAGTACTCGCAGAAGTTGCGGCGCGTCTTGTCCTCGACCAGCTCGGCCTCGGTCTCGCGGCAGGAGTTGTTGCGCGAGGTGTCGTAGTGCCGGCAGTTCATGCAGCAGCGCAGGTCCCGGTGGCAGCCCTCGCACTCGCTGTCGCGCGGGATCGGCTCGTCGTACGGCACCGCGGTGCCGCAGGCCTGGCACTGGAACGGAGGCATGCCGGGAGCGTGCCCCCCGCGCCGGGGACAGTCAAGGGCCGGCTCACGCGACCGGACGGGTCGGCGGCCAGCGCCCCGCCGCTACTCCCCCTCCCCCTCCTCGGGCTCGCGCGCCACGTCGGCGCGCAGGATGCCCAGCTGGTTCAGGCGCCGCTTGTAGTTGGGGCGCGACTCGCCCGCCAGCGCGGCGGCGGCGCGGATCGAGCCGGCGGTGCGCAGGTGCAGCAGGGCCGCCTGCAGCATGCCCTCGTGCTTGGCGGTCCGCATCGCCGGCTCGGGCGGCACGATGTCGCCCGGCACGTCGGCGTGCGTGATCCCGGCGCGGTCCCCCGCGGCGGCGGCGGCCCGGTAGAGCACGGTCTGCAGCTCGCGCACGTTGCCCCACCACATCCGCCCCTCCAGCTCGGCCAGCGCGTCCGCCGCGAGGTGGTGTTCGGGCCGGTGGGTGCTCTGCGCCAGGTCGCCGAGGAACCGCCACGCCAGGCCGGCGATGTCCTCGCGCCGCTCGCGCAGCGGTGGCACGCGGATGACGCGCACCTGCGACTCGCCCTCGCCGCCGTCCGCCGCGGCGGCCCCGCCCCGCTCCCGGCGCCAGCGCTGCAGCGTCGTCGCCGCGAGGTGCTTGCCGCTGCCCGCCTCGCCGTGCACGAACACCGGGCCGCTCTCGGCGCCGGCCTGGAGCAGCTCCTCCAGCAGGCGCAGCGAGGCGGCGGCCCGCGCGCACCACGGCCGCGTCGCCGAGGGCTCCCGCAGCGCTTCGGTGTCGAGCGGCTCCCGGTCCGGCTCGAGCAGCCGCTGCAGCGCCCGATCGAGGTCCACCAGGAACTCCTCGCGCCGCGCGTCGAGCACCGCCTGGGCGCCGGTGAGGCGCTCGGCGTCCTGGGCCAGCGCGCTGCTGAAGTACGACGTGTAGAGCACCCGCGCCGTCCGCTCGCTCAGCAGGCGCGCCGCCTGCAGGACGAGCAGGCCCGTCCCCCCGGTGCCGAGGTCGTAGTCCACGACCAGCGCGCTCCAGCCGCCCGCGGCCAGGGCGTGCAGGGCCTCGTTGGCATTGCGCACCCGCGTGCACTCGTGCCCGCGCGACAACGCCCGCGCCAGCACGGCGCCGCGGGCCACGTCGTCCTCCACCAGCAGCAGCCGAGGGCTCACGCGCCACCTCCCACCCGGTCTCCACCGGGGCCCGGGGCCTGGCGTGCCGCGGCGCCGCCGCGGCGCGTCTCGAAGGGGAAGAGCACGAGGAGCATGAGCCGCAACGCCGCCCCCCGGCCTTCCGGCGGATCGTCCACCACCAAGTCGCCGCGCCACGCGCGCGTCACCTCGCGGGCGTGGCCCAGCCCGAAACCGCCGCCCTCGCGCGACGAGTATCCCGGCTGGAACACCACCTCGCGCAGCTCGGCGGCGATACCGGGGCCGTTGTCCACGATCCGCACGATCACGTGGCGGCCGTCCGCGGGGTCCAGTCCGACCCGGACGACCAGCTCGGGATCGGGCACGCCGTCGAGGGCGGCGAGCGCGTTCGCCATCAGCTGCCCGACGACCTCCCGCAGCTCCCCCGCGTCGAACAGCACCGGCATGTCGGAGCCCGAGTCCATGTCCACGTGCAGGACGATGCTGCGTTCACCCAGGGTCCCCTGGTTCGCCAGCAGCACGCTCCCCACGACGCGGTCGGGACGGCAGGGCGAGCGCTCCGCCACCTCGCGGTAGGCCGCCCCGCAGGCGTCGGACAGCCCCCGCATCGCCTGCGCCACCCGCCGGGCGCGCACGGCCAGCTCGCCGCCCGGCCCCTCGGCCGGCTCGGCGAGCAGCGCGTCCAGGTCCCGGAGCGTGAGCCGCATGCGGCTCACGTACTCGGTGCTCACGCGCAGCTCGCGGGCCCGGGCGATGAAGCGCTCCAGCGAGCCTCGCCCGATCTGGAGGAACTGGTCGCGCGCGCTCTCGAACGCGTCGAGCGGCACCGGCGCGTCGGCCACCGTCTCGTGGGCCCAGTTCCACAGCGCGCCGAACGGCCGCACCTCGTCGAAGATGTCGTGGCGCACCTGCCGGTAGTCCACGAGGAAGTCGCGCGACTCCCGGATCGTCGGCAGGCGTCGCACCCGCAGCATGCGCCCCTGCACGGAGACCAGGGCACCTCCCAGCAGCGCCATCCCCAGCACCGTCGCCAGACGCCGGGGGTCGAGCAGCGGGGGGACCGTCTCGATGTCGTAGAGCACGGCGGCGCCGAGCGGCGTCAGCAGACGGGAGCGGCCCACGCCGGCCCCGGCGACGACCATGGCGACGGGATCGGAGGCCGGCGCCGCGAGGCGGGTGCGGCTACGCAGCCGGAGCCGCTCGTCGAGGATCAGGACCTCGGTGGTCGTGCTGGCCACCACGTACGTGCGCCCGTCACCCGCCAGGTCCGCGCAGCCCCAGGCCTCGATCGCCAAGGGGGCGCGGTACTCCCCGTGCGGCTGCAACGCGGCGTCGAACGCGCGCACGATGCCATCGCCGCATCCCACGACGAAGATCCCGCGGGTGGCGTCCAGCAGCCGGAGCAGGCCCAGGCCGAAGGCGAACTCGCGCTTCTTCAGGACCGCGCCGGTGCGCCCGTCGAGCACCGCCAGCGCGCACGGCTCGGGGTTGTTGGCGCGGTGGCTCTTGACGGCGGCGACCACCCGGCCCGGCTGGCCCCGCGGCCCGGCCAGCGCCAGCACGCTGACCCGGGCGAAGTCCTCGGCGAGACGGGTCTGCCAGAGCCGGCGTCCCGAGCCGTCGAGTGCGACGACGACCGCGTGGCTGTCGTCCGTGCCGTTGATGTCGAGCCCGTTGGCGACCGATGTCCCCCCGACCACCAGTGCCGTGCGCCCGTCGCCGAGCAGATCGCCCTTGGTGAAGCAGTCGGGCCACGCCCCCATCGGGTAGAACCACAGCCGGCGCGAGGTGGCGACGTCGTAGAGCGCCACCCCGCGCGGCCGGTGGGACAGCGTCGTGACGGAGCAGAGCAGCGCCGTGCGGCCGGAGGAATCGGGGAGGATCTCGAGCGGGTTGAGCGAGCAGGGCTTGCGGCCCGCCGGACCGGCCGTCGAGTCGCGCTCGGGGCCCAGACGCGCCACGACCCGCTCGTCGCGTGCGAGCACGACCGCCCAGGCGCCAGCCGAGTCCTCGGTCGCCACGCAGATCTCGTCCAGGCCGTCCTCGTCCACGTCCCGGACGGTGCCGAAGATCGTCGTGCCCTCGAAGTTGTACTGCCACAGGGCGCGGATCTCGTTCCCGACCAGCCGCCACAGCACCAGTTCGTTGCGCTTGTTCAGCAGGGCGAAGTCGTGGACGCCGATGCCCAGCGCGTTGACCGGCAGGGAGGACTGCGTGACCGTGCTGAGGACGCGGGGTTCGAGACGGAGACGGGGTGTACCGCCAGCGAGTACGGCGAGGCCGACCGCGAGGATGGCGGCGCCGACGATCAGGCCCCACCCGGTCGGTGTGGGGAGACGGAACCCGGATGTGAAACGCGAGGGGCGCGTCACGGGTGAAGATGCTACGCCCCCGGCCGGGGGGCAGTCACTAGCGAATCACGGGGGCCGGGACGAGCGCGGCACCTGCAAAGACTTGCGCGACGCTGGCCATCCCGCCTGGGCGCGGCGGCTGCGGCCCGGGCGCCCTTCGCGCGGCAGCCGCGGCCCGGTCCCTGTCGCCGGGGCGGTGTCCCGGCGGCCCGGAATGCGGCGTGCGCGCGGGGTCTTTGTTTCCGCATTCGCGGTGGTTTGCCGCGCCGTCCCCACTGCTCTAGGTTCGCCCGCGATGGACCGCCCCGAACACGAATCCGCCGCCGCGCTGGAGCGCGAGCACTTTGTCCGGGCCGTGCGCGCCCTGCGCCGGTACCGGGCGCGCGTGGCGCGCCGGCTGGAAGGGCTCGAAGGCGACCTGGCCGAGGCCCAGCGCGCGCCCCAGTTCCGCCGCTTCGGCGAGACCCTCCTCACCTACCTCAAGCAGGTGCCCGCCCGCGCCGAGCGCGTCACGTTGCCCGACCCGCACGAGCCCGAGGTGGCGCACGAGATCGCGCTCGAGCCCAGGCTCAACGCGCAGGGCAACGCCGCCCGTTACTTCAAGCGCGCCGCCAAGGCCGAGCGCGGGCTCAAGCAGGTGCCGCCGCGGCTGGCCGCGTGCGAGGCCGAGCTGCACGCGCTCGAGGTGCTGCTCGAGCGGGCGCAGCCCGTGCTCGAGGCGATCGCCGAGGGCGGGCGCCCCGCGATGGACCACGCGCTGGCGCGCGCCGTCGAGGCCGCGCTGGCGAAGCT
>JAXDBZ010000237.1:0-6264 GCA_034678345.1 Candidatus Eiseniibacteriota bacterium
TGGCTGCCGAGTGTTCACCCGCGCTCCTCCCGCTACCCACCGGATCACCCCGCCGGGACTCCCGGCGCCGGCCACCGCGGCCCGACGGGGCGTCCATGATACTCCCGGCCGCGCCAGACCTCCCAGCGCCCGAACGCGCGCGGCCGCGGGCTGGAACGCCCGCGGCCGCAGGAGCCTCGACGTCGGAGCCCGGCGGGCCCGAGGTCTCAACGGATCACGACGAACCGGTTCTGCGCGGTGAACGAGCCGGCCTCGACGCGGTACATGTAGATCCCCGAGACCACGTCCCTGCCGTCCGCGTTCTTCAGGTCCCAGCGCTCGAAGTCCCGCACCGTGTCGTTGTGGTTCAACTCGCGGACCAGGTCGCCGGCCACCGTGTAGATGCGGATCCTGGCCTGGCTCGGCAGGTTGATGAAGTGGATCTCGTGGCCGTCGGGACGGTCCCAGCGCTCCGCCTCGCGGAACGGGTTGGGCACGACCGAGACGTTCAGCAGGTTCGCCGTCGGTCCGACGGTGGGCTCGACCGGCTCGGCGATCATGTTGGCCAGCTTGTTGTTCAGGTTCGGGCAGGTGGCCGGGTCGCCGCGGGTGCCGCACCGGGCGTAGTCGCCGCTCGTGTCGGGCGCGAAGATCTCGGTGTAGTCGTTGTCCACGAGGTTCTTGGCTTCGTAGGTCACCGCGTACCAGGTGCGGAAGCCGTCATGCGGTCCCGGGGGGGCGACCAGCTTCCAGACCGAATCGCCGCGCGAGAGGCACTGGCCGGCGGGATTCGTCCGGCGGCACACCTTCTGGTAGGAGCCGCTGGAGTCGGGATCCACGTAGGTCGCGACGCTGTCGTAGGCGAGCACGGTGCCGCACCGGAACTCGAGGGTCGCCGTGTCCACCAGGGAGAAGTTCCACAGCGGCGAGCCGCCCACGTTCAGGGAGTAGCGCCGCAGCAGCACCAGCGCCGAGGTATCCGGGCTGCCGACGCCGCGGTAGACGCGGTAACCCGCGAAGTCCGGACGCGCCTCGATGCGCCGGTTGCGCAGGAACCGCACCGTCAGCGTACGGGCCTGGGTCCGTACGCTGTCGGGCAGCGGACCCTGGAAGCGTCCGCCGCAGCGCTCGGGGAACAGCAGGGTGCTGTCCTGCCAGGCGCCGGCCTGGACCCAGACGGGGATGTGCCAGTACTGCTGGAGGGTCTCCCCGGTCTGCGCGCGGGCGACCCGCGGGCTCCCGGCCCAGGCCGTGACGACCAGGGCCAGGAGGAACAGGACCGGAGTGCAGCGAACGCGACCAGCGTTTCGGATCATTCGACGACTCCCGTCAGCGCCAGCGCTGGAGGTTGGAGGAGCGGATCGGCAGTCGCGACGTCGGGGACGGCCGCGCCGGGCGACTGGAGGTCTGGCTCACGCGGGTCGTCGCCGACCCGGTCGCCGCGGACGACGCCGGCTGCGCGCGGGCCACGGTCAATCCCGGGGTCCCGCTCTTCGGCATCCCCCACAGCTGTCCCAGCACGAAGTCCACCATCTGCTGGCACTGCGTGCGCTGGAAGTCCCACAGGGGACATCCCTGGAACAGCACCGGCCCGTTCTCCCTGCCGTGGTAGAAGGTGATCAGCGAGTTCACGCCGTTGCCCGCCTGCAGCATCTCCCGGCCGTAGCGGGTGCCGTAGACGATGTAGAGCGTGTCCAGCGCCGGGTACTCGTAGCTCGAATCGGCCGTCACCTGCTCGGTCTCGTTGATGATGTTCTCGTAGGTCATGTACTCGATCGAGAAGCCCGAGTTGCTGTACGCCACGTTGCCGACGTAGTAACTCGAGTTGTTCCGGAACGGCACCAGCGAGAGCGGGTCCGTCGTCGGCGTGCGCGGCTGCAGCCGCTGCGGCGCGAAGGCGTACCGCGGATCGCGCAACGGCTCTCCCGGCCAGCGCATCGGGTTCGTGCTGGTCGGGTCCCGCAGGTCCGACCGCGCGATGTCCACGAAGCCCTGGAAGATCCGGAACTCCGAGCGCCAGTGCGACAGGTCGTACATGAACCGCCCCGGCGCGAGGTCGGCCGTCGGGGCACTCGCGTTGGTGAGGGTCGTGTAGGTGCGCACGTTGAGGTAGTCGTTGGCGGTCGAGTTCCACGAGGTGTTCGTGGCGTTGCCGAACCCCCCACCCATCGCCCACAGCGCGCCGCCCTGGTTGACCCAGGTCGCCAGCGTGTTCTGCCGGTTGCGCTTCGACATGTAGTTCAGGGTCGTCATGGGCACGATCGCCGAGGTGGGCGACGACTCGAAGTAGGAGCCCGTCTGGTCCACCATCCAGACGATGCGCTTGTACTGCCCCAGCACGTTGAGCGGGACGGTGGGGTTCTCCTGCCCCGTCCGCGTGCCCATCGTGTCGAAGGTGTACCCCTTGAACAGGCCCGGCTGGCTCAGCGTGCCCCACGGCGTCATCCGCCAGGGCACGCCGCCGACGGCGAAGAGGAACGTGTCCTTCTCCGCCCGCGTCGGCCAGGCGCCGGTGGGTCCCGCCAGGCTGTCACTCCGCCCCGGTGGCTGTACGGTGGCAATCTGGTCCACCCGGAGCCGCGTGTCGTCCACGATGAGCAATTCACGGTCGAAGGTCGGCTTGAAGACCCGGAACTGGATCCAGCCCAGGCTGACCAGGCCGTTGATGTCCTCGGCCTCGAGATAGAAGTTGTGCACCTCGCCCGTGTCGCCGCCCGCACCGGCGAACGGCCCGACGACCGCCGAGGTGGTCAGGCTCCAGGGACTCCAGTGGTACCAGTCGTCCTGACTGCTCCGCTCGGTCTCGTCGTCCAGGTTCACGAGGTCCAGCACCCAGCGGTAGCGCCGCATCACCGAGCCGGCCGGCGGCGTCGCCGACCAGTTGAAGGTGATGGGCTCCCCGGACGGCACCTGGAGCTGCACCGCCCACGCGGGCGTGAGCGGCTGGGGGAAGCCACCGGTCTGGTAGGTGTAGCTGAAGAACGAGTTGTAGAGGGTGATCGCCGGCCCCAGCGCGCTGGCAAAGCCGACGGCCATCCGCAGCATGTTGTTGTTCAGCGACCAGACCGGCGAGTAGGCGCCCGAACGACCGAACGCCACCACCACGAACAGGTACTCGCTGTTCGGCACCAGGTTCGTGTACTGCACGAACGGGCTGTCCGGGCTGGTGGAGTCCCAGCCCGCGAACCGGGGCGCGAACGTGAGCCGCATGGAGTCGGGGTGCGAGAGCCACCACGACCAGCGCGGATCCGAGTCGCTCTTAAAGAGCTTGTACTTGTAGTAGACCGGCTTCTCGAACACGTACCCGTTGGGGTCCACGTAGTCGTAGCCGGTCCAGGCAATGCGCACCGCCGGGGTCACCGACGGGGAGAGAAGAGGGCTGGGCCGCGGCGTGTCGATGAGCACGCGGGGGGCGACGCCAAAGGAGTAGAAGGCGCGTTCGATCGGCTCCGAGTACAGGCCGCGGTTGTCCAGCGCCCGGATGACGAAGACGTGGAAGTCCCGGCTGGTCGGCTGGGCCACCTTGGGGTCCCCGGGGATCGAGGCGGTGAAGGTGAACGTCTGCTCGTTCTTCACCGTGCTCACCCACTGGGTGTCGGCGCCGGCGTCGCTGGGCGGATCGATGGCGTACTCGAAGCGGACGATCCGGCCGTCCGCGTCGAACCCGACCCAGTACATCTTGTACGTGTAGAACTCGGCCTGCGTGGTGTCCACCGGCGCGTAGGTGAGCCGCATGGTGGGACGCTCGTTCGGCAGGATCGTCTCCTTCAGGGACTGGCTGCAACCGACGCTCCCGAGGCCGACGAGCACCGCCAGCAGCAGGAGGACCGGGACTATCGCATGCTTCCGCATCGCCCTACTCCCCTCCGCCCGCCGCGGCGGACCCCGGTCGGTCCGACGTCGGTGAGCTCTCGTCGAGAGCCGCCTCCAGGGCGGGCCTGACGTAGGTGACGTTGATGACGTTGTTGCCGCTCACGGGTTCGCCGGGATAGGTCGCGATGCCGTTGACGCAGCGTCCCTGGCCCGGGCTGCCCTCACAATCGATGCAGTCGCAGATCTGGATGCTCACCCGCATCGGCCCCGAGGCGAAGGGGTTCTTCGCCATCGTCCCGCCCGGGATGAAGCTCAGCGAGACCGGGCTGCCCAGATTGACGTAGGTGAGCCCGTTCGAGGCGACGTAGGTCCAGGCGGTGTCGGCGCCGGTGTAGACGCTCTGGCCGTAGAGCCGGATCCGGAAGCGGGTGACGGTGGTCGCGGTCGGTCCGCCGCCCCGGGACGAGGTCGCCGTGGGATCGTAGGGGTCCAGGTCCATGCCCTTCAGGTAGAAGTCCCACTGGGCCGTGCTGATCACCTGACCCTCGAAGGGGCGGAAGAGGGTGTCCCGGACGAGGGCCGGGGCCTTGTCCACGTAGAAGACCAGGACCTTGTGGCGGTAGGTCCGCTGCTTCTCCGTTCCGCCGGTGTTGTCGACGTCCTCGACCAGCCTGACCGGGTCGGCGCCCACCGTCGGGTCGACCGCGCCCTCGTAGTCCTGGGCGCGGGCCACGGCGAAGGCCTTGCCCGCCTGGAACATGCGCCAGTAGCCGCCGAGCACCGGCGAGCGGAAGACCGAGGCCGGCTCGTAGATGGGGTACATCGTGGTCTGCGCCGGCGTGCTCTTGAGACCCGAGGGCGTCAGCCGGTTGACCACCAGCGAGCGGAAGCCGATGGGCGAGCCGGCGCGGCCGCCGTTCGCGGTCTCGGCCTGGAGCAACTCGCCGGACACCAGCCTCCCGTCCGCGCCCCTGAGCGCCGGATCGGTGCTGTCCGCCCGGATCTGGTAGCGCGAGTCCTTGTCGTAGCCGCCGTTCCACAGGATGACGAACGAGTTCATGTGGACGGTGTCAAACTCGCTGCGCGCGTAGAGGCGGTTCTTGTAGACCTCGTAGAAGGTCCCGCGCGAGTTCAGGGGCCAGCCCGAGGGCGGGCGGCGCTTCGAGGGCCGGTAGGCGAACGAGTCCAGGCCGAAGGAGCCCGCCGGCAGCGGCGGCGTCGTCACGAAGGCGGAGCCCGCGTCCTTCCCCGGCCAGCTCGCCACCAGGAGACTGTGCGAGTTGTACTCGCCGTCGCTGGGGCCGTTGAAGAGCGCCGGATCGGGCCCGGCCCACCAGGTGTCGGGGGCGTAGTTCGTGATGAAGTAGCGGTTCGTCTCCCCGGCGCCGCCGGCCTGGTCCAGCGCCCGCAGCGAGAAGAGCTTGGTCCCGGTCAGGACCTGGGGGCCGTTGGGGTCCGCCCCGTAGGACACGGCGTTCACGGACGCGTCCACGGACTGGAAGACGCTCTCGTCCAGCTTGTACCGGTACTCGGACACCGTCATCAGCGGGTCCCGCAGCTCGGCGCGCCAGCGGAAGTCGAGGCGGCTGTAGGCCGCCCCCGTGTCCGCCGGGGGCACGCCGCGCTCGAACACGTGGGTGAAGTACTTCACGTCCACGTCGGGGACGGGGTCGCCCGCGGCGTTCAGCCGCACGATGGTGCCCGTGGCGGTGGCCTCGTCGATCACCGGCGTCGGCGGGTACTTGTCGAGCGCCCGGAAGATGAACCTGGCGGGGGTGGGATCCGGCTTGCCCTTGTCGTCCACGGCGTAGAGATAGAACGCGTGCTGCCGGTCCGTGTACAGCTCCGACACGGTGAAGATGAAGGTGGTGTCGGTCTTCGACGTGAACCGGTAGTCACCCGGCTTGGGGGCGGGCAGGCTCGGGATGTAGCCGCTCGCATCCGGGGTGACGGTGGTCTCGGTGACCGCGTAGTAGAAGCCGCCGATCGAGCCGTCCTTGTCGGCGCCGGCCCAGTACAGGTGGAAACGGACGGGGATGGTGACGATCTCCGGCGTCCCGACGGGGATCCCGAATCCGTCCCGGACCGTCAACGTGTCCATCGGCGCCGCGGTGATCCACGTCTCCGGCGGCTCATTGGTGTCAACGTTGGGAGTCAGCGCCTTACGACAACCCGCAGCAGTGACAAGGGACAACGCCATCAAGCACAGAACGACCCGTGGACCCAAGCGCATTCGCGCCCCCCAGAACGCCCAGTCATGTGAGAGGGAAGTGCAAGCAGGCTAGCAACCCGTCCGGACATCGTCAAGTCAAGCCGGCCGGCCGCGTAGGTTACGTCGGACGCCCCGCGCGCGCAACCCGCGCGGCCGTGCGCGCCGGGGCGCCAAATCGCTCCGGCCCAAGGCGGTCCCGGCCGCGGCGCCCCGGGAGCCGCCCGCCACGGCGCCGTGCCGGGGGGGGGCGAAACGACGGC
>JAXDBZ010000238.1:0-2937 GCA_034678345.1 Candidatus Eiseniibacteriota bacterium
TATCGCCGCGGCCGCCCGGGGAGCCTCTGATCCGCTCGCTCAGCGGCGGGGAGCCGGAAGGCCGCCGGCCGGCGCGCGGGAACGCCTAGCCTGCCTCGGACAGGTAGCCGGTGCGCAGCGCCGCCGCCCAGTCCGGGCGCTCGCGCTGCCGCGCCAGCGCGGCCATCGGCTCGTGCGCGTAGGGGACCGCGATGAGCGAGGCCGTCCAGGAGCCCCGGTCCTCCTCCAGGATCGCGTAGCGCGCGTCCGGCGAGCCGGTCTCGACGACGTGCGCGACCGGCTCGACGTCGTCGAACGCCGGCAGGCCGACGCTGCCGGGATTCACCAGGAGCTGGCCGCGCCCCGTCCGCACCGCCCTCGGGACGTGGCTGTGCGCGCAGGCCACCACGGCGGATCGCTGGCCCGACAGGCGGTGGTTGATCTCGGCCCGGGTCGCCGGGCGCACGCCGCCCGGGACTGCGGTCTCCAGCAGGTACTCGCGGTCGCTGGCCGGGGTGCCGTGGCAGAGGAAGACGTCGGCCGTGAGCTGCCGGCAGGCGGGCAGCGACGCGATCCACTCGAACTGCTCCGGCTGGAGCCGGGAGCGGGCGTACGCGTCCGACGGCCCGCGGCCCTCGGGGCCGTCCGTGAGGATCTGGCGCTCGTGATTCCCGGCGATACCGAGCCAGCCCACCGACATCAGGTAGTGCGCGGTCTCCCGCGGGAGCAGCGGACCCGACAGGCTGTCCCCCAGGTTCACCACGCGGTCCGCGCCGCGGCGGCGCAGGTCCGCCGCCACGGCTTCGAGCGCGGCGAGGTTCCCGTGGATGTCGGCCAGCAGGGCGATGCGCATGCTAGCCAAGGGCGTCGCTGATCCGGCGGAAGTGGTGCCCGTAGATGGCCAGCGTCACCGCCGTCTCGAGCAGTGCCGGCCGGCGGAAGAACGTCCAGACCATCAGCCGCCAGTACTGGACGCGCTCGCGGCCGATCAACCCGAGCCGCAGGTTGGCGTAGGCGAGCGCCCGCAGGTTGCCCCAATCGAGCCGCGGGCGCGCCCGCGGCGGGCGGTACTCGCGCAGGAACGTGCGCACCCGCTGGTAGTAGGCGCGCGGCGCGTAGAGCCGGCGCACCAGCTGCTGGTAGCCCGCGCTCAGCGCCTCGACGTTCATGCGGGGGACGAAGTTCGTCGTGCCGTCCATGTTGTCGCCGGTGGTGCGGCCGATGAGCCGGCCCTCGCGCTGCAGCCGCTCGTAGAGACGGGTGCGCGGCAGCGCGTTCAGCACGCCGACCATGGCGGTGACGATGCCGCTCTTCTGGATGAACTCCACCTGCCGCTGGAAGATGGCCGGCGTGTCGCTGTCGAAGCCGACGATGAAGCCGCCCTGCACCTCGAGGCCCGCGCGCTGGATGCGCTTGACGTCGGCGACCAGGTCGCGGCCACGGTTCTGCGCCTTGTCGCACTCCTTGAGCCCGGCGTCCGAGGGCGTCTCGATGCCGATGAAAACGGTGCGGAAGCCCGCCTCGACCATCATGCGCATGAGCCGCTCGTCGTCGGCCAGGTTGATGGAGGCCTCGGTGAAGAAGGTGATGCCGGGCCGGCGGCGCCGCCAGGCGACGAGCGCCGGCAGGAGCGCCTCCTTCAGGTAGCGCTTGTTGCCGATGAAGTTGTCGTCCACGAAGAAGACCGGGCGCCGCCAGCCGCGACGGTGCAGGCCCTCCAGCTCGGCCACGATCTGCTCCGGCGTCTTGACGCGGGGGCGGTGGCCGAACATCGCGGTGATGTCGCAGAAGTCGCAGTCGTAGGGGCAGCCGCGCGAGAACTGGATGCTCATCGAGGCGTAGCGCCCGAGGTCGGCCAGTTCCCAGCGGGGCGCCGGGGTGAGGCGGATGTCGGGGAACTCGGCCGCGGCGTAGACGCGCCGGGCCCGGCCGGCGGCCAGGTCGGCGAGGAACGGCGGCAGCGTCACCTCGGCCTCGTTCAGCACGAAATGGTCCACCTCGGGGAACTGCTCGATCTCGGGCCCGAACAGCGGGCCGCCCGCCACGATGGTCTTGCCGGCGGCATGGCAGCGGGCGACCAGGGCGCGCGCCGAGGCGCGCTGCGCGATCATCGCGCTGACGAAGACGAGGTCCGCCCAGGCCAGGTCCTTCGCCCGCAGGGACCGCACGTTCACGTCCACGAGGCGCACCTGCCAGTCCGCCGGCAGCATGGCCGCCACCGTCAGCAGGCCGAGCGGGGGGAGGGAGGCGCGCTTGCGGACGAACTTGAGCGCGTGCTTCATGCTCCAGAAGGTGTCGGGGAACTCGGGGTAGAGCAGGAGGACGTTCATGCACCGCACACTACACGTCCCGGGGCGGGAAGGACAGCCGCCGCCGGGCTGAGGCCGCTCCGCCCGCCCGGCGGCGGACGTTGCGCGGCGCCGGGGCGGCGCGTAGTCTCCCGGCGTGCCGAAACGGCCGCCGGGCGCGCGCGCCCCCCGCGCGTCGGGATCGCGAGGGTCCGCCATGTCCGACCGTTCTTCGCAGCGTCCCCCGGACGAGGACGAGCTCGTCGCCCAGCGCCGCTTCCTGCGCCAGGTGATCGACCTGAACCCGTCCTTCATCTTCGCCAAGGACCGCGAGGGACGCTTCACCCTGGTCAACCGCGCCGTGGCGGACAACTACGGCACGACGGTGGAGCAGCTCGTCGGCCGGACCGACGCCGACTTCAACCCCGACGCCGAGCAGGTCGCGCACTTCCGCCGCGACGACCTCGAGGTGATGGACACGCGGCGCGAGAAGATCATCCCCGCCGAGGTCATCACCGACTCGACCGGGCAGAAGCGGTGGCTGCACACCATCAAGCGACCCATCGTCGGCCCCGACGGCCGCGCCGACCAGGTGCTGGGCGTGTCCACCGACATCACCGACATCCGTCGCCTCGAGGAGCAGCTCGCCCAGGCGCAGAAGATGGAGGCG
>JAXDBZ010000239.1:0-7082 GCA_034678345.1 Candidatus Eiseniibacteriota bacterium
CATCGCCCGCGCCACCAGGCGGACGTACTCGACGCTCTGCCCGTAGCGGAAGTCCATCAGCTCGTAGAGGCCGCGCCGGTGCGTCCGCTGGCGGAAGTCCACGACCTGCGCGTGCCCGTTGCTGAAGACGATCTCGGCGAAGTCGAGCTGCGTCGGGCCGCTCAGCTCCAGGTACAGGCTGCGACCGCGCTGGTTCACGTCGAGCACCACGTCCGTCCAGCCTTCCCACTTGCGCAGGATCTCGCTGTCCTCCCACGCCCAGCGGTCGTAGCGCGGGCCCGCGAAGATGACACCGCGCCAGATGATGGGCGCCGGCGTGTAGATGATCCGCCGCTCGACCGGGGCCGGGTGCCGGCGCACGACCACGCGCGGCGGCTCGCGGTGAATGGGGAAGTCGGGCCGCAGCACCACGCGCTCGCGCACGACCGGCTGCGGACGGTTGCGCTCGCCCTCGACACGCTCGCGCCGCACCACGTCCTCGCGTTTCTCGCCCTTGTAGCGCGTCTCGCTCTGCTCGCGCGCCTCGCTCCGGTACTGCGCATCGCTCCTGGCAGCCGGCTCCGCCTTGTAGCGGGCAGCCATCGCCGCCGTCGGCAGCAGGACCGCTGCCATCAGGGTCACCGGGATGATCCGCTTCATCGTGTCCTCCTCATGGGGGCGTCCGGTTGCTCACCGATTCCCATGAGCAGTCCCCGTGCCACCCGGCGGAGGGGCCATTCTGCGGGCACTTGGCGCCCCGGCTTGACCCGGGCCTGACGGGAGCGCACGCCGGGGAGCACGTCGGGGCGTGCGGCGTGGACGTGGAGGTACAGCGCGCGTGTTGCACGACCACCCGCGGCTACGGTGGTGCCGGCAGAGGCGCGGCGGCGATGCCGTGGGCTCAGGGGCCGGCGCGAGCGGCAGGCTTCGTGCTCGCCGCAGCGGCCTCCGCCTGACGCAGCATCCCGCTCCAGGAGTCCGCTTCCATGCCCAGCCGCGTCGGCGGGGCGTGCGTCCCGGCGAAACGCAGCGTGGCGAGGGCACCCGGGGCGTCCCCCCTCTCCTGCTGGGATCGCGCCAGGGAGAGTAGCGCCGCCACGTAGGTGCCGCAGGTCGTGCGTGACGTCGGGTCCGGCTCCAGCGTGGTGTCGGCGAGCCCCTCGTAGCGCACGCGCTCGAGCAGCTGGTGGCGCAGGTGAGCGACGTCGTGCACCGCGGGGTCCGTCGTGGGCACCATGCGGAACGCCAGACCGTCCAGCCGCAGGTAGGGCCACAGCCAGGCCAGGTTCTGCGGCGCCACCGTGCAGGCCACGCAGAGCGGATGCCGCCGGCTCAGACGCAGCAGGTCGAGCGCCACGAAGTCCTGCCCGAGCACGAAGCCCGAGAGCCGCAGGGCGACCGAGTCCGGCGGTGGCACACCCAGGTCGAGCTCCGCCGTGGCCGAGGCACCCCATGGGATCCAGACCGTCGTGTCCGGCAGCGTCGCCGGCATCGGCACGGAGCCGCCACCGAGCAGTCCCGCCAGCTCCGGCCGGTGCCGGCGCAACTGCGGCACGTACCAGCCCGCGTTCGTCAGCGGGATGTTGACCACCATGACGTCCGGCCGCACGTGCTCGACGAGCTGCAGGTACCAGAGCGGGAACGTGTCGTTGTCGCCGTTCGTGAGCAGGATGGCCCCGGGCGGAAGCGGCTCGAGCACGTCCCGGCTGAACGTCTCGGCGAAGCGAACGCGGGACAGGTCGCAGGCGCGGTGGTTCGCCCACCACATCCGCAGCGGTATGAGCGCGAGGAGCATCCCGAGGGCCAGGACGAGGACCCTGCGCACCCCGCGCGGCGCGCGGGCGGCCAGCCGCAGCAGCGCCGCCGCCCCCACCGCCAGCATCGGCGCCAGCAGCACCAGCGAGGGCAGGTAGTGCCGGTCCATGCCGCGGAAGTAGTGCGCCGGCAGGTTGAAGTACACGACGGCGCCCAGGCTCGCGCAGAGGAAGAACGCGAGCAGTCCCAGCGTGCGGCGCGTGGCCGCGCGCAGGGACACGACCCAGCCCGCGAGGACGAGCAGGCCCGGCAGGATCGCCAGCGCCGGCCGCAGCCCCGCCGGCGCCAGGTTCTGGCGGAGGAACTGGGCGTAATCGGCCAGCTGGACGCGCAGGAAGTCGGCCTTGCGCGGCAGGATGTCGAAGAGGAACCCGCCGCCGTGCATCTGCACGGATACGTAGGCCCAGAATCGCGCCAGGTCACGCGGCTCGCCCAGGTCCACCGGCGGGTCGCGCAGCGAGAGCGGGATCAGGAGCAGGTGGAAGGCCAGCCCCGCGACGAGCCCTCCCCCGCTGGCGAGCCAGGCGCGCGGCGCTAGCCAGGCGCGTGGGCGGCGCAGGGTGATCCACAGGAGCGCCGCCGGCAGCAGGAGCGCGTTCGTGCGGTGCACGCTGAAGTCCAGACCGAACAGCAGGAAGAGCAGGAAGAGGTAGCGGGCCGCGTCGCCGTCGGCGGCACGCCGCCACCAGGCCAGGGCGGCAAGCAGGATGAGCGCGGTGAAGGCCGCGGTCAGGATGTAGGGCGTGAATTGGGTCGCGTGCGTCCAGACCGAGAGGCCGAACGCGAAGGTGAGCCCGGCCGCAGCGCCGGCCGTGACCGCCGCGGGACCCGGGCGCGCCTCATCGGCGGCGGAGAGCCCGATGGCGATGCGCGTGACCAGCGCCACGGTGACGGCGGCGATGAGGCCGGCCAGCAGGTTGAGGCGGAACGCGACCGGATGCGCGAAGGGAACGAGGCTCGCCAGCCAGCCCAGCAGCGTGAGCAGGAGCGAGCCCGGCGGGCCGCCGACGCTCAGCGTGCAGGCCCAAAGGGGGTACTGGCTTCCCTCCCACCACGTGATCGTGCGGGCCGCCGTCGCCGCGTAGGCGACGAACGCGACCACGGCGGTCGCGAAGGGCACGAGCCGCGCCCACAAAGAGCGACGTGGGACCACGGTCGAGGGCGGCACGTCTGCTGCGGCCATGCGGCCAGACTAGCACCGCCGGCCGCGGAGCTGACATCGCGGTGTCAAGAACGAGCCGGCGGGCGCACCGCGGCGGGCAGACGGTCGGGCGCGGGGACCCGCCGGTTGGACCGCCCCGGGCCGCGTGATAACGTCGGAGTTCCTCCAACGTGCCGGAGTGGCGGAACTGGCAGACGCGCCGGACTCAAAATCCGGTTCGGGTCACACCGAGTGCGGGTTCGACCCCCGCCTCCGGCACCAACACCGCAAACACTTACGCGCTCGGCATGCGCTGCGCATCGCGCCCTCCATCTGCCGATTGTGCTCGAATTGTGCTCATTCTCGATTCCTGGCCCCCCGAGAGGCGCACGACGCGGCACGCTCCGCTCCCATCGGCTGCCTGCAGGGCGGCGACCTTCCGCACGCCTTCCGCCAGGTCGGCCTCCGAGACGATCGCGTAGCGCCGGTAGATGCTCTCGGTCTTGTGCCCCGAGAGCTTCATGGCGACCGAGCGCGGCACTCCCGCCCGCTCGAAGTTCCGGACCGCCGTGCGGCGCAGGTCGTGGACCAGGCGCCCGGGGACTCCGGCCCGCTCGCAGGCGGCGCGCCATGCCGAGTGGAAGCTCCGGATGGTCCGCCCATTGCGGTGGAACACCCACGGGATGAGCAGTTCCCGCTCACGCTCCAGGGCAGAGGTGTGCTCGCGTTGCGAGCGCAGCATCTCCTCCAGCCGCGGCAGCGCCGCGAAGGGGAACGTTCGCCCCTCGTCGTTCTTCGTCGTCCCGGGTTCGAGCCGCACCACGCCCGCCTTGAAGTCCACCTGCCGCCACGTCAGCCCCTTGACCTCTCCGATCCGCCAGCCGGTCAGGTAGGCGAATTCGACGACCACCTGCAAGTCCACTGGCAGTTGCTCCAGCACCGCCCGGAACTCCCGTTCCTCGAAGAAGCCGCTGCGCGTGTTCTTGACCTTGACCGACGGGAGGTAGGGCCGGTGCGACGCCCTTCCCGCTCGGACCGCCAGCGTGAACATGCGGCCCAGCGCCGCCAGCTCGAGCCGGACCGTCGCCGGCCGGGCGGTTGCGAGGCGGCAGCGGATGTACGCCGACACCCGGTCCGCAGTGATGTCCAGGGCGCGTGAGTGCCCGAAGTGCCCCCGCAGGTGCTCCACCGACAACTCAGCCCGGTCCCGTGACCTCCGACCGTTGACCTCGTAGTCGTCGAGCAGCATCGCCGCCATGTCCTCAAACGTGGTCTTCTCGACGTCCGGACCGACGAGGCGGCCGCGCCCCATCTCGCCCTGCCGTCGCTTGAGCAACTTCATCGCCCCAGCAGGCACTTCGGAGTCGGAGGATTCGCGGTAGAGCCGTCCGCGGAAGTAGTACTGGATCCACCAGACCTTCCCCCGCTGGTAGACCCGCCCAAGACCGCGAACTCGTTTCATGCCATCACGTTGGCTCTGTTCGCCCACGGGTTCAAGCCCTCTTCGTGGCGAGCCAGCGGGCGATCCCGGCCCGTGAGAATCGCAGCACTTTTCGCGAGAGTTTGCGGCTAAACGGCAGGGTCCTGGCGTGCCGGTAGAGCCAGCGCTGCGAGACCCGGAGGGCGGCTGCGGCCTCGTCGATGGTCAGCAGATCTTCCCCGCCCCAAGCCGCGACGGGTTCATTTGATGCCCTCCCCAGATCTGGCGTCCGCTCGGCGGTCTCGATGGCACGGAGGCTCGCGAGCAGGCCCCGCTCCTGCTCGGGCGCCAGCCTGTTGAGCCTCGATGGCTCCGAGAGAAGGGCCCGCAGGAGGCCCTCGAGCTCAGTCGACATGGGCGGCCTCGTCCATCACCGATCCGGGAGCGGGCGGAACCCCGTGAGCGGCGCTACTTGACGCCGGGAACAGACCGCGGCGTCGCAGATCTTCGAGCACCTGTTGCCCTCGCGCCTTCGCATCGTGGAACGCCGGCAAGTGAGCCTGCTCTGGCCCCAAGCCAATGTGTCGGTACCCGGCCTCGCGACCCACGTACTCAGTCTGGACCATCCGCGCAAGACGCTGCTGGAGCTGGGCGGCGTTCATGAGTCGGCTCCCTCCACCCAGTCCGCGATGGCCTCAGCCCCCAGTGCGTCCGGGGCGGGAGGGGTGGCGTCATCCCCCCGCACGCGCGCAACCGCGCAACCGCCCTGCAGCCTCGACGGCAGCGGGAGCACGTCCATTTCGGCGGGCATGGACTCCGCGACGACCCACTTTCCCGGCTGCCCCCTGCGCTGCTCGATGTTCGACAGGTAGCCTCGTTCCCCAGCATCACGCAACCGGCGGGAGGCGGACGACTTGTCGAGCCGGAGGCGCTTCGCCACCACCGTCGCGGTGACACCGGCCGGACTGTCCATCTCCTTCACCGCGTCGACCGTTTGGCGCACGGACGGCGGTACGGACGATTCAATGTTCTGGGCGATCAGGTCGTACACCAGCCCACGCACAACGGTGTAGTCCTCGAGCATCGCGATGATGCGACCCTGTTTGTCGCGGCCGCGGCTGGCCTGGTGAAGCAACGCATGCGCACGAACCAGGTCCAGCAGAGCAGCGAAGTCGCGCCGCAACCGGACCGCGACCGCAGGCATGGCCTCTGCCAGCTCCGCCCCGAACGGGACCGTCACCCGGTGCTCGGACAGCTCAAGCCACTCTTGCAGGGCGTGCCACAGATCCAGGTCGGGTTGAGACTCCTGCTCCCGCGCCAGCGCCATCAGCACCTGGTGTGTTTGCTCGGGCGAGTCGTTCACCGGGATCGAAAGCAGCCTCGTCTCCAATTCGCCGTCCAGCCGAATCCTGGTCGTTGTCACCAGCAGCCCTGTAGGCCCTTCACGTTCGATCAGGCGCGGTCGCAGTCCCTTGGGCGTCTTCTCCACCGTCTCGTAGCGGACCCGTCCCTCGCTCAGCAGCGACCGCATCAGGTACGAAACCATCTCGCCCGCCAGACCGGTAGCCTCGTACAGCACCAACATGCGGTGCTCCAGGGGCTCCTCCGAGAACGCCAACGATCGTTCCGACATCGCTGTCAGAGCGTGGTAGGCCCTCCCGGGGAAGAAGCTCAGGGCACGTTCGGTTACGTACGACTTGCCCGCAGACGACGGCCCCTTAACGACGGCCGAGACGGGGTGCTGCAGGAGACGGCTTGTCGCACACAGGTAGATCAGCTCCGCGGCGCGCTCCTCGCCCACGAGCCCGACTGCAGGTAGAGCCACGGCCAAGCACTCGAGGATCCGTGGCGACGTGGCGAGGCCGGAGCAACGCTTCCAGGCTGCTTCCCTGCGAACCGCGGCCTCCCTGGCCGCTTGGTCTGCCCACGACACCGCGTTCCTAAGCGCTGCCGCCCACTTGCCCTTGAAGTCTGCTGGGGCCGTTACGTGCAGTTCGGAGGGGTCTTTCACGCCGTCCAGCGCAACTAACCGCACCCGGTCGCGGATGCGCGAGCGCTCCAGCCATGCGCAGACCGCCTCGCCTCCATGATCCGGTTCTATCACTGCGAAGATTGTGGGGAGGCCGTCGAAGGCTGGCGCCCAGCCTTCCTGCCAATTCGCTGCGCCCGGAAGCCCGAGGGCCGGTACGCCGTGGAACCACAGCGTTTGCGCGTCGCTCTCACCCTCGACGAGCGCGACGTACCCGGCCGAACGTGCCTCCTGAAGGCGCCACAGGCCGTATAGGCGCGGCTTGTCGCCCCTGCGCCAACGGAAACGGCGGTCGGCCTGGTCGCCCTTCGTGAGTGCCAGGCGAAACCGCACGGCCACCTCAGCTTCGGCCTCATCGAGGTACGGCATGCGGACGGCGGGAACACACTGGAAGGAGGTGTCTGCCAACCCTAGCCCGCGCAGGAAATCCTCCGGGAGGCACTTCGCCGCGGCGTAGGCCGCTAGGGTGCAGCCACCTTGCGGTTGCACGGTTGCACCGCCGCAAGGGGCCCTCACCTCCCCCTCCCCAGTCCGGAGCGGGGCGAAGCGAACAGGTCGGTCCATCGGAGCCCGAGCGCCCGCAATACCGCGCCCGTGTCGCACCCGGCCCAGCACCTGAGAAGTGCACGCCCATCGCGGCCCTCACCCAGAGTGAGACTCGGGTGCTTGTCGTCGTGGGCCGGACAACGCGCCTGCCA
>JAXDBZ010000240.1:0-5905 GCA_034678345.1 Candidatus Eiseniibacteriota bacterium
GATCGCCATCCTCGAGGACGGGGACCTGGTCGAGCTGCGCGTCGAGCGCGCCGAGCAGCGGCGCAGCGTGGGCGACATCTACAAGGGCAAGGTGAACGCCGTCCTGCCCGGGATGCAGTCCGCCTTCGTGGACCTGGGGCTGGCCAAGACCGGTTTCCTGCACGCCTCCGACCTGGCCGAGAGCCTGGCCGCTCTGGAGGACCTCTCCGACGTCGAGGAGGCCGGCGAGCGCGGCGGCCGCCGCCGCCGGGCCGCCGCGCCGCGCATCGAGGACCATCTGAAGAAGGGCCAGGAGGTGCTGGTCCAGCTCACCAAGGAGGCCATCGGCACCAAGGGCCCGCGGGTCACGCAGCAGGTGAGCCTGCCCGGCCGCTTCTGCGTGCTGATGCCGGGCGTGGACCACGTCGGCGTCTCGCGCCGCATCGAGGACCGCGCCGAACGGCAGCGCATCAAGGCCATCATCCAGGACCTGCGCCCGAAGGGGGTGGGGCTCATCGCCCGCACCGCCGGCGAGGGCAAGGGCGACCCCGAGTTCGCCGCCGACGTGAAGCACCTCGTCAAGATCTGGCAGAAGATCGACCGCAAGGCCGCCGGCGTGCACGCCCCGGCGCTCGTGCACCGCGAGCTGGAGCTGACCGCGAGCCTCATCCGCGACCTGTTCACCGACGAGGTGGACGAGGTGGTCATCGACGACAAGGACTCCTTCGCCGAGATCCAGGCCTACCTGAAGGCGGTCTCGCCCGAGCTGCGCGACCGGGTCAAGCTCTACAAGGGACGCCTGCCGATCTTCGACCACTACGCCATCGAGCCGCAGATCGAGAAGACCTTCGAGCGCAAGGTGTGGCTCAAGAAGGGCGGCTACATCTGCATCGACCACGCCGAGGCGCTGGTGGCCATCGACGTGAACACCGGCCGCTTCACCGGCAAGAAGAACCAGGAGGAGACCATCCTCCGCACGAACCTGGAGGCGGCGCGCGAGATCCCGCGCCAGCTGCGGCTGCGGGACATCGGCGGCATCATCGTCATCGACTTCATCGACATGGAGATCGAGGCGAACAAGCGCGCCGTGCTGGACGAGCTGCGCACCCAGCTCCGCCAGGACCGCGCCCGCACCCGCGCCTTCGCGGTCTCGGACCTCGGGCTGGTGGAGATGACGCGGCAGCGCGAGCGCTCGAGCCTGCTCCACTACTACACCGAGGACTGCCCGCACTGCGGCGGACTGGGCAAGGTCGCCTCGCCCGAGACCATGCTGGCCCGCCTCGAGCGCGCCATGCGGCGGGTGGCCTCGATGGGCGGGGAGAAGCGCATCACCGTGAAGGTGGCGCCGGAGATCGCCCTGTTCTTCGTCGAGCAGGAGGCGCGGCGCTTCACCGAGCTGGAGAAGCGCTTCAAGATCCAGGTGGACCTCAAGGACGACCCCCAGCTGCGCCGCGGGGAGATGAAGGTCTTCGGTGGCAGCGGCAAGCGGGACCTGACCAAGGAGGTCGTGGGCAACATGCCGGGGGCGTAGGCCGGGCGCGGCTGGGGGCGGGCTGGCCCGGCGAGACCGCGGCCGAGGCTGCTTGACCGGCCGCCGCCGCGCATGGTACAAAAGAGCGCTTCGCGCCCGGTAGGGGCGCTTCTCGTGTGTCCGCGGGCCCTTGACGGGACCCCGTCATCCGCGCGGCCCGCGTCTCCAGGAGACAGTCGAGCGATGTACGCGATCGTGAACATCAACGGTGTGCAGACCCGTGTCGAGCCCGAGACCGAGATCCAGGTGGCCCGCCTGCAGGGCGAGCCCGGCGCCCGGCTCACCTTCGACCAGGTGCTGCTCGTCGCCGACGGCGATTCCATCTCGGTCGGCCAGCCCTACGTGCAGGGTGCCAGCCTGACCGCCGAAGTCGTCGAGCACTTCCGCGGGCCCAAGATCCGCATCTTCAAGTACAAGCGCCGGCACGACTACCGGAAGCGGCGCGGCTACCGTGACGACCTCACGCGCCTGCGCGTGACCGGCATCCAGCGCTAGGAGACGTCATGGCACACAAGAAAGGTCAGTCCTCGTCCCGCAACAACCGCGACTCGAACGCGCAGCGCCTCGGCGTGAAGCGCTTCGGCGGTGAGCGCATCCGCTCCGGCGGGATCATCCTGCGGCAGCGCGGCACGCGGTTCTTCCCCGGCCAGAACGTGGGGATCGGCAAGGACGACACCCTGTTCGCCATGGTGGACGGGCACGTGAAGTTCGTGCGCCGCAAGGTGCACGTCCTGCCCCTGGCCGAGTAGGCCGGCCGACGTCCCGCCGCCCCGCCCCGGATCCCCGGAGCGGGGCGGTCGGCGTTGGGGGGAGCGCGCGGGGTGTGCTACTCTGCGCTCCCGTGCGAGAGCATGGACCGATGACCACCCGCGCCGTCCCGGAGGTCCCGGACCCCCGCGACGGCGCGTCGCTTTCCGGGCCCGTGAGGTCGTCCCGGCGGACCCGCGCCGGGCGCGGGTGCCCCGGAGTCGCCCCGTGAGCGATCCCGTCCTCGCCGTCATCCCCGCCCGCTTCGCCGCCACGCGCTTCCCCGGCAAGCCGCTGGCCGTGCTGTGGGGCAAGCCGATGCTCCGGCACGTCTGGGAGCGGGCGCGCGCCGTGCGCGGCCTGGACGAGCTGGTGATCGCCACCGACGACGAGCGCATCGCCGCCGCGGCGCGCGGCTTCGGCGCCGCGGTCGAGATGACCCCGGTCGACTGCGCCAGCGGCACGGACCGGGTGGCCGAGGTGGCGCGGCGCCGGCCCGGGGCGGACATCGTGCTGAACCTGCAGGGCGACGAGCCCGAGCTGGAGACCGGGGCGGTCACGCGGCTGGTCGAGGTGATGCGCGCCGGGCCGGAGCTGCGCATGGGGACCATCGCGCACCACGAGCCCGACGCGGCGCTCCTGGCGCGCCCCGAGGTGGTCAAGGTGGTGGTGGACGCCGCCGGATTCGCGCTCTACTTTAGCCGCGCCGACCTCGCGGGAGCCTCGCGGGGCGGCCCGGCGCTGCGCCATGCGGGCGTCTACGCCTTCCGCCGCGACCTGCTGCTCGAGTTCGCCTCGTGGCCGGCGGGTGTGCTCGAGCGGGCGGAGAAGCTGGAGCAGTTGCGCGCGCTCGAGCGCGGCGTGCGCATCAAGGTGGTGCTGGGGGAACGCCCCTTCGCGGGCGTGGACACGCCGGAGCAGCTCGAGGCGCTGGAGAGACGCGGGCCGCGGCCGTAGGCCCAGCCCAGGGACGGGAGAGGAACGTCATGCCCAAGTACATCGTGGTCACGGGTGGGGTGGTCTCCTCGCTGGGCAAGGGCATCGCCGCCGCGTCGCTCGGGCTCCTGCTCAAGGCGCGGGGGCTGCGCGTCACGCTGCAGAAGCTGGATCCCTACCTGAACGTGGACCCGGGCACGATGAGCCCGTTCCAGCACGGCGAGGTCTTCGTCACCGACGATGGCGCCGAGACCGACCTCGACCTCGGGCACTACGAGCGCTTCACCGGCACCTCGGTGACCCGCAGCCACAACGTCACCGCCGGGCAGGTGTACGACACGGTGCTGTCCAAGGAGCGGCGCGGCGACTACCTGGGCCGCACCGTGCAGGTCATCCCGCACGTCACCGACGAGATCAAGCGCCGCATCACCCACCTGGCGCTCACCTCGCAGGCCGAGGTCCAGATCATCGAGATCGGCGGCACGGTGGGCGACATCGAGTCGCTGCCGTTTCTCGAGGCGGCGCGGCAGCTGCGGCTCGAGCTGCGCCGCGACGTCCTGTTCGTCCACGTCACGCTGGTACCCTTCCTCAAGGTGGCGGGGGAGGTCAAGACCAAGCCCACCCAGCACTCGGTCAAGGAGCTGCGCGAGATCGGCATCCAGCCCGACGTGCTGCTGTGCCGCAGCGAGGTGCCGCTCGACTCCGACGTGCGCGAGAAGATCGCGCTGTTCTGCAACGTCCCGGCCGAAGCGGTCATTGCCGCCATCGACCGGCCCTCGATCTACGAGGTGCCGCTCATGTTCCACGAGGGCGGGCTCGACACGCTGGTGGTGCAGGGGCTGGGGCTCGACACCGACGCGCCCGACCTGCGGGTCTGGAGCGACTTCGTCGCCCGGGTGCGCGCGCCGGAGCGCGAGTGCGAGATCGCCATCGTCGGCAAGTACACCCACGTGCGCGACGCCTACAAGAGCCTGGTCGAGGCCTTCGTCCACGCCGGCGCCGCGAACCGCGCGCGGGTGCGGCTGCGCTGGGTCGAGGCCGCGGACATCGAGACGCGCCCGGCGGCCGAGCTGCTGGGCGACGTGGACGGCGTGCTGGTCCCGGGCGGCTTCGGCGAGCGCGGCATCGAGGGCAAGATCGCCGCGGTGCGCCACGCCCGCGAGCGCGGCATCCCGTACTTCGGCCTCTGCCTCGGCATGCAGGTGGCGACCATCGAGTTCGCCCGGCACGTCGTCGGCTGGGAGGAGGCCCACTCGAGCGAGTTCGACCCGCGCGCGGCGCAGAAGGTGATCGACCTGATGGCCGAGCAGGCCGGCATCAGCGAGAAGGGCGGCACGATGCGCCTCGGCTCCTACCGCTGCGCCCTGCGCGAGGGCAGCCTGGCGGCGCGCGCCTACGGGCGGCTCGAGGTCGAGGAACGCCACCGCCACCGCTACGAGTTCAACAACCACTACGCGGCGCAGCTGCAGTCGCGCGGGCTGGTGCTGTCGGGCCGCTGCGTCGGCCGCGACCTGGTCGAGATCGTCGAGCTGCCCGACCACCCCTGGTTCCTCGCCGTGCAGTTCCACCCCGAGCTGAAGTCGCGCCCGCACGAGCCGCACCCGCTGTTCGTGGACTTCGTGCGCGCCGCGCTCGAGCGGCGCCGCGCGGTGCGCGGCAGCGACGCGCTGGCGCCCGGGGCGGAGGCCGCCGCCGGGCACGAGCCGGAGACGGCGACCGGGAGGACGGAGTGAACCGGTTCGCCATCGGGAGCGCCGAGGCCGGCGGGCCGGCCCTGCTGGTGATCGCCGGGCCGTGCGTGGTCGAGAGCGCGGAGCAGTGCCTCGCGGTGGCGACGCGGCTGCGCGACCTGTGCGCGGCGCGCGGCCTGCCCTACGTCTTCAAGGCCTCCTACCGCAAGGCCAACCGCTCGAGCGGACGCTCCTTCGCCGGCCTCGGCCGCGACGAGGCGCTGGGCGTGCTCGCCCGCGTGCGGCGCGAGGCCGGCGTGCCGGTGCTCACCGACGTACACGAGACGGCCGAGGTGCCGGCGGCGGCCGAGGTGGCCGACGCGCTGCAGATCCCGGCCTTCCTCTGCCGCCAGACCGCCCTGCTCGAGGCGGCGGCGCGCAGCGGCCGGGCGGTGAACGTGAAGAAGGGGCAGTTCGTGGCGCCGGCCGACATGCGCCACGCCGTCGAGAAGCTGCGCGCCGCGGGCGGCGAGCGCATCCTGCTGACCGAGCGCGGCACCAGCTTCGGCTACGGCGACCTGGTGGTGGACATGCGCGGCCTGGTGGTCATGCGCGAGCTGGGCTGGCCGGTGGTCTTCGACGCCACCCACAGCCTGCAGCGCCCGGGCGGGGCTGAGACCGGCGGCGACCGCCGCTTCGCCTTCCCCCTCCTGCGCGCGGCGGTGGCCTGCGGCGTGGACGGCCTGTTCTTCGAGTGCCACCCCGACCCGGCGCGGGCCCGCTCGGACGCGGCCACCCAGCTACCGCTCGAGCAGGCGGCGGCCTTTCTCGACGAGGCGGTGCGCGTGCGCGCCGCCGTGGGGGAGCGGCCTTGAGCCCGGCGGACGGCGTCCCCGTCGCCGGGCCGGTGCGCGTCCTGTTCCTCGACGTGGACGGCACGCTCACCGACGGGGTCATCACCGAGACCGCGGCCGGCGACGCGCGGCACTTCTGGGTGCGCGACGGGCTCGCCCTGATGTGGGCGCGCGACCTCGGTGTGCTG
>JAXDBZ010000241.1:0-13205 GCA_034678345.1 Candidatus Eiseniibacteriota bacterium
TCTGCGCTCTCTGCGCCTCAGCGGCTCAAAGACTCTCCCCCGAACGCGAATGCATCGCCCGCCCGTAGAGCGTCGCCACACGCGCCGCGACCTGCGCCCAGTCCTGCGTTTGGGCGTAGGCGCGGCCTGCCGCTCCCAGCCGCGCCCGCAGCGCGTCGTCGCTCAGCACGCGGGTGATGGCGTCGGCCAGAGCGGGCACGTCGTCCTGCGGGACGAGCAGCCCCGTCTCCCCGTCGCGCACGGCTTCGGCCACGCCACTGCCCGTCGTGCCGATCACCGGCAGACCGCACGCGCTCGCCTCCAGAAAGACCAGCCCGAAGCCCTCAAACTTCTCGCCCACCGTTAGGGAGGGCAGCGCGAACACGTCGGCGTGCTGGTACCAGCCGCGCAACTCCTCTTCGGGCACCTGGCCGGGCAGGTACACGCAGTCCGCCAGACCCAGGGCGCGCGTCTGCTCCTGCACGCGGGCCAGGTAGTCCGGCTCCAACTGAATGCCCGTCACGACAAGCTGCGCGTCGGGCACACGCTCACGCACGCGGGCCAGCGCCTCGATCAGCAGGTGCGTCCCCTTGCGCGCCTTGACGCCACCGGTCGCCAGGATGGTCGGGCCGCGCTTGGTGGGCGCAGGCGCGGGCGTCTGGAAGCGGGCCACGTGCACGCCGTTGCGAATCACCTCCGGCGCGCTGCCTGGCAGGGCGGCGCGCACCTGCGCGGCAGTGAACTCGCTGACGGCTATCAGGTGAGCACGCCGGTAAGCACGGCGATAGAGCACGCCGACCAGCCTCCGCCGGGCTGTCTGCGGCAGGTAGGTGCCGTGCGCCGTCACCACCAGCGGACGCCGTCCGGCGGCCAGCGCCCCGGCGATGCTGTACGGCTCGGCGACGACGTGCAGCAGGTCGCAGTCAGCGGTCGCCCGGCGGATGCGCGGGGCGGCCAGTAGCGCCCGCACCACGAACAGGCGCGAGCGCGGCACCAGGCGGGGCAACACCGGGCGCACACCGGCCAGCCCGTCCGCTTCGGCCAGCGCCGCGCCGGGCTGCGTGAGAGTCACCACCTCGATTCCCTGCGCGGCCAGGGCACGCGCTAATTCCAGCGCGTAGCGCGCCCAGCCATAGGGGGCATGTAACTCAGAGGTCAAGAACGCAACACGCATCAGTTCTTCCCCTCGACAAAGGCCCGGATGCGCGCCGCGCGCGCGCCCCAGGTGTAAGCCGCTACGTCCTGCCGGGCCTGAGCGCCCAGCCGCGCGCGCAGCGCCGGGTCGTCGCGCAGCCTGCGGATCGCCGCCGCCAGCGCCGCCGCGTCGCCGGGCGGGACCACCCGTCCGGTGACGCCGTCCGCGACCGCCTCGCGGCTGCCGCCGGCGTCGGTCGTGACCACGGCGCGGCCGGCGCGCATCGCCTCGAGCAGCGAGAGCGAGAGCCCCTCGCGCACCGAGGAAAGCACGAACAGGTCGGCCGCCGCCAGCAGGCCGGGCACGTCGCGCCACACGCCGAGGAAGCGCACCCGCTCCGCCACGCCCAGCCCGCGCGCCCGGTCCTCCAGCGCCGCGCGCCGGGGCCCGTCGCCGGCGAGGAACAGCCGCGCGGCGGGGACCGCGGCCGCCAGCCGCGCGAACGCCTCGAGCAGCACGTGCTGCGCCTTGGCCGGCGTCAGGCTGGCCACCGTCACCAGGGCGACGTCGTCCGGCGCCAGGCCCAGCCCGGCGCGGGCCGCGTCGCGCCCGCCCGGGACGGCGTCCGAGATCCCGTTGGGCACGACGACCAGCTTGCCGGCGGCCCAGGGCGTGCGCGCGAGCTGCCCCTGGCGCACCGCTTCGCAGACGCAGACGACGCGGTGGGCGAGCACGGTGAGCGGCGGCTCGAGCAGGCGGTTGTAGAGCAGCGCCCCGGCCGCGTTCCCGGGGTGATGGACGCTGTGCTCGGTGCGCAGGATGGCCGGCACGCGGGCCAGGCGGCCGGCGACGGCGGCGTAGAAGGCGCCCGCGGGGTTGTGCCCGTTCACCACGTCCACGCGCTCGCGCCGCAGCAGGTCCGCCAGCCGCCGCAGCGCCCCCGCCCGGCCGCCCGAGCCGCGCAGCACCAGGGTGTGCGCGCCGAGGCGCCGCGCCTCGTCGAGCGCCCAGCCGCCGCCGCGGGTCGCGCACACCCAGCTCTCGATCCCGGGGCCGGCGTGCCGCACGTGCTCGAGCACGACGAGCTCGGCCCCGCCCAGGTCCATGGCGTTGCTGAGGTGCATCACCCGCAGGGGCGCCGTCACGGCGTCGCTCCCCCGCGACCGCCGGCCACCCGCCGGTAGGTCTCGACGATGCGCTCGGCGATGCGGTGGGTGGTGATGCCGGCCACCGCGGCGCGGCCGTTCGAGCGCGCCGGGGCGCGCAGGACCTCCGCCAGCGCCGCCCCCAACCGCTCCGGGTCGCGCGCGACGACGGCGCCCGGCGTCACCCCGGCGACGCGCTCGCGCACGTCGCCCACGTCCACGGAGACGACCGGCAGGTCGCAGGCCAGCGCCTCCTTGACCACGTTGGGCGAGCCTTCGTTGTCGCTGGTCAGCAGCAGGCAGTCGGCCGCGTTCATGTAGGTCACGATGCGGCTCGGCGCGACGTTGCCGTCCAGCACCTCGAGCCGCGTGCCGGGGACGAGGCGCGCCGCCACGGCCACGGCGGCCCGGGCGAGGTCGAGGCGCTTGCGCTCGGCCTGGCGCGAGCTGTTGAACAGGACGACGCGTTCGTCCTCGCTCCAGCCCAGCGCCGCGCGCGCCTCGGCCCGGGGCTGGGGCCGAAAGACGTCGGGGTCCACCCCGCTGGGAAGCACCTCGGCCGCGGCGCGGCCCCACCACAGGCGCCCCCGCACCTGCTCGCTCACGCAGAGGATGGCGTCGGCCCGCAGCGCCGCCAGCCGGGAGAAGAGGATGCCCGTCGCCGCGCGCAGGCGGCTCACGGCCGGGGTGCCGTTGAGGTCGCTGCCGCGGTAGGTGATGACGAGCGGGCGCGCCCCCGCCAGCGCCGTGACCAGCGCCGTTACCGTCCCGTAGTGGGCGTGCACCAGGTCCGGCCGCAGCTCGGCGAGGGTCCGCCGCAGCCGCCGCCACTCGGCCAGCAGGCCCCACGGGGAGGTGCGTTCACCCAGCCAGAAGTGGCGGACGTCCACGCCCAGCTCCTGGACATCGGCCATCTGCCGCTTGGCGAAGATGAACGACGGCCCCGACGCGGAGCCGGGGATGACGGCCAGCACGCGCAGCGGGGCGCCGGGGGGAGAGGGGACCGGGGCGGACATGCCCGCAGCCTACCCCGCGGCGCGGAGGGCCGCCAGCGGCTCCCGCGCGGCGGGGGCAACGAGCGCCCCGCCGGGCGTGACGGCCACGGCGGGGCGCGGGAGCGGCGCCCGGGCTACCTCTCGTAGTCCCCGGCCGCCTCCGGCTGGTACAGGATCTTCTCGATGCGCAGCCGCCGCGTGCCGGCGGGCACGCTCCACTCCACCACCGTCCCCTCGCGGTAGCCGAGGATCGCCGTGCCCACCGGCGCCAGGACGGAGATGCGCCCCGCGTCCGCGTCGGACTCCTCGGGGTACGAGAGCTTGCAGATGAACTCCTGCTGGCTGTCGAGATCGCGCAGCAGCACCTCGGAGCGCATGGTGACCACGCGGCCGCTGACCTCGTGCGCGGGCACGACCCGCGCCCGCTCCAACTCGCCGCGCAGTTGGTTCACCTCGCGCCGGCCCGGACCGGGCCGGTCGTCGTAGGTGGAGAGCATCGCACGCAGCCGCCGGGCGTCGAGATCCGTCACGTCGATGGGCATGCGGAACATCGCTCACCTCCGGAAGTAGCCCGATCGCCGTCCGGGCGACCGGGCCAGGGAACAGGACCTGCTGACACCACCAGTCTGTGCCCGGCGCCCCCGGGGGTTGTCCGGAAGCTGTCAGAAAGGACGCCCGGCACCCCGGTCCCGCCCGGGCCCCCAGACGGGCCGTTCGCACGGGGATGCGCTAGACTGCGGGACATCGGCTCCCCCGGAGGCCGCGACCGGCGGGGCCCCTCGCGGGTGCCCCGCGCGGGCCGTTGTCCTCGACCCCTCATCTGGGAGGCTTGCTCATGAAGCGCTTCGTCCCCGTCGTCCTCGTCGCCGTCGCCGTTCTGGCCGCCGTGGTCCCCGCATACGCGGGGATGGTCTTCGGCGTCAAGGGAGGCGTCAGCATCTCGCAGGTCCAGGCGGACCTGTTCGACACCGACAACCGCACCGGCTTCGTGGGCGGGGTGTACGGCGCCATCGACCTCACCCCCATGATCGGCATCCAGCCCGAGCTGCTCTACGTGCGCAAGGGCGCAAAGCTGTTCGAGTACAGCGGCGACGTGGTCGGCATCCCGGTCAGCGAGAGCGTCTCGCTCGACGTGGACTACCTCGAGGTCCCGGTGCTCCTGCGCGTCTCGCTGCCCGTCGCCGAGCCCGTGGGCGTGCGGCTGCTGGCCGGACCGGTGGCCTCCCTCAAGGTGGACGAGAAGCTGAGCACCAGCGGCCTGTTCGGCTATTCGCTCGACTCGGACCAGATCAAGACGGCGGACATCGGCATCGCCGCCGGGGCCGCGGTCGCGCTGCGCAGCGGCAACATGCGGATCGTCGGCGAGGGCCGCTACACCTTCGGGCTCACGAACGTCTCCGACCTCTCGGTCGAGGGCGTTTCGCTCGGCGGCGACGTGAAGAACGGCTCGATCTACCTGATGGCGGGCCTGGAGTTCCTCTTCGGCGGCGAGTAGGCCGCCGACGCGGAAGCCGGAGGCCCCGGTCCATGCGGACCGGGGCCTCGTGACCAAAGCCGAACCCATCTCCGGGGAGGTGGAATGCGGTCCCGGCACGCATGGCGGCTGGTGTGGGTGGGGGCTCTGTTGGGTCTCTGCTTGGGCGGGTGCGCTCGGCCGCCGGACGCGGCATTCCCCCCGACCTCGCAATGGCAGTGCTTCCACGGTCCGCAGGAGGCCTACTCGTTCTGGTACCCACCGGGGCCCTGGGAAGCCCGCCCCATGGCAACCAGGGTCGTGTACGACGCCATGCCAGTGTTGGTCGCGTTTGACATCCCCAGCGGTGTCCACTGGAAGGACGCGGGCAAGGATCCACTCCTCGGAGACCTCATTGTGACTTGCGGCCCGGTGTGGGTATCGCGCGCGCTGAGCGAGGTCTACGACTTCCAGGCCACTGGCTATGATGATTCGCTTGCGGGTGTGGTCTTTCGTGCGCTTCCCGCAGTCACGCCAGAGAGCTTCTGTGAGCTGCTGGATCGGAGTCACTTCTTGAAGCCTCTCCCGCGGCAGCTCAACGGCCTTGCAGGGAGTGACTTGGCGATCGCGCTCGAACTCGATGGCCTGCATCGCGCTGACCCGCGTGTCGTCTCCTGTGAGTCACGAGACTCGGTCGTCGTCTTCCACGAGACCTTCAAGCTGAACGTGGGGTTCCCCTTCCCGAACCCCCGGACGCACTGCTTCGGGGCCATCCGGTTCCTGCGTGGTCCGATGAGTTCCGTGCAGGTCGTGATGGTGGGGAAGGCCCCCTCTCCTGGGCTGCTGGAGACGATGCGGGAGATGGTCCGGTCGTTCAGCAACACCGAGAACCCGCCGCTGCCACCCTGGCGCTAGCCGGGGCTCCACCGAACCCGCCGCGACCCCGGGTCGCGCGGACAACGGCGCAGAGACGCGAAGGCCCCGGTCCGCCGCCGCGTTCCCGGCCGCTTCGGCCGCGCTCGTCGCGGGCGTCTTGCGCGGCGGCCGCACGGGCACCCAGAATCCGCCGCGCTTCGCCCGCCGGACGGCAACCCACCCGAGGGCCACCATGTTCCTCCCGAAGTCCGCTTCGCACCGACTCGTCCTGCTGCTGTCCCTGCTGGCATTCCCGGCGGTGGGCACGACCGCCGTCGGCGCGGCGGATGCCGTCGTTCCCTTCCGCGTCGTCCGCAACAAGGTGCTGGTCCCCGTCCGCGTGAGCGGCTCGCGTCCGCTGCAGCTGATACTCGACAGCGGCATGGGCTACGAGGGCGTGCTGCTCTTCAAGCCGTCGCTGCGCGACTCCATCGGCGCCGAGCGGTTGTTCTCCGCCCGCATCGGGGGCGCGGGGGGAGGCTCGTCGTCCGAGGCCTTCGTGGCCGACTCCCTGACGCTGCGGGTCGGCGACACCCGGATCGACGGTCAGCGCGTCATCGTTCTCGCCGACACCGCGATGATGGGCGGCACGAGCGACGGCGTCATCGGCTACTCGCTGCTGGGACGTTACGCGTTGGAGCTGGACTACGGGCGGCGCGCGCTGACGCTGCACGAGCCCGGCGCGTTCCAGCCCGGCCCGGACTGGACCGCCGTGCCCGTGACGTTCAACGACCGCAACTGGCCCTTCCTCGAGGTCTCGGCCGCGATCGCGGCGGGTCCGCTGCGGACCTACAAGGTCTACCTGGACTGCGCCTCGAGCGAGACCATCGAGTTCCTGACGAAGCCGGGGATGGGGTTCGAGGTCCCGGCCGGCGCGCGGGAGGTCGTCCTGGGCCGCGGGCTGAGCGGGGTGATTCGCGGCCGGGTCGCCCGGATCGAGCGTCTCGTCATCGGCGGCCACGAGCTCACGGGCCTCAGGGCGGCCTTCGTGCCCGTCGAGGTCCGCTCGAAGGCGCAGGGCGCGGACGCGGTGCTCGCCAACGGGGCGCTCTGCCGCTTCGACGTCGTCTTCGACTACGCGCGGCAGCGGCTCCTGCTGCGGCCGAACGCGCACCGGCCGGACGCGCTGGAGTAGGCGGCGGAGGACGACGCTCCCGGACGCACCGCGGCCCCGGTCCGCGCGGACCGGGGCCTCGGCACATCCACAGGCACCACCGGCGGACTACGCGGGCTCGGCGCTCACCTCGTCGGCCAGCACGGTGGCGCGGTCCTCGCCCACCTCGAAGAACCCGCCTCTCACCCGCCAGTACAGCTCGTCGCCGCCCGGCTTGCGCACGGTGAGCCGCCCCGCGCCCAGCGGCGTGACGAGCGCCGCGTGGTGCGCCAGCACGCCGAGGGAGCCCTCGACGCCGGGCACCTCGACGTACTCGACCTTGCCCTCGAACACCGAGCGCTCGGGGGTGAGGATGGCCAGCTCGAACGGCGTCGCCATGACCGCTCCCGGCGCCCCTAGGCCTGCGCCGCCATGCGCTCGGCCTCGGCCACGACCTCGTCGATCGTGCCCTTGAAGCGGAACGCCTGCTCGGGCAGCGAATCCAACTCGCCGTTCACGATGCGCTGGAAGCCCTCCACCGTGTCCTCGATCTTCACGTAGCGGCCCGGCTGCCCGGTGAAGGCCTCGGCCACGAAGAACGGCTGCGAGAGGAACTGCTCGATGCGCCGCGCCCGCGCCACCAGCCGCTTGTCCTCCTCGGAGAGCTCGTCCATGCCGAGGATGGCGATGATGTCCTGCAGGTCGCGGTAGCGCTGCAGGATGCGCTGCACCGAGCGCGCCACCTGGTAGTGCTCCTCGCCGATGATCTTGGGATCGAGGATGCGCGAGGTCGAGGCGAGCGGGTCCACCGCCGGGTAGATGCCGCGCTCGGTGATGGCGCGGTCGAGCACCGTGGTGGCGTCGAGGTGGGCGAAGGTGGTGGCCGGGGCAGGGTCGGTGATGTCGTCGGCCGGCACGTAGATCGCCTGCACCGAGGTGATCGAGCCGCGCTTGGTCGAGGTGATGCGCTCCTGCAGCGCGCCCATCTCGGTGCCCAGCGTGGGCTGGTAGCCGACCGCGCTCGGCATGCGGCCGAGCAGCGCGGAGACCTCGCTGCCGGCCTGCACGAAGCGGAAGATGTTGTCGATGAACAGCAGCACGTCCTGGCCCATCTCGTCGCGGAAGTACTCGGCCATGGTCACGCCGGTGAGTCCGACGCGCAGGCGGGCGCCGGGCGGCTCGTTCATCTGGCCGAACACCATCACCGTCTTGGCGATCACGCCCGAGTCGGTCATCTCGAGGTAGAGGTCGTTGCCCTCGCGGGTGCGCTCGCCCACCCCGGCGAAGACCGAGTAGCCGCCGTGCTCGGTGGCGATGTTGCGGATGAGTTCCTGGATGAGCACGGTCTTGCCCACGCCGGCGCCGCCGAACAGGCCGACCTTGCCGCCGCGCATGTAGGGCGCCAGCAGGTCCACCACCTTGATGCCGGTCTCGAACTGCTCGGGCGTGGTCTCCTGCTCCTCGAACGAGGGCGCCGGCCGGTGGATCGGGTAGGTCTTCCCGGTCTCGACCTGCGGCTTGCCGTCGATGGTCCGGCCGAGCAGGTTGAAGAGCCGGCCCAGGCACTGCTCGCCCACCGACACGGTGATGGGGCCGCCCTGGTCCACGGCCTTCATGCCGCGCACCAGCCCCTCGGTCGAGCTCATCGCCACGCAGCGCACCTGGTTGTCGCCCACGTGCAGGGCGGCCTCGACGGTCACGTCGATGCCCTTCGCGGGATCCTCGATGCGGATGGCGTTGAGGATGCGGGGCAGCTGGTCGGGCTCGAAGGCGACGTCCACGGTCGGACCGATCACTTGGACGACCTTACCCACGTTCATTGCGTTCTCCGTTCAGGGCCGCACCGGAAGCCCGGCCACCAAGTGTCTCTAGGCGAGCGCCTCCGCGCCGCCGACGATGTCCAGTATCTCCCGCGTGATCATGGTCTGCCGCAGGCGGTTCCGCTCCAGCACCAGCGCGTCGAGCAGTTCGCCCGCGTTCTTGCTCGCCGCGCCCATCGCCGTCATGCGCGCACCCTCCTCGCTGGCGCGCGAGTCCGCCAGCGCCGCCAGCATGCGGGCGGTGGCGAAGCGCGGCAGCAGTTCCTCGAGGATGGGCTCGAGCCCCGGCTCCAGCAGCACGTCGCCGGCCGGCCCGGGGGTCTGCTCCGTCCCGCCCGCACCGATGGGCAGGAACGTCTCGTGCGTCACCTCGCGGCGCATCGCCGAGAGGAAATGCGTGTAGAGCAACTCGACGCGGGCCACCTCGCCCCGGGCGAAACGGCCGAACGCGTCCTCGGTGACGCGGCGGGCGAAGGCGACGTTGGCGTCGGTGCCCACCTCGGTGAAGACGGCGGCCACCGGCCAGCGGCGCGCGGCCGCGTAGTCGCGCCCTTTGCGGCCGACGACGACCAGCCGCAGCGAGCCGGGGGCCGCGACGCGCAGGCGCTCCTCGACGGCGCGGAACAGGGTCGTGTTGAAGCCGCCGCACAGCCCGCGGTCCGAGGTCACCACCACGAGCAGCGTGACGCCGGCGTCGGCCACGCTGCCGGGACCGCCCGCCAGCACCGGGTCGGCCAGCTCGCGCTCGCGCGCCACCGCCACCACCCGCTCGAGCATGCCGGTCAGACGCACAGCGTAGGGCCGGGTCGCCGCCGCGCGCGCCTGGGCGCGGCGCAGCTTCGCCGCGGCCACCATCTCCATGGCCTTAGTGATCTGCTGCGTGCTGGTGACCGAGCGGATGCGCCGCCGGAGGACCTTGAGAGAACCCATCGCTCCTACGCCTGGAAGACCGCCTTGAACTTCTTCGCCGCCTCGTGCAGCCGCTGCTGGTTCGCGTCCGAGAGGTCCTTCGTCGTGCGGATGTCGTGCGGGACCTCGGGGTACTCCTGCTCGACGAACTCGAGGAAGCCGGTCTCGAAGCCGCGTACCGCCGCCACCGGCAGATCGTCGAGGTAGCCGTTCACGCCGGCGAAGATCGAGATGACCTGCCGCTCGATCGGCATGGGCACGTACTGCTCCTGCTTGAGCAGCTCGACCATGCGCTCGCCGCGGGTGAGCTGGTCGCGCGTCGCCCGGTCGAGGTCCTGGCCGAACTGGGCGAAGGCCTGCAGCGAGCGGTAGGCCGCCAGGTCGAGGCGCAGGCGCCCGGCGACGCGGCGCATCGCCTTGATCTGGGCGTGGCCGCCGACGCGCGAGACCGAGATGCCGACGTTGATGGCCGGGCGCACGCCGGCGTAGAACAGGTCGGGCTCGAGGTAGATCTGGCCGTCGGTGATCGAGATGACGTTGGTGGGGATGTAGGCCGCCACGTCGCCGAGCTGCGTCTCGATGAACGGCAGCGCGGTGAGCGAGCCGCCGCCCTTCTCGTCGGAGAGCTTGGCAGCGCGCTCGAGCAGGCGCGAGTGCAGGTAGAAGACGTCGCCGGGGAAGGCCTCGCGACCGGGCGGTCGGCGCAGCAGCAGCGCCAGCTGCCGGTAGGCCTGGGCGTGCTTCGACAGGTCGTCGTAGATGACCAGCGCGTGCTTGCCGCGGTAGAGGTACTCCTCGCCCATCGCCACGCCTGCGTAGGGCGCCAGGTACTGCAGCGGCGCCGGCTCCGAGGCCGAGGCCGTCACCACGGTCGTGTATTCCATCGCGCCGTGCTTCTCGAGCATGGCGACCACGCTCGCCACCGTGGACTCCTTCTGGCCGATGGCGACGTAGATGCACATCACGTCCTGACCCTTCTGGTTCAGGATCGTGTCGAGGACGATGGCGGTCTTGCCGGTCTGGCGGTCGCCGATGACCAGCTCGCGCTGCCCGCGCCCGATGGGGATCATCGAGTCGATGGCCTTGATGCCGGTCTGCAGCGGCTCCTTCACCGGCTGGCGCTCGATGACGCTGGGCGCGATCCACTCGATGTGGCGGGTGCGCTCGGTGGCGATGGGGCCCTTGCCGTCCACCGGCTGGCCCAGCGCGTTCACCACGCGCCCGACCAGGGCGGGCCCGGCCGGCACCGAGGCGATGCGCCCGGTGCACTCGACGCGGTCGCCCTCCTTGATGTTCTCGTCGGAGCCGAGCAGCACCGCGCCGACGTTGTCCTCCTCCAGGTTCAGCACCATCCCGGTGACGTCGCCGGGGAAGCGCAGCAGCTCGCCGGCCATCGCGTCCTCGAGGCCCCACAGCCGGGCGATGCCGTCGCCGACCGAGAGGACGGTGCCCACGCTGCGGGTCTCGATGGTGGCCTCGTAGCGTTCGAGTTCCTGCGCCAGCACGGCGCTCACTTCTTCGGGTCGGAAGGACATGGTCGTGGACCCCTAACGTGTCGGCAGAGTCGTCTCGAAGAGCCGGTCCTGCAGCGAGGCGAGCAGGCCCTTCACCGAGTGGTCGATGATGTGGTCGCCGATGCGCACGTACAGGCCGCCGATGAGCTCCGGCTCGACGCGCGCCTCCAGCTCGAGGGTGAGCCCCGTCACCCGCTCGAGCCGCGCGTGGAGCCGCTTCCGTTCGTCCGCGGTGAGCGGCACCGCGCTCACCGCCTCCGCCGCCTGGCGCCCCTGCCAGCGGCGGACGAGCTTCTCGAACTCCGCCACCACGGCGGGGAACAGCCCGAGCCGTTTCTTGCGCAGCAGCAGGTCCAGGAGGTGCGCCACCGGCCGGAACGGGCCGGAGACCAGCTCGTCGCGCAGCAGGGCGCGCTTGCGCGCCAGTGGCACGAGCGGCGAGCGGAAGTAGGGGCCGATGCGGGGGTCGGCGTGCGCGAGCGCGTGCAGTCGCTGCAGCCCGGCCTGGGCCTCGAAGACCTGGCCGCGCCGCTGGGCGATCAGGAACAGCGCGCGGGCGTAGCGCTCGGCCACCCGGTCGTCGCGGCTCATGGCTTCCCTTCCACCTCGTCGATGAACCGCTCGACCAGCCGGCGCTGGCGCGGCTCGTCGAGCGTCTCGCGCAGGATCTTCTCGGCGGTGCGGATCGAGAGCGCCGCCACCTGCTGCTTGAGCAGGCCGCGCGCCTTCTCCTGGTCGTGGGCGATCTGCTCGTCGGCGCGGGCGATGCGCGCCGCGGCGTCGGCCTGGGCTTGGGCCTTGATCTCGGCCGCCAGCCGCTGGCCCTCGCCCACCGCCTCCAGGATGCGCTGGCGGGCCTGGCTCTCGATGCCCCGCAGCTCCTGCTCGTAGCTCGCCTTGAGCGCGTCGGCCTCCCGCTGTCGTCGCGCCGCCTCCTCGAACTCGGCCGCGATGCGGCTGCGGCGCGCCTCGAGCTGGGCGACGACCGGACCCCAGGCGTAGCGGCCCAGGATCCAGACCAGCACGAGGAAGCCCAGGATCTGGGTGAGGACGAGGCGGATGTCGATCAAGCCGCTCATGCGGACTCCCCGGTGACGCGCGAGGCGGAGGTCAGATCTTGCCCTGGAGCAGGAACACGGTCACGAAGGCGTAGATGGTGAGCGCCTCGGCGAAGGCGCCGATGATGATCATCGCCACCTGCAGCTTGGCGATGGCCTCGGGCTGGCGGCCCATCGCCTGCAGGGCGCCGTGGCCGATCATGCCGAGGCTGATGCCCGAGCCGATGGCGGCGATGCCGACGCCGAGCGGGAGCGCGAGCGCGAGTGCCGAATGGAAGTCCATGGGTCCTCCTTCTCCGGGTTCAGGGGTGCTGCGCCGCCTCCCCGTGCCCCGCGTCGTGCTCGTGCGGCAGCATGAGGAGGAAGTAGATCGTGCTGAGCATGGCGAAGACCAGGGCCTGCACCACGCTGGTGAGCAGGGCGAGGAACAGGAAGACGAACTGGATGGGCACGCCGAAGGGCAGCGCGCCGAGGTGGAGCGCGGCCATCAGGCCGATGCCGAGCGAGGCGAAGCCCACGAGCAGCATGTCCTCGCCGAAGATGTTGCCGAAGAGTCGGCAGGAGAGCGACACCGGCTTGGCCAGCTCGCCGATCACGTGGATGGGGAAGGTGAGCGGCACCAGCGCCCACTCGATGACCGAGCGCGGGCTGCCCGCGAGGTGGCCGAGCCAGCCGAGGAAGCCCAGCTCACGGACGGCCGTGACCTGCACGTAGAGGAAGACGGTGACCGCCAGCGCGAAGGTGACGTTGAGGTTCGAGGTCGGCGACTCCATGAGCGGCACGATGCCGAACAGGTTCATGGCCAGGATGTAGACGAACAGGCTGCCGAGGAAGGGCGTGTAGCGCGGTCCGTAGCGGGGCCCGAGGATGTCCACCACCTGCTGGTAGACCTTCTCGACCACGATCTCGACCAGGTTCTGCATCCGCCCCGGCAGCAGCCGCGGCCGCCGCATCGCCACCGCCACCGCCAGCACGAGCAGCAGCGCGACCAGCAGCGAGAAGAGGACCGGCTCGAAGCGGTGCACGACGTGGGCCCAGGAGCGGTCGGGGTTGGCCTTGACCAGCGCGCTCAGGATGGTGTCGAAGCGGCGCGGGCCCGCCCCGGCCCCGTGCCCCCCGCCGGCCTCCGCCTCCGCCGGAGCCCCGTGCGCCTCCGGGGCGGCCGGTGCCGCGGCGGTCGCGGGCGGCG
>JAXDBZ010000242.1:0-32543 GCA_034678345.1 Candidatus Eiseniibacteriota bacterium
CCTGCGCGTGGCCACCTTCAACGCCAGCGCCAGCCGCAAGCTCGCGACCCGGCTCCGGCTCCGTGCCACCGGCGACGTCAGCCTCAACGCCAGCCGCTACTACACGATCGGGGGCTACCTGAGCACGCCCGCGAACAAGGACATCTACCGCCAGTACTACAAGGTCGATCTACAGTACGCGGCCTCGGCGAACATCAGCAGCTCCATCGGGCTGAGCGTCACCCGCAACGTGCTCGTGAACATCCCGGCCGCCAGCAAGTCGGCGAACAACGAGCTGCGTTCGTACGACGTCGAGTGGCGCTGGAGCTACCGAATCCTGCCCGGCCTGACCGCCAGCCAGACGAACACGATCGGCGCCGACTACACGCACTACTACTACCTCCCCGCCAGCGACAAGCTCGTGCTCGACTACAACGTCGCCACCACCCTGAACGCCGTGCTCTCGCCGCGCTTCTCGCTCGACGTGCGCCACAGCGCCCGCCACCAGCCGGGCGGCACCTACGGTCCGCTCGCCGACGGCATCACCTACCTGAGCCGCTCCGAGGTGAACGACAACTACACGCTCTCGGCCAGCATGTCGTACTCGCCCAGCCCGGCCCTGTCCTTCTTCATGCGGCCCAACTACACGGCCGGCGACCGGAACGGTTCCCAGGGGGGCGTGCTCGTCCCCACGCGGACCAACCGGCAGCTCAACTTCTCGGGCGGACTCAGCCTGAACCTGCGGGTGGGTTCCCGGGGCCACGTGACCGGCGACCTGCAGCGCACGTACCGCGACGAGCGCTCGGTGTCCTACAATAGCAAGGGCCTGGAGCAGTCCCAGGTATGGACGGACAGCGACTTCTGGAACGGGAGTCTGCAGTTCTCATGGCAGCTGTGACGCGATCTCGGCGCCGCCTCGGCGCGCTCGCCGGGCTGGGCCTGCTGGCCCTGCTCCTGACCGGCTGCGGTCTGTTCCAGCCCACCAGCCCGGAGCTCGGGGACACCGGGACGGCACTCATCGCCGACTACTCGACTCCCGAGAAGTGCCTCGAGTACATGGCCATCGGCATCGGGCGCAAGGACAACGTCGGCCTCGACGCCTACATCGGCGCGCTGGCCGACACGAGCACCGACGGCGTGGGCTTCCACGCCACCTTCGACGCGGCCGTCTGGAACTCCTACTCGGGCATCAAGCCCGACGACTGGGACCTCGACTACGAAAGGACCCAGTTCTACCCGGCGTTCATCGCCCTGCGCACCGAGCGCTACCGGATGGAGTGGGTGCCCGACACCATGCACCTGAGTGACGACCAGCCGGACGAGACGCACCGCATCCTGCACCGGCAGTACCGCGTCTGGGCGGTCGGGGAGACCGACTCGCTCATCATCGCCATCGGCTTCGCCGACCTCTACTTCACCAGCGTGTCCTCCAGCCGCTGGGCGCTGACCCGGTGGGACGACCGCGTCGCGCCCTACGTCGGCGTGAACCCGGCCAACGAGCTGTGGCGGACCATCGGCCACTGGCGGCTGAACCTGAGCACGGGAGGATGATCCCATGACCCCACGGCAGCTCCTCCGGCGCGCGGGCGCCGGCGCCCTCCTCCTGCTCGGCCTGGGCGGCTGCTTCAATCCCTTCGACCCGCTCATCGCCCCCACCACGGGCATCTACGTGCCGCCGCCGACCCCGGACTCGCCCCAGGGCGTCATCCGGCTCTTCGCCTGGTGCTGGAACAACCGCGACGCCACCATCTACCAGCAGCTCTTCACCGACGACTACGTCTTCGTCTTCGCCGACGCGGACACGGCCGGGAACCAGTACCGCGACGACCCGCTCGACCGCGAGGAGGAGCTCAACATCGCCCGCAACCTGTTCGAGGGGGGCGGGGCCGCCTCGCCGGCCTCGAGCATCACGCTGGTGCTGGACGCCACCCTCTACCCGCTGCCCGACAGCCGGAGGGGCAAGGACCCGAAGTGGCACAAGCAGATCCCCACCGGCGTGAACCTGACGATCAAGACGGAGGAGGGGGTGGAATACAGCGTCACCGGCAACGCCACCTTCTTCGTCGTGCGTGGCGACTCGGCCCTGATCCCGAGCGACCTGAGCCTCAGGCCCGACTCGACGCGCTGGTACATCGAGCGCTGGGAGGACTACACCGGGAACGCGGCGCTGACCCCCCCGCCGCTGGAGCCGGCGTCGCGCGCGGGGATCCGTGCGGCCGGGGCGGCCGCTCGACCGACGTCGGCGGCCGAGCCGGTCCCCACGCTGTACCGGACCTGGGGCTTCCTCAAGGCGGCCTACTCGCGCTGAGCCCCCCCGATGTGCCGGCGGCCCGCGGGGCGGATGCCCCGCGGGCCGTCGTGCGTGTGGCGCCGGCCTAGAACGCGAGCTTCAGGCCGAGGTCGAAGGTGTCGTCGAACAGGCCTTCGCGCACCGGGCGCCAGCAGAAGTCCACGCCCATCTTGCCGGTCTCGCCGGTGCGGATGGTGAAGCCGCCGCCGAGGCCCAGTCCGGTGTAGAGGTCGTCGCCGCCCGTGAACTCCGACTGGTCCTCCCCGGTCGCCGTGTTCATGGTGCCGCGGAAGCTCCCGTAGTACGAGGCCCGCAGGGCGACCTGGTCGCGGTAACTCCACTCCAGCCCCGCCCGCATGGCGTTCCCGAGGAAGTTGTTGTTCTGCAGCGCCCCGAGCGCCGTGATCCGGTACGCGGTCTCGCTGTAGACGTCCATGCTCGCCGCCATGGTGAAGTACGACGGCAGCTCGAAGCTCGCCGACTGCGTGCTGAAGATGCGCGGCTGGCTCGACGGATCCTGGTCGTCCGGCAGCAGGCTGATCTCCGTGCCCGGGCCGTCGTAGCGCATGCTCGGGCCGAAGTTCTTCATCACCATCCCCAGCTTGAGCCCCCGCCAGTCGGTCAGGTACTGGAAGCCGAAGTCGAAGGCCACGCCGGTGGCGCTCTGCTGCAGGACGTGCTCGTTCACCAGCTGCCCGGTCGCGCCGAACACGACGCGGTCGGTGAACTGCCGCGCCCAGGTGAGTCCGAGCACGGTGAAGGTCGGCTGCGCGATCTCGCCGGTCCCCTCCGGGGCCGCCTCGGTGGTCACGATCACGTCGCCGATGGACAGCACCTTGGCCGAGAAGCCGAGCACGCCGAATCCGCCCAGGTTCGTGGCGATGCCGACGTAGTTCAGCTTCATGTCCGCGAAGTACTGGGTGTGCGAGAACATCGCCTCGGTCTTGGCCAGCGTGCCCAGACCGGCCGGGTTCCAGAACATGGACTCGACCCCGGTCACGTCACCCACGACCGTCCCACCCAGGGCCGTGCCGCGGGGGCCGACGGCGATGGAGAGCTCCGGCGCCCCTTCCGTGCCCTTGCGGCCGTTCGAGCCCGCCAGGGCCGGGACCACCACGCCCGCCAGGAGCACCAGGACGAGCGCGAGAATGCTGAGACGAGGCATCTTGTCTCTCCTTTGCGAAGGATTCCCGATCATCGTCGGCTCCTAGTAGGTGTTCAGGCGTTCCTTCTCCATGAACACGACCAGCCGTCCGTAGGTGCTGCCCACCCCGGGGGCGTCGACGTGATAGACGTACACGCCGCTCGCTACCGGCAGCCCGTTCTCGGTCTCGACGTCCCACGTGTACACCGAGTTCGTGGCGTCCGTCTTGCGCAGCGTACGGACCAGCTCGCCCGAGAGGCTGAAGATGCGGATCGTGCAGACCTCGGGCAGGTTGATGAACCGGATCATCCGGTTGAACTGGCTCAGCTCGTAGGTCGAGCGATTGTAGTAGGGGTTCGGGACCACGCGGATGCGGCCCAGCCCCGACTTCGCCAGCGCGGCGTTCCCCCGCACCAGCGGCGAGGTGTCGAACACGTACACGTCGTTCGACGTGGCCGGGTTGGCGAACACGCATTCCAGCATGTCCCCGTCGTCGATGACGTCGTCGGCGGTGCGCAGCTTGGGCCCGATGGTGTAGAGCACGGGCACGATGCCGTCGTAGACGCTGGCGTCCACCGCGATCTCGGGGTTCTCCGTCCCGGTGTAGGGCCGGCGGAGGGCGAAGAGGTACTCACGGTCGCCGAGGTCGTCGGCGCTCGGCGTCCAGGTCGAGTCCGCCGCGGCCGGCTGCTGTTCCTCGGGCAGCCGGACGCCCGCGTCGTCGGTGGCCTCCTTCTCGAGGAAGGCCGCGTCCAGCTGGACGTCGTTCGTGGCGTCCCACAGCTGGAACGGGACCTCCATGAAGCCGCCGTAGTTGTAACCGCGCCCGGCCGCCGGCGCGTCGCCGTTCGCCAGCTCCCGGCGGACGAAGCGGTAGGCCTTCTGGGTCTCGGTGTGGCTGAAGCGGAACTGCACCGTGGTGAACGAGTCCGGGTACTGCGGATCGAGCGTGCTGCCCCAGAAGTTCCAGCCGTAGTCGCCGCCCCCGTCGAAGTAGACGAGGCCGAAGTTGACGCCCTCGAGCGCCCGGCGGTGGGTCCCGACGAGGTTCCGGTAGGCGATCTCCTGCAGCAGCGGGAAGTACTTGCCGGTCAGCACCACCTGGATGCCGTCCACCACCCGGTAGTCGGCGTCGCCGCGCTGGTTCAGCTGCCCCGAGAACTTGACCTCGCCCGTCGTCGAGTCGGTCAGGGTCCAGGAGTACCGGACCGTGTCGACCTCCATGCCGACCTGCCCCACGAAGGGCGGGTCCAGGGGCTCGAAGGTGACCTTGTAGATGTCGCCCGTGACCTCCGCCGGATCCACCACCTGGACCGTCACCACGACGGTGCTGGGCGGCTTCGACTCGTCGATGCGCAGGTGGACCACCTCCGACGCCGCTGCCGTGGACGGGTCGGTACCCAGGGCCGGCCGCCGCGGCATCACGGTGACCGGGGCCTGCGAGGTCTCCAGCACCTTGGGCTTCCCGGTCGGGTTGTACGAGTAGGCGGTGACGGCGAAGTAGTAGTTCGTGCCGTCGTTCAGCGCGCCGCCGCGGATGACGTCCTCGGTGATGGTGTGGCAGAAGGCCACGCCGAGGTCCGAGCCGAAGGCGGTCGGGAAGGCCGGGATCGTCTGACCGGTCTCGAGGTCGAAGATCTCGTCGTAGACGACGCGGATCGCGTTGACCTCGTCGTAGGTCGCCAGCAGCCTCCACGGCCCGGCGACGGTCTCGCCCTGGTACACGTTGTAGCCCTCGAACGCGTAGCCCTCCTCGCGGTAACTGATGCGCGAGGCCGCGTCCCAGCAGAGGGTGACCGTGCCGTGGTCCACCGCCACCTCCACCTTGGGCTGCGACGGCGGGCTGGGCAGGTCGAACGCCTTGTCGAAGGCGTCCTGGGCGTACGTGTCGTAGAAGCGCAGGCCGGCGACCGACGATAGCCGGTTGCTGCCCTGCCCGACGACGATGGCCGCGACCACGATCTGGGTGTCGCCCGGCTCCATGGAGAACGGGCCGGAGGACAGCATCATGCGCTTGTCGGCGGCGTTGTTGTCCAGCCAGCCGGTGCCGAGGACCGGGTCGCCCGAGTTGAAGTAGTGCGTGGGCTCCGCCGTGATGGGGTTGATGAGGTCCCCGCCGTCGGGGAGCAGCCCCTGCATGTAGTTGTAGGTGGCCGTGGGCGAGGCCGGATCGGTCCCGTTGATGTACATGTTGAACGACGTCATCCCCAGCGTGTCGCCGCCCGCCGTGCGGGGCCCGAGGAAGAAGTCATAGCCCACCACCGGCGGCGTCTTGCCGTAGGTCTGGTCGTTGTTCGTGGCGTTGTAGGTGTACCCCACCGACAGGGTCGTGTCGCAGCCCGTCAGGTCGTCGGCCGAGCCACCCAGGTCCACGTCCGCCCACAGCGAGACGTACATGTCCTCGAGCGTGCTCCGGTAGACGGGGTCGGCCGCATCCAGCAGCTGCGGGTGGATGATCTCGAAGCGCAGGAAGATCGTGTTGCCCAGCGCCCCCGTACGATCGAAGGCGAACGTGGTCTGGCGGATCTGCAGCCCCAGCGGGGCGGAGTTGCCGGCCTCGTTCACGTGCCACTCGGGATCGGCGTCGTTGTACACCGACCACAGCATCTGGTCGCCCGAGACGTCCGGACCGGGCACGTCCACGCTGTCCCCCGGGCTGGCCGGGTCCGGCAACCGGTAGGTCTTCCATGGCGCCCCGCGCGGTGCCGCCCCGGCCATGTACTCGCTCCAGGAGTGGTGCACGAGCGGGTCGGTGGCGGTGCCGTCGTTGGGGTCCACGGCGCGCTCGACGTGGGCCGAGTCCGCAGGGTCTCCGGTCCAGCGCCGGACCTTGAAGACCACGAGACCGTCGGAGTCGATGTCCTCCCACACCGCGGCCGCGCCGGGGTCGAGCTCGTCGTCGCCCAGGATCCGGCCCGGTCCGAACTCCCAGGAGTACTCGCCGACCTCGGTGCGGACCTCGCTGCCCACCCGCGCGCCGAACCACACGCCGCCGGCGAAGATGGCGGTCTTGTTGGTCCCCTTCGGGTAGGTGAGGCCCGAGTTGCCCGTGGCCTGGTCGTAGGCCCAGCCGCCGTAGTTGTTCACGAACATGTTCAGGTTGTTGATGTCGATGCGGGCCTGGTTGTCCAGCGACAGCACGCGGGCCGGAGCGGCCACGGCCGCCGTGCTCACCTTCCCGCCGGGCAGTGCTGCCCTCGTGGTCGGGGTACCGGCCCACGAGGCGACCGCGCCGATGGTCAGGGCGACGGATGCCAAGACCACCAGCGTGAGGCGTCTCCGAAGGAAGTCCATCATTGGCCTCCTGTCCTCGTGAAGGTTCACGCTAGAAGTTGGTCCGGAATCCGAACCTGACCAGGCGCGGATTCGTGTAGTTATTCGGATTGTTCTGCGCCAGGTCGTAGAGGTACTGCCCATCCAGGCCCACCTCCGCCGTCCGGCTCAGATAGGCCTGACCGTCCTGGGTGTCCAGCCAGCCGGTCGAGGCGGCGCTGCCCGACGAGCCGTACACCGCGATGGGGTTGCGCGTGTCGAAGGCGTTCAGCAGCCAGACGTAGGCCTCGCAGTTCAGTCCGGCCACCTGGAAGCCGCGGGTGGCCTTGAGGTCGAGGCTGCTGGTCCAGGGACCGTAGCGCGAGTTGATGGGCCCCGCCGGCTCCAGGCTCACCGCCGCCAGCGTGACCTCGTTGAAGACCTTGGTCGGCGTGTAGGGCGTGCCGCTGGCCACGTTGTAGAGCACGTTCAGGCCGAAGTCCTCGAGCAGGCGCAGGCCGCCGACCAGCGGGCCCTCGCCCGGCCCCAGCCGGTAGTCCACGTTCAGGGCCAGCTTGTGCCTCTGGTCGAAGTCGAGCGGCGAGGTCATGCGCGGCGGCTGCGAGGCCGTCCACGCGATGTTGCCCTGCGTGTTCGAAACCGACCCAGTGCCCTGCGCGTAGGACAGCGAGTAGCTGAGGTCGGCCGAGATGTGGTTGATCGGCCGCATCTTGAAGCCCATGTCCACGCCCTTGATGGTGGCGAAGTCGCGGTTGCGGTAGGACGAGAACTGGTTCGGGAACGACGCGATGGTCGCGATCTCGACCAGGTCCTTCACGTCTTTGTAGTACGCCGTCACGTCCATGCGGACGTTGTCGCTCAGCTGGTGGGCGATGCCGACCTCGTAGGCGGTCGTGCGCTCGGGCCGCAGGTTCGGGTTGCCGAACCCGACGAAGTAGCCGCCCGACTGCACCTTGTGCTCGAGGAAGCGGTACGACACGTACAGGTCCTGCAGGTTGGGCTGCTGGTAGAACTGCCCGTAATTGACCCGCAGCAGCGTCACCGGCGAGACCGGGAAGGCCACGCCCAGCCGCGGCGAGAACCGCGAGTAGGTCTTGTTCTCGACCAGGTCGGACTCGTCCAGCGAGGAGCTGCCCGTGTAGTCCGGGTCCAGCGGCCGCGCGTCGCTCCGCAGCGCCGGCGTGTCCACGTTCAGGTGGTCGTAGCGCAGGCCGCCGTTGATGACCACGCCTTCGCGCTCGAACTTGTCCTGCACGTAGAGCGACCAGACCTTGGGGTGCTTGGCCCCATCGCGGCCGTCGTCGCTGTTCGTCAGCGCGACGCGATCCACGACCCGGGCCAGCCGGTAGGTCGTGTCCATCCCCGCGTCGCCCTCCGAGATGTCGCGGACGAACACGTCCTTGTAGGTGACTTCCTGGTTGTACCCGTAGCCGTCGTAGTCCACCAGGTTCGGCGTGTCGCCGCCGAGCTGGACCGGGAAGTAGTGGTTGTAGAGCCGCAGGGTGTGGTACTGGAAATCGCCGCCCGCCTTGATCTGGTGGTACGTGTTCACCTGCGAGGTGACCGCCCCCTGGAGACCCAGGTACTCGGAGCGGCGCTGCAGGTAGTCGTCCCACACGTGGCCGTCGTACCAGAACATCGGGACGACCAGGTCGAAGCGCGGGTTCACCTGGCGGTAGTAGCCGCCGGGGCTGACGATCTCGCCCTCCTCGGAGGCGATCATGGGCGCCGTGATCTCGCCTCCCTCGCCGTCGTCCTGGGTGTGGGTCCCCACGTACTCGTACTGCGGGTCCAGGTTGTCGAAGGCCGTCCCGTCGCCGCGCTTGCGCTGCGTCAGGTTGTAGTTGACGGCCATGTTGTAGAAGGTCCGCTTGCTGAGGACGTGGTTGAAGCTGGTGAAGTACGACTGGCTCCGATCCACGTAGCGCGGCGTGTGGTCGAGGTCGAATAGGTAGGTGTTCAGGAACTGCCGCCAGTCCTCCTGCGAGCCCAGCCCGCCGGCCTTGAGCGTGATCTGGTCGGTGGGCTGCCAGTTCAGCTTGCCCTGGAAGGTGTAACCCGAGGCGCTGTTCGCCGGCAGGCGCTCGTCGTCGAACCCGCGGACGCCCAGGTCGGTCTTGAAGCCGTCGGACATCCAGGTCGGCGCCCGGTCACCCTGCCAGCGCCGCTCGCCGGACACGAAGAAGTTCAGGTCCTCGTTGCCCGGCACTACGGGGCCGCCGAACGAGAGGTCGTAGACGTTGTAATCCGTCTTCGCCGCGCCGGCCCAGTCGCCGCCGAGGACGTCCGAGACCGCCTCGAGCGCGCCGAAGTACTCCTTGCTGCCCTCGCGGGTGATGACGTTGACGGCCCCCGACATGACGCGTCCGTACTCGGGGTTGAAGCCACCGGTGAGGACGACGACCTCTTCGATGGCGTTGTTGCTGATGGCCGTGTTCGAGGTGCCGGTCAGGGGGTCCTGCTGCGAGAAACCGTCCACGTAGTAGGCGGTCTCGTTGGGGCGCCCGCCGCGCACGATCAGTGTCGGGTTGTTCTGGGCCTCCTCGGTGGCGAACTGCGGCCGGTAGCTCACCACGCCCGTCTGCTGGGCCGCCGCGTCGCGGTAGCCGCGGGTCGGGAGCTTCTGGATGTCCTCCGAGGTCAGGAAGCGGGTCGTGCCGGTGGCATCCCTTTGCAGCAGTGGCCGCTCGGCGTCCACCCGGACCTCGGCCAACTGCACGGCCTCGGTCCGCATCGTGATGTCCAGCGACGTCGAGAAGTCGGGCAGGATCCTGACGTTCTCGGCCACGAAGGGGGCCTGGCCGAGCATGTTCGCCCGGACCACGTGGGTGCCGGCCGGGATCCCGATGATGAAGTAGTCGCCGTTCTCGTCGGTGGCCGCGCCCAGGCGCAGGCCCTCGATGCGGACGTTCACGCCCGCGAGCGGCTCCTTCTTCTCGTTCGTGACCCGTCCGGCCAGCTTGCCTGTCGTCCCCGCCCGGGCCGGAGGAGCCAACAGGACCATGGCCACAGCCAATGCTGCGAGACAGACGGCTCGGAAGGCATTGCGGGACATAGCTGCGTCTCCTTTCATGAACAGACGAACGCCCGCGCCCCGGCCCGACCCGGGGCGCGCTCACATCCTGACGATGTTGGGGGGTTGGAACTGCCTGCGGAGGGACTGCTCAAGCTCAGCGATCTCCCATGCCCTTCGTGGGGGTCTATGCACAGCGCCATCCCGTTGGCGCGAGCCGATTCAGGGAGAGACCGAAACCCAAGCTAGGCAGCCGTCAGGACGTTGTCAACAGGAAATCGGGGCCGAGCGGGTGTAGTGCGAAGCGGGGCAGTCGGTTGGGCCGCGGGGGTGGCTCTCCCGCGCGGGGCTGCACCAGGTTGGGAACCGGGCTCCCCGGCCCGGACTCGGGCGGGCGGCCGGACGCCGTTGACCCTAGGGACATACGCCGAGGGGGGCGCCGTTGGGCGCCCCCCTCGTGTCGTCGAAGCGACCGCGATCAGAAGGTGTAGGTCGCGGTGACCTTCGGGAACAGCGGGGTGTAGCTGTAGTCGTGCTGCGAGATGTAGGTGGCCGGGTTGTGGAAGAAGTCCTGGGCCAGCACGCCGTCCAGCTGCAGCGTGCCAAGCTTGACGCCGGCGCCGAGGAAGAACTGGAACGGCGACCAGCTCTGCTTCTGCTCGTAGGGCTCCTCCACCTCCGGATCCGTATCCTCGTACTTGGTCGAGTAGAACACGCCCTTGCGGCCGCCGAAGCGCAGCGTGAGCCAGGGCTTCACACGGGTCTCGAGAGAGGCGAACATCGTGGGCATGAGGCTCTCGGTGTACTCGTACTCCTCGTAGTCGTCCGTGTACTTGTTCTGGGCGAAGGTCACGCCCGCCACGAACAGGTCGTTCTGGTTGAGCGCCCAGTTGCCGGCCACGCCCACCTGCCAGCCCTTGAGGGAGGCCTCGTACTCCTCGGCATCCCCGCCGTCCGGCGTGTACTTCTCGGACAGGTCGAAGGAGTAGTAGCGCAGCACCGGGACGACCATCACGTCGGGCTGCCACTGCCACATCATGCGGCCCGCCGCCAGGTAGGAGCCACCGCCGTCGTTCTCGTACACGTCGCCATTCGAGTACTCGAAGTTGAACGTGCGGCTCTGGTACAGGACGCCGAGCTCGGTCGCGAGGGTCGGGGAGAACTCGAAGCCAAGGCCGCCGCCGAAGCCCATGATGTTGCGGTCGGTTTCGTCGAAGCCCTCGTAGGTCTCGTCGTCATCTTCCCACTTGTAGTTCGAGCGGTTGAAGCGCAGACCGAGGGACATGGAACCGAACTTCTTGGCCCACATCAGGTCGAACTGCTCGACACCGTAGTTCATCCAGTAGGGGGTGTAGCCCGTGTAGTAGGGGACGTTCATGTCGACGTACGGCATGAAGGTCTCGAAGCCCGTGCCGAGGATGAACTCGTCTAGGTAGCCCGCATAGGGCACGTAGGGCTGGCTGCCCGTGCCGAGGGCCGGCGAGTACTCGCGCATGTGGAAGCCGATCGTGCCGAAGCGGCCGTCCCACAGGTTCCCGAGGATGGCACCGACGGCGCGGTCCTCGGTGTTGAAGTACTCGCTGTAGTTCTCGTCGTAGTCCGTGGCGACGCCCAGCTCACCGTACACCACGTTGCCGACGCAGCAGAGGTTCGAGACGTAGGTGAAGACGTTCGTGTAGTCCTTGACGTAGTCGCCCTGCACACCCATGCCCGCCAGGCGCGAGGTCGACGCGCCAGCGAGGACCGGGAACGCCAGGAGCAGGATGGACGTCAGGAGCAACCACTTCACGACGCGGGAACTCATCGGATCAGCCTCCTTGCTCAGAGAGAGCCACGAAACCATCGGAACTGACGTGCCGCCGGCCCGGATGACCGGGGCAGTGCCACGTGGTCAGGTTCGAAGCCCCACCTCCTTTCGCGATTCGTCTTGGATTGTGTTCACAAGGCAAAGGCTCCACCGCCTCCGTGCGGATGGAGCTCACGAAGAAGTAGCCACAGGACCTCGGGTTCGCACCTCAAGTCCCTGGCACACGCCCGCACGGAGGGTAGGGAAAGCCCCGAAAGGCTGTCAAGCCGATTCTGGCTGTCGTCGGGCGCCCCACCGCGCGGGCTCCAGGGCTTCCCGGGGTCTCCACCACCCCCGGCATTGCTGATTTAACACCTTGTCCCACAACGAATTACGTCCTTGCAGCGAACCGATCCTAACGAAACCACGGCAGTGGGCGAAGTAGCCACCCCCCAGTCCCAGGCCCACGTGGCTCACGGGCCGCCCCCTGTCCGCGAAGAACACGAGGTCACCGATCCGGGGCTCCTCGCCAGGCCCGAGCCGCCGGCACGCCCGCATCTGATGCACGGCGTCGCGCGGCAGGCGGACACCCTGCTCGGCCAGCACCTGCTGGATGAAGCCCGAGCAGTCGAACCCGGCCGGGCTGCGCCCTCCCCAGTGATAGGGCACTCCGAGCAGCCTGAGCACGCGCTCGGTGAGCGTGAGCTGCGCGGCCGGCCCGGCGAGGGCCGACGCGGCGACCCAGCCACGGCGCCCGTCGGGCAACTCCACGCGCCGCCACGAGCCGCGGCGTCGGCCCGGGATGACGCGGCTGTTGAGGAGCAGCGGGCTCACGAGGGCCCCGCGCCCCGGCAGAGCGCGCGCTTCCGCCATGGCGACTCCGATCCGGGCGCCAGCCTTTTCCACCCAGGAGCGCGCCCGGGCTGCGCTCGCCGGCACGAGCCCCCAGTCCCGCACCCAGCCCCGGTAGCCATCCGCCAAGCCCTCGGCCAATCTCCACGTCCCACCACCCCCGCTCCCGAGGATCCGCACGACCTCCCCCAACAGAAGCTGGCTCCCCAGCTCAGCGCCATGCCCGGGGCGGCGCCTGACGTCCAGCAGCGCCGCCGCGACCACCCCGTGAGTGGGCCGACTCATTCGAACGCCGGGCTGATCAGCACGAAGCGACCGAACCCGTCCCGGTCCTCGAAGAGGAAGCGCCGCAGGGGACGGTTGTAGGTCCAGACCTCGATTCCAGGCCTATCTCCTTGATAGGCCACGGCTTCCACCTGGTCCGGCGGACCGTACTTGATGTAGATGCGGCCCATGTCCGTCCTCCAGCCAGGGCCGTAGCCCTGGAAATGGTGCTCCGTGTAGCGCACGCGCCGGAAGAACTCGACCCTCGCCTCGTTGACCCCCGTGTCGGGATCCGGGTCCCGCCGACGCCAGAACTCCTCCCAGCCCGCAGCCTGCCTCGCCGGCTCGAGCGAGCGCAAGCGCGCCACCTCGCCCGGCTCGGCGATATAGGAGAGTACCTCCATGATCCTCGTGAAGTCCTGCCCCCGCGGCGGACCGCTCTCGGTCACCTCGAAGGACCGCTCGACACGCCACGGCGACTCGCCGCCGAGGAGGCTCACCTCGAGCAGGTACTCCCCCAGGAACAGTCCTCCTGCGGGGATGCGCAGGACCACGGGCTCCACGGCGTGCGCCATGGTCACGGGCATCGTCCCGGCCAGTTCCTCCTCGCGCATCTCGTCCAACACCCGATAGGCCAGCGTGAGGACGCGCGGCCAGGGGCCCGGACGGTGGTCGAAGAGCACCACTCGCGCGGCCAGGGCGCGCGCCTCGAGCCCGTACATCCGCGCCGGCATGGGCACGAAGGCGCCCGCCGAGTCCGACAGGCCCAGCGCCAGGTCCGACAGGCCCAGCGGCACTCTGGAGAGGTCGGGTACCCGAAGCCGCTCGGAAGCCGAGGAGGTGAGCCCGGAGGCCAGATCGCTCACCGAGACGCGGGCCCGATAGCCGCCGGGCGGCAGCCGGAACGTCCGCGAGGCCTGCAAGGCGCGCGGAGCGGTGGTCTCCTGGAACGTGGGCACGACGATCCGGTCCGACCAGGTGTCGCCGAAGACCCGCTCGGCCCGGTCGTCCGGCTCGAGCGAGACCATGATCTCCACGCCCGCGCCGTAGCCCGACGACGACAGCCGCCACTGCAGCTCGGGGTAGGGCACCCCGATGGAGACCGAGAGCGCCACCCGGTCCTCCGCATCCAAGGAGATGGCCAGGTCGGCCTTGAAGTAGGGGGGCGAGGCGCCGGTCAGGGGCGGCAGATCCGGGGACGTCGGGGCCGCCGGGACCACCGAACTCCCCGCGGCGAGGCCCGACCCGATGAGGAGCGCCAGGAGGACGGGAGGCTTCATGACGGCTCGCAGGTCACGCGGGCACGCTAGCACAGCCCCATCCGGCCATCTAGCCGGCCCCCGGGCGCCGCGGCGGTCGCCGGGATGGCAGCGCCGGGTGAGGAGGCCCTTGACCGTCCGCGGCCCGACGACCCATGATGAGGGTGTCGTGACCGGGGCCGTCCACCACTCACGCAGTCGCCGGAACAGACAGGTACCCGTGTCCCGATCCTTCTGCATCGCCCTCCAGATGCTCATCCTCGCCGGCGGGCTGGCCGGTCTGGCCCCGCCCGGCCGCGCGACCATGCCGCCGCTGCCCGGCAACCCCGTGCCACCCGAGCTCGTCGCGGGATTCCGCGAGGGGCTCTTCGCCCTGCCCGAGCGCCCGGCCGGCCTGGCCACCAGCTCCGTGCAATCGCTGTGGCGCGTGCCCGTGATCATCGTCTCCTACACCGACCAGAGCCTCACCTACGGGGCCGCCGCGTTCGACTCCGCGCTCTTCGACTCCACCGACGCCACGCCCACGGGATCGGTCTACGACTACTACCGCTGGGCATCGGGCCAGCAACTGAAGGTCACGGGCAAGGTCGTGGCCACCGTCCATTCCGCCTACAACAAGGTCTTCTACGGGTACAACTCCTGGGGCCTGAGCCGCACCGCCACCCCGCGCAACATCGCCGGCCTGGTCAAGGAGGCCCTGGACTCCTGCCACACGCAGGTGAACTGGTCCGACTTCGACCTGGACGGGGACGGCTCCGTGGACATGCTGTGGGTGGTCCACGCCGGCATCGGCGGCGAGGCCTCCCCCGACCGCTACGACAACGACCTCTGGTCCATGACCTCGACGCTCTCCGGCTACTGGAGCAACTCCTCGGCCTTCACCACCACCGATCCCGTGCCCGGGTCCACCACGCGCTTCATGAAGGTGAACCGCTTCGCCATGCTGCCGGAGCTGTCGCCCTTGCGCGCCGGCAACATCAGCGAGATCGGCGTGTACTGCCACGAGTTCGGGCACGCCCTGGGTCTGCCGGACCTCTACGACGTGTCCGACGGCGGCCGGATCGACGTCGGGCCGGGTTGCTGGTCGCTCATGGCGACGGGCGGCTGGGGTGGCGACAACTACTCGCCCGAGTATCCGACCCACCCCGGCGCCTGGCCGTCGCTCCATCTGGGCTGGGCCCAGGCGCTGGCCCCGACGCAGGACGAGCAGGTCACGCTGCGCCCCATCCACGAGGACCTCCAGGTGCTCGAGCTGTCCTTCCAGGGCGAGTCCGATCCCGAGCACTTCCTGGTCGAGGCCCGGCGGCGTGAGGCCTTCGATCGGGATCTGCCCACGGACGGACTGATCGTCACGCACGTGGACATGGAGGTGATCGAGGCGGCACTGGCCTCCAACACGGTGAACTCCGGGCCGAACACCGGGCTCGTCGTGCTGGAGGCGGACGGCACGCACGACCTGACGACCGGGCGCAACCGGGGCGACTCGGGCGATCCCTTCCCCGGAGCCTCGGGCCAGACCTTCGTATACGACGATCTGGCGGCTCCCAACACGCTCACCTTCAAGGGCAGCCCGATGGGCGTGGGGCTCTTCGACATCGCCCCGGTCGCGGAAGGCTGGAGCTTCCTCGCCCAGGTGCGGGCCATCGGGTGGGGTCCCGAGCGCGACATCACGGTGGGCAGCTACGCCCCGTTCGACGCCCAGACCCCGGCGACGACGGCGCTGCGCACCGCCGACGGGGCGGTGTACGCCGTCACCGCGGAGGCGCGCTCGGGACACACGCAGGTGGTCCTGCGGGCGCGCATCGGGGAAACCTGGGACGCCGGGGTCGAGGCCACGCAGTCGAGCGGCAACGCCTACGAGCCCGCGCTCGGCCGGCTCGGCGGCGACGACCTCGTGCTGGCCTGGACGGACACCCGCAACGGGACGCCTCACATCTACTACCGCGCCCGGGTGCGGGGAGCGTGGACGAACGAGCAGGCCCTCGACCTCAGCCCCGGCGAGCACCGCTCCCCGGCCATCGAGGTGGACGCCCGCGGCATCGTGCACGTGGCGTGGATCTTCGTCGGCCAGGACGCGCCCCAGGTGCGATACATGCGCTTCCCGTACCTGTCGCCCTACGGGCAGCCGTTCGTGCTCACCGGCCCGGACGCCTACCCGTCGAAGCCGTCCGTCAACTCGCTGCCCGGAGGTGGGGCGCTGGTGACGTGGGTGGACGACACGACCTGGCCCTCGATCCTCCGCTTCTCGCGCTGCGGACCGGATTCGCTGCCCGGCGCGCCGCTGCCCATGGCTCCGACCAGCGGCTACCCGCAGAGCTGGGTCTCGACCGTGCTCAGCCCGGAGGGCGACATCCACAGCGTCTGGCTCGAGAACATGGCCGGAACGACGGAGATCCACTACCAGCACCGCCTGCCCGCAGGCGGCTTCGCCGAACCGGACACGCTGCTCGAGACGAGCGCGAACACGCTGAGCCGGGCGCGCCTGGCCCGCGACGGGGACGGCGTCCTGCACATCGTCTTCGAGCGCACGGTGACGGGCGCGCCACAGGTCCGCTACCGGCGCCGCCGGCTGCTGGCCGGCTGGGACGCCTTCAGCACGGACATCTCCTCGACCGGCGGCGGCGCCTACCAGCCGAGCGTGCTGCCCGTCTCCGCCGGGAACGTGCTGGTCCTCTACCGCACGCTCAACGGCTCGCTGCCCCACTTCATGGAGCGCAGCCGCCTCACCGACCAGCCCTCCCTCGTGGCGGTGCCCGAGGTCCCGGCACCCGTGCCGGTGAGCGCCGTCGTTCTGCCGAACCCGGCGCGCTCCGGCCAGTCGGTCGAGGTCCTCTGGTCGGCCGGTGCGCTGGGCTTGGATCCCCGCGGTGGGCCTGCCGCCGTGGACGTCTTCGACCTCGCCGGCCGGCGCGTGGCCAGCTCGGCACTGGTCGCGCAGGGCCCCTTCCTGCGCAGCCGGCTCGGTCCCGAACTGACGCGCGGCTGGCAGGCTGGCGTCTACTTCGTGCGCGTGCGGGGTGCCGCGGGCCCGGCGCAGCGCCTGGTGGTGCTCCGCTGACGTCGCGGCGGGCCTCGGCCGTCCCGGCGCGCGGCGCCGCCCTGGCGCTGGCGGCGCTCCTGCTGCCAGCCGCGGTGGCCCGGCCGGCCGAGGCGCCTCCGTTCGCCCGGCCGCTCCCGCTGGCCGGTCTGCTCCCGGTGGACGACGCGCGCCTCGGCCTGTGGCCCTGGTCCGGTGCCTGGATCTGGCCGCTGGGCGGCGAGTGCGACTACACGCAGCCGGCGCTCGACGGGACGCCGCCGTGGCGGATGCTCCGCGGCTTCTCGCGCGGGGTGCGCGGCGGGCGCCCCCACGAGGGAATGGACTTCGGCAACGGCCGCGCCGGCGACCCGGTGCGGGCGGCGGCCCACGGGCTCGTCGTGTCGGCCCGCGACGGGGGAGTCCACGGAGGCTTCGGCAGCCACGTCGTGCTCGCCCACCATCTGCGCGAGGGCGACCTGGCCTACAGCGTCTACGCTCATCTGCGGCCGGGCTCGATCGCCGTCCGCGAGGGACAGCGGGTCTGGGCGGGGGACGTGCTGGGGAGCGTGGGGCGCAGCGGCCGCGCGACCACGAACCACCTGCACTTCGAGGTGCGCATGGCCGGAGACCCCGGGCAGCGCTGGGAGAACGCGCGCGCGGTGGACCCCGCGGCCTTCATCGAGGCCCGGCTGCCGGCCCACGCCGCCGACAGCACCGGGACGGGCGCCCATCTGGACTGGGCCGACCGCGCCGGACTGATCGAGCCCGGCGCCGACCCCGGAGCCCGGCTGCGCCTCGCCGACTGGCAGCGCATGCTGGCCCGGGCGGCCAGCCTGCCGCTGCTCACCCCGCCGCGGACGGCCATGGCCCTGGCGGACCTGCTGGCCGAGCGCGGCCTGCTCGGCGGCACCGGGCGACCACGGGATGGCGGGCATCCGAGCTGGGGCGATCTGGGTCACGATCTGGCGCGGCTCGGCGGGACCGGCACCCGTCTGCCACCCCCGCCAGGGGGCGAGGACTCGTCGCGGGCGGCCTACGTCACGCGCCTCCGCGGCGCCGGGCCCATGGCCGATTCCACCGCGCTGCGTGGCCTCGGCCGCCCGCCGACTCTCGGCGACGCCATCCTGCTGCTGGCCGACCTGGCCGCGCGGGCCGCTGGCCCGCTGCCCCGCGAGCGCGCCCGCCGCTGAGCGGGGGCGGGCCACGGCGCTTGACCGCGCGCGGCGGGAGTGGCAACGTGCCGGCTCTCGAAGGCGATGACGGGGACGAGTAGGCGCGCGACGCGTAGCAGCGAGCCGGGGACGGTGCGAGCCCGGCACCAACGCGCGCGCCGAAGATCACCCCCGAGCCGCCGCCCGAACGGCGGGCGCCGGGTCCCACACGACGGGATCACGGGCGCCGCCCGGTAGGATCGGCCGTCCGCCCCGCGTCAGTGGGCTGGAGCCGCCCGTGCGGCTCGCGAGGCCACGGCCGCGAGGCCGGGGTGAAGTCGGGTGGTACCGCGGACCTTCCGCCCCGACGCGACACGCGCCGGGGCTTTCTCTTTGGGCGGGGCCCGTCAACGACGGAGGAATGGATGGCCGGCTATCGCGACACGCTGAACCTGCCGCGGACCGAATTCCCCATGAAGGCCGACCTGCTCCATCGCGAGCCGGAGCGCCTGGCGTGGTGGAACGAGCACGGGCTCTACCGGAAGCTGCGCAAGGCACGCGCCGGGGAACGCGTGTGGTTGCTGCACGACGGTCCGCCCTACTCGAACGGCCACCTGCACATGGGCACCGCCGCCAACAAGATCTGGAAGGACGCCGCGGTGCGGCAGGCCTCGCTCATGGGCTGGGACGCCCCGTACGTGCCGGGCTGGGACAACCACGGCATGCCCATCGAGACGCGCGTGGCGGGCGAGTTCCGCGAGAAGGGCATCCAGCCCGAGCGGCTGGCGCTGCGCCGGCGCTGCCGCGAGTACGCCGCACACTGGGTGGACGTGCAGCGCGGGGAGTTCGAGCGGCTGGGCGTGTGGGGCGAATGGGAGAAGCCCTACCTGACCATGGACACCGCCTTCGAGGCGGCGATCCTCGACTCCTTCGCGCGCCTGGCCGGGCGCGGCTTCATCCAGCGCGGCCAGCGCTCGATCCACTGGTGCCCGACCGACCGCACCGCGCTGGCCGAGGCCGAGATCGAGTACCAGGACGATCCCTCGCCCTCCATCTTCGTGCCCTTCCCCCTGCGCCGCGACGCGACCGACGCGCTGGCGAAGTGGCCCGGGGTGGCGGCCGTGGCCTGGACCACCACGCCCTGGACCCTGCCCGCCAACGTCGGGCTCATGGTGGACCCCGACGCCGACTACGCGGTCGTGCGCGCGGGCGGCCGGCACTGGGTGGTGGCGGCGGCGCGGCTCGAGGCGGTGGCGAAGGACGTGGGCTGGACCGACGCGGCCATCGAGGAGCGCCTGCGCGGCCGCTCCCTCGTGGGCTCCGTGTTCGAGGGCCCGTGGGGCCGCGACTCCCGCGTCGTGGACGGCATGCCCTTCGTCAGCATGGAGGACGGCACCGGGCTGGTGCACACCGCGCCCGGGCACGGCAAGGAGGACTTCCTCGTCGGCCAGCGCGAGGGCCTCGAGGTGCTCTGCCCGGTGGACGAGGCCGGCCGCTTCACCGAGGGCACCGAGCCGTTCACGGGACGCAGCGTGCTCGAGGTGAACGACGGCATCGTGGCCTGGCTGAAGGAGAAGGGCCGGCTGCTGGGCGCCTCGAGCTTCACCCACTCCTACCCGCACTGCTGGCGCTGCCACCGGCCGGTCATCTTCCGCGCCACCGACCAGTGGTTCATGATCATCGACCATGCCCCGGCGCCGCTGGAGCCGGGCTCCGATCCGGCTCCCTCCCACCGCGAACGGGCGCTGGCGGCCATCGAGCAGGTGCGCTGGGACCCGCCCTCCTCGCAGAACCGCATCCGCGAGTCGGTGCGGGGGCGCCCCGACTGGTGCCTGTCGCGCCAGCGCAGCTGGGGCGTGGGCATCCCCGCCGTCTACTGCGAGGCCTGCGGCCGGCCCATCCTCGACGCGGGCGTCATGCGCCGCGCCGTCGAGGTGACGCGGGCGCACGGATCGGACGCGTGGTACGAGCGGCCGGTCGCCGAGTTCCTGCCGGAGGGCTTCACCTGCCCGGGCTGCGGCGCCGCCGGGCCGTTCCGCCGCGAGACCGACATCCTCGACGTGTGGTTCGACTCGGGCTCCACGCACCGCGCCATCCGCGTCACCCACCCCGTGCTCGACGCCGTCTGGCAGCGGGCCGAGGCGGAGGGCGGCCGCGTCGTGTTCTTCGAGGGGCCGGACCAGCACCGCGGCTGGTTCAACTCCTCGCTCATGGTGGGGCTCGGCGCCACCGACCGGCCGCCCTACACCGACGTCGCCACGCACGGCTGGGTGCTGGACGGCGAGGGCCGGGCGATGCACAAGTCGCAGGGCAACGTCATCTGGCCGCAGGACGTCGTGCACCTCTACGGCGCCGAGATCGTGCGCTGGTGGGCGCTGGCCACCGACTGGCGCAGCGACGTGCGCGTCGGCGACCGTACGCTGCGGCAGCGCGAGCTGAAGAAGGCGGGCGTGGCGCAGGGCGACCCGGCCTGGAAGGAGCGCCCGGGCGACGAGATCCTCGAGCGCTGCGCCGACGCCTACCGCAAGGTGCGGAACACGTTCCGCTTCCTGCTCGGCAACCTGGGCGACTTCGACCCGGCGTGCGACGCGCTGCCGGACGAGCGGCTCACCTGCGTGGACCTCGCCTTCCGCGACGCGCTCGACGCCCGCCTGGCGCGCGTGCGCGCGGCCTGGGAGGCCCTCGAGTTCCACCGCGCCCTCGACCTCCTGCTCGGCTTCTGCACCGTGGACCTCTCGGCCGTGTTCATGGACGTGGCCAAGGACCGGCTCTACACGCTGGCCGCGGACGATCCGGCGCGCCGCTCGGCGCAGACGGTACTGTGGCGGGCGCTGCACGACCTGGCCATCGCCGCCTCTCCGGCGCTGGTCTTCACCGCCGAGGAGGTCTGGCAGCACCATCCGGCGCTGCTGGCCGAGTCCGAGAGCGTGCACCTGGCGCGCTGGCCGGAGCGGCCGGCGGAGGCGACGGACGAGGAGTGGGAGTTCCTGCACGGCGTGCGCGACGCGGTGAACGCGGCGCTGGAGCCGCTGCGCGCGGCCAAGGCGCTGGCGAGCCCGGCGGCGGCCGAGGTGACGATCGCCGCCCCGGCCGCGACGATCGCCCGGCTGCGCCGCTACGAGACGGAGCTGGCCGCGTTCCTCATCGTGGCACGCGCCGAGCTGGCCGAGGGCACGGGCGAGGAACTCGCGGTCGAGGTGCGCGCGACGGCGCTGGCGAAGTGCGAGCGCTGCTGGACGCACCGCGCCGACGTGGCGGCCGACGGCACGCGCGCCGGTCTGTGCGGGCGGTGCGTGGCGGTGCTGGAGAAGTCGGGGAAGTAGCGATCAGGGACTGGACGGCGCTGTCGCGGGGTGGCGTGCCCCGCGGTAGCGCCGCGTCATGTCGTGTAGGCGGGCGTGCGCGTCTGAATGCAATCCCTTGAAGAAGGGGGTTGACAGGCTTTCGGGGGTCCGGAGCGTTCCGACCGGTGATCTAATCTGGCGTGATCTGAGAACGCCACAGGCACGCGTGGACGGCGAATCGAAGCAAGTCAGGCAAACTCGCTCGGACCGCGCCGCGTCGTGCGCTCTGCGCTGATCTGCAAGAGCCGAAAATGGGCGTGCTACAGTGCGGTGCGCACGCCGCCCCCGTGACCCGCAGTTCGCTCGCCCCCGCGGAGTCACGAAGATGAGCCGCCACTCGCTCAAGCACCTCTCCAACCAGACCCTGGTACGCGGGCTCGAGTCCCTCGTCGCCAGGGACTGCCAGAACACGGCGCTCCTGATCGCCTACCTGGGCGAGGTGGACGCCCGCCACCTCTACGCCCCCGCCGGCTACTCCTCCATGTTCGAGTACTGCGTGCGGGAACTGCACTTCTCCGAGGATGTGGCCTACAAGCGCATCCAGGTGGCGCGGGCGGCACGGCTGTTCCCGTCCATCTACGACTTGCTGGCCGAGGGGAAACTGCACCTGACGGCCGTGGTGCTCCTGGCACCGCGGCTCACTCCCGAGAACGCGGACGCTTTGCTGGCGGCGGCGGTGCACAAGAGCAAGGCCCAGATCGAGCTGCTGCTGGCGGAGCGCTTCCCCCAGCCTAACCTGCCGACGTTCATCGCGCCCATCGCAGCAGCCGCGTCGCCGGCTTGCCAGACCACGAACGCGGCACCGGCCAATCTTGGACTGGTTCCGGAACCAGTAAAGTTGAGCGACGCTAAATAGTCGGCTGCGGCTCCGTCCGCTTCTCCAGCTCGCACCGCCCGGGTCGCACCTCTCGCGCCCGAGCGCTACGCCGTCCAGTGCACCGTTTCCAGGAGCACCTACCAGAAGCTCGAGCGCGCGCGGTGGTCCGCTACCCGCCGCTGGAGCAGCCGGGCACGCTCAAAGCGAGTTCCTCGGGCGCCTCGGCTCCCTCGACCTCGGCACGATACTCCGCCGGGGTCCGCTGCCCCAAGCTCCCGTGGGGCCGTCGGTTGTTGTACTCCTCCCGCCAGGCATCGAGCGCCACCCGGGCGTCGATGACAGACAGAAAGTAGTGTTGCGATAAGCACTCACGCCGCAGCTGGGCGTTGAAGCTCTCGATGAAGGGGTTGTCGGTCGGCTTGCCCGGACGGCTGAAGTCCAGCCGCACGTGATTCATGTAGGCCCAGTGGTCGAACGCCTTCGAGGTGAACTCCGTCCCGTTGTCCACGTGAATCACCGCCGGCAACCCGCGTCGGACGCCTTCACGCGTCAGCACGCGGGCGACTTCGGTGCCGCCGAAGGTACCGCTCGCTTCGAGCGCGATGCACTCGCGGGTGAACGTGTCGAGCACCGTCAGCACGCGGAGCTTGCGGCCATCCGCCAGCGCATCACTGACGAAGTCCATCGCCCACAGCTGATTCGTCCCGGTGGCCGTGATCGTCTCCTGCCGACGCACCGCGCTGCGGCGCCGCTTGGGCCGTTTCGACCGCAGACAGAGCCCCTCTTCGCGATACAGCCGGTACGTCCGCTTGGCGTTCACCTTCCAGCCTTCTCGACGGAGCAGCACCTGCACGCGGCGATACCCGTAGCTCACCCGGTTCGTCGCGATCTCCTTGATCCTCTGGCGCAGCGGGGACTGATCCGGCCGGACCGGGCGGTACAGCATCGAGGACATCGCCGTTCCCGAAGCGCGGCAGGCCTTGCGCAGGCTCACGCGGTAGGACTCCACCATCCAGCGGGTTACGGCGCGGCGCTCGACCGGCCTTACCACTTTTTTCGGAGCGCCTCCTGCAGCATCGTGCGGTCCAGCGTCAGGTCCGCGACGACGGCCTTGAGGCGCCGGTTCTCGTCCCGCAGCTGTCGCAACTCCCGCAGCTCCGGCGAGGAGATCCCGCCGAACTTCCTCTTCCAGCGGTAGAACGTGGTCTCGGTGATGCCCAGCTCCCGACAGACCTCACCGACCACCACCCCGCCCTCCACCCGCTTCAGGGCCTGGGCGATCTGCTCGACCGTGAACTTGCTCGTCTTCATCCTGGGTCCTCCTCCGTGCGGTTCAGGAGGCCCCGAGGTTAGCTCATTGCGTCAGTCCGGCTGCTCCAGGAAACCGGTGGCGGATCACAGCCGATGTCGCTCCCATCGGCCCACACGACCTTGGCCGAGATCCAGGACCATGGTGTCCGGGATCCATGGGCCTGGCGGGCCCAGACTCATCCACTCGGCATGGGCCGAGAACCCGAGGGCCTTGGGGCCGTCCAGCTCGATGGTCATGCGCGCGGCTGAATCACCCTCCCTGATCACCGCCGGCCTGAGCGGGCCCATGCGAGGCGAATACTCGGCCCCGATGTGGATCGTCTTGGGTTCGGGCAGCGGGGGCGCCACTGTGGACGAATCCCCGCGGAGGCAGATCAGGACCAACAGGAGGAACCAGGACATTCGTCCCCCCTACTCCCCCAGGTCGAGCACCGCCTGCCGCGGGTAGCGCGCCTTGAGGTCGTTCACGAGCTGCGTGAAGCCCTCGGCCTCGCCCTGCAGCGGCACGTGGTCGGTGTCGATCTCCAGCACCTCGGTCTCGGCGCGGGCGCGGCGCATCCAGTCCTCGTAGGCGTCGTTGAGCCGCTCGATGTAGTCCCTGGCGATGCTCTTCTCGCTGGCCCGGCCCCGCCGGGCGATGCGCTCCATGAGCACGTCGGGGCTGGCCTTCAGGTAGATGATGAGGTCCGGCTTGCGCAGGAAGCCGACCAGCACGTGGAACAGCGCCGTGTAGTTGCGGTAGTCCACGTCGGTCATCGAGCCCTGGTCGTGCAGCACGCGGGCGAAGATCTCGGCGTCCTCGTAGATCGTGCGGTCCTGGATGAAGGGCAGCGGGCTGGCCCCGATCTGCACCTGGGCCTTGAAGCGCTCGCTCAGGAAGTAGATCTGCAGGTGGAAGCTCCAGCGCTCCATGTCGGCGTAGAAGTCGTCGAGGTACGGGTTCTGGATGACCGGCTCGTAGTAGGCCATCCAGCCCAGCTCCGCGCTCAGACGCGTGGTGAGCTCGGTCTTGCCGACGCCGATGTTACCGGCGATGGCGAGGAAGTAGCCCGCGCTCACAGGCGCCCCCCTTCCGGCCCGGCCAGGTCGTCGCCCGGCGCGTCCTCCGCCGGCGCTTCGGGCTCCGGCACCTCCGGCCGGCGGAAGCGGTCCGCGTCGATCCCGTGCTTGCGCAGCAGGTCGTGGAGCGTGGGACGGCTCACCTTGATGTCGCGCGCCGCCCGCGTGATGTTGCCGGCGTTGCGCGTCAGCGCCTCGGTGAGCAGCCGCCGCTCCGCCTCGTCGCGGGCGTCCTGCAGGCTCTGCGGGCCCTCCTCGCGCTCGGCCTCGAGCTCGAGGTCCTGTGGGCGCACGTAGGCGTCCTGGGACAGGATCACGGCGCGCTGCACCCGGTTCTCCAGCTCGCGCACGTTCCCCGGCCAGGCGTGCGCCTGGATGGCCCGCAGCGCCGCCTGGGTGAAGCCGCGGATGCGGCGCTTGTGGTGGCGCGCGTAGTAGGCGAGGAAGAACTCGGCCAGCAGGCGCAGGTCGTCGCCGCGCTCGCGCAGCGGCGGCACGGGGATGTTGACGACGCTCAGCCGGTAGTAGAGGTCCTCGCGGAATCGGCCGGCGGCGATCGCCGCGTGCAGGTCGCGGTTCGTGGCGGCGACCACGCGCGCGTCCACCCGGCGCGGCTCGCGCCCGCCGACCCGCTCCACCACCTTGTCCTGCAGGAAGCGCAGCAGCTTCACCTGCAGGTGGACGGGCAGCTCGCCGATCTCGTCGAGGAAGATCGTGCCCCCCTCGGCCAGCTCGAGCTTGCCCTCGCGCGTGCGGTGGGCGTCGGTGAAGGCGCCGCGCTCGTGCCCGAACAGCTCGCTCTCGAGCAGCTGCTCGGGGATGGCGCCGCAGTTGATGGGCACGAACGGGCCGCTCCGCCTCGGGCCCGCGGCGTGGATGGCATGGGCCACCAGCTCCTTGCCCGAGCCGTTCTCGCCGGTGATCAGCACGGTCGCGTCCGTCCCCGCCACCCGCTGCACCAGGGCGAACACCCTGCGGATGGCCTCGGACTCGCCCACCAGCCGGTGGTAGCGCTTGGGCCCGGAGAGCGTCGCGCCGCCGCGCGTCTGCTCGATGGCGCGCACGTGGAGGGCGCGCCGCAGGATGCCCTTGAGCTCCTCCAGCTCGACCGGCTTGGCGTACCAGTCCACCGCCCCGCGGTGGATGGCCAGCAGCGCGTTCTGGGGATCGTCGTTGCCGGTGACCATGATCACCTTGGTCAGCGGATGCTCGTCCACGATCTCGTCGAGCAGCTGCAGGCCGTCCTCGGGACCGCCGCCCGGACGCAGCGTCAGGTCGAGCGTCACCACGCTGGGGCGCTCCTCGCGCACCCGGCGCCGCGCCTCGTCGGGCGAGGAGGCGGTCAGCACCTCGTATTCGTCCTGGAGCCCCCAGCGCAGCTGGCTGAGGATGGACTCCTCGTCGTCCACGATCAGGATCTTCTCACGGCTCATGCACTCGTCCCCGCGTTCTCGGGTTGGGTGGCCGGCAGGTGCACGGAGAAGGTCGTGCCCGCGCCGGGCCGGCTCTCCACCGTGATCGCCCCGCCCATCGCCTGCACGATGCTGCGGCACTGGCTGAGACCGATGCCCAGCCCGGTCGGCTTGGTCGTGGCGAAGGGGCGGAACAGCGACGTGCGGATGAACTCCTCGCTCATGCCCCGCCCGGTGTCGCGCACGTGGACGACGAGGCCGGCGGCCCCCTCGCCGCCCGGGCCCGGCTCGGCGCTCAGCTCGATCTCCCCGCTGCCGGCCAGCGACTCACGGGCGTTCGTCAGCAGGTTGACGAGCACGCGCACGATGAGCCGGCGGTCGAGCGCCGCCGAGCCGACGCCGCGGCACTCGCAGCGGAAGCGCACGCCGTCCGTCACCGCCCCCGCGCCCGCCAGGCCGGCGGCCACCGCCGCCTCGTCGAGCACCGCCTGCACGTCGCAGGCCGCGACGTGCAGGTCGGTCGGCCGCGCCATGCCGGCGACCTGGTTCGTGAGCTGCGTCAGGCTGGCGACCGTGCTCTCCAGGGTCCGCAGCGTGTCCCGCTGGAAGTCGGGGTTGTCCATGTAGCGCCGCGCGTTCTGGACGACCAGCGACAGGCCGGAGATCTGGTTCTTGATGTCGTGGAGCACGTAGCTGGAGAGGCGGTTCAGTGACTCGAGTTGCCGGGCCTCGGCCAGCTGCTCGGCCAGGCGCGCGAACCACAGCACCGCGCCCAGGTGGCGGGCCAGCGAGCCGAGGAACTCCGCGTCCTCGAAGGAGTACTCGTCGCCGTCGCGTTTCTTCGACAGCCACAGCAGGCCGACCATGTTGTCGCCGGCCTGCAGCGGCGCGCAGGCCGCCGCCTCCATGACCTGGATGGCGGGACGGTTCTCCACCGCGACGGGGATGAGGTCGAGGTCGTGCCTCAGGTCGTGGAACACGACGGGGGCGCGGCTGCGCTGCAGCTCGAGCACCAGAGAGTTCGTCGGCTCCACCACGCTGGGCAGGCCCGCCGGCCCCCGCAGCAGACGGAAGGGGGCGGCCGTGCCGGGCAGTCCCGCCAGGCGCTCGTCGCGCGCGTAGATGGCGGCCCGCTCGGTGCCGAAGATCGTGGTCACCAGCGCCTCGATCTGCCGGCAGACGTCCTCGAGACGCGCGGTGGGCACGATGCCCGCGCTCACCCGCTCCCACTCGCGCCGGTAGTCGTAGCGGTTGGCGTAGAGGTTCCGGTCCACGAAGTGCTTCACCGCGCGGTTCACGCGCGGGCTCACCGCCAGCAGCAGGCCGCCGCCGCCCACCAGCAGGTAGAAGCCCAGGCCGGCGACGCGCTTCGCCTCCGGCGAGAGCACCGGCACGACCTTGGAGAGCACCGTCATGAGGAGCAGGAAGCCGCCGGCCAGCGTCAGCGAGACCGAGGAGTAGTAGATGACCGGTCGCGCGACCGGCACGCTCATGTCCGACAGCCGGCGGCGCGCCAGGGCCAGGGCGGTGACCGTGCCGGCGACGAACAGGGGGATGCCGCTGCCGGCCAGCCAGCTCACGCGCAGCTCGCCGTACAGGAGGCCGCCGGAGACCAGGAGCAGCTCGCTGAGGATGCCGACCACGAAGGCGATGAACAGGGGGCGGAGCCAGCGCTGCGTGTGCACCGGGGCGATGCGCAGCATGCTCTCGAAGTTCATGCCCATGACGACCATCACGACCACGAGGTACATGAGGTAGATCTTGCCCAGCGAGCCGAGCTCGATCACCGCCGAGCCCCGTGTCCCGGTCACGCCGCTCACCACCCACTCCCGCCCGGCGATGGCCCACAGGATCACGCAGCCGGCCAGCGCCAGCGTGAGATAGGCGCCGGCGTCACGGATCTGCTTCCACGGGTCGGGCCGCGCCAGCACCACGCTCAGGGCCAGCCACAGCCACGACGCCAGCGCCGAGACCCCGGCCAGGTACGTGGCCCAGGTGCGCGCCGACAGCCCCGGATCCGCCTGCACGAACCCGACGGTGCCGGCCTGGAACGCCGCCACGCTCAGGAAGGCCGAGGAGAACAGCAGCGTCACCAGCCAGTGCCCGCGCCGCAGCAGCGCCAGCAGGCCGATCACCGCGGCCAGCAGCGCGCTGGCGGTGAGGATGCTGACCTGCAGCGGCCAGTACGTGAGGTTCAAGGCCACCTCCTATCGGGGCGCGTCCGCCCGTCGCTCGAGCGCGCGTCCCACACGGTCCCGGAGCTCCGCGTCCACCGCGCGCCACTCGGCCGCCCGGTACAGCTCCCGCGCGAGCTCCGCGTCCTTCGCTCCCGTCTCCACCGCCTCGGCCGCGCGCGCCAGCAGCGCGGCGTCGAGCGGCGCCTCCGGATACCGCTGCAGCAGCGCCGCCAGCGCCCCGCCGGCGCGGCGCACGTCGCCCGTCTCGAGCAGCAGGAGCGCCCGGGTCTCGCCCACGCGCACCTGCGTGCTGTCGTCCTCGTGGCCGGCCAGCAGCTCCTCCATGGCCCGCAGCGCGTGCCCGGCCTCCGCCAGCCCCAGCTCGCGCTCGCCGCGCTCGAGATGGTGCCGCACGACGCGCACCTGCCCGTCGAGGGCCAGCGGATGGCCCGGGGCGGCGCTGGCCAGCGCATGATACTCCCCGCGGGCCAGGTCCCAGCGGCCGAGGGCATCGAGCAGGCGGGCCCGCTCGTAGCGTGCCCGCGCGATCGCTTCGAGGTCCTCCGGGTCCTCCTCGACGAGTTGCTCGTAGACGCGCAGCGCCGAATCGGGCCGCCCCGACGCATGCCAGGCCCGCGCCAGCAGCAGCAGGCCCGCCGGCCGCGGGCCCGGACCGAAGCCCTCCGCCGCCCAGCGGGCGTACGCCATGGCGGTGTCCGGCCCGACGCCGGCGAGGGCCCGCTCCGCCAGGGTGAGCACCAGCTGCGGCGCGAGCGCCGCCGACGCCGGATCTCCCAGTGCCTGCCGCAGCGCCGCCAGTGCGCCGGGCACGTCCCCGCGCGCCCGGCGCGCTTCGTCGAGGCGCAGGCAGAGCCGGGGGAACGCCGGCCGCCCGCGCTGCCCCGCCAGCAGCCCCTCGTAGAGGCGCTCCGCCGCGCGCAGCACCGAGTCCACGCCGGCCTCGTCGCCGCCCGCGCGCCGCGCGCGCGCCACGTACAGCGGCGCGTCCAGCACCGCGTCGCGGACCGTGCCCCGCGCGTCGGCGGCCGCGTACTCGCGCGCGATGAGCGCCCAGGCGGCCTCCGCCTCGTCGGCGCGGCCCACGCGCTCGAGCAGGCGCGCCCGCTCCACCGCCGCCGCGAGCGAGACCGTCTCCGCCCCGCGGAATCCGATGCGGACCGCCTCGTAGGCGGCCGCCGCCTCGTCGGTGCGGCCGCGCAGGTCCTCGAGCCGCGCCCGCAGCATCGCCGCGCGCCCGGCGGCCTCGAGCACGCCGGCGGCATGGGGCGAGCCGGCGGCGAGGCGCGCCGACCAGTCCGCCGCCGGGAACCGCCCGGTCACGACGCTGCAGGCGGCGGCCGCGGCCGCCCCGTCGCGATCCGAGGCCACGTCCGGGTTCAGCGCGATGCGCTCCACCGCCCGCCGGGCGCGCCAGGCCCCGCGCTCGGCCGACCAGCGCGCCCACAGCCCGTCGTCCCCGCAGCCCACCAGGAGCAGCGCCAGCGCCACGAGCGCGGCGAGGTGTCGCAGCCGGGGCGCGCTCATCCCTCGTCCTCCGCATCGGCCACGGACCCGAGATAGACCAGCGTCGCGCCACCGGTGAGCAGGAAGGAGACCGCGAGCCCCACCAGCAACTGCAGCGCCGTGAGCCAGGCCGTCAGCTCCGGCGTGCCGCGCTCCACCAGGAGGTCGGCCTGCCCCACGAGGGCGTCGAGGGGGAGCAGCGGCAGCAATGCCGCGGCACCGAGCACGAGCCCCGCCCAGAAGCCGCGCACCCACGTGCGGGGCAGCGCGGCGAAGGCGCCGGCGATCCCCCGTCCCTCCAGCACCACCACCGCCGGCAGGTAGAGGAACAGCGCCTGCAGGACCACCATGGCACCCAGGCCGGCCATCCCCCCCACCCGCAGCACGATCCCGCCCCGGCCCTCCAGCAGGAGCCCGATGCCGGCGGAGAGCGCGAAGGCCAGCACGTTGAAGGGCAGCTGCACCAGGACCAGCGCCAGCGCCCGCGGCGCCACGGCGGCCCAAGCCGCGCGCGGCGCGGGCCGCGTGCCGCGCCAGCCCGCGGCGAAGAGGGCCACACTCCAGCCGGTGAGGATCGCGCCGGCCAGCGCCACCACCACCAGGTCGGCACGCGTGTAGAGACCCGGCAGCGCCCGGAAGAAGTCCGGGTAGTGCAACGCCGCTTCGCCGGCGCCGGCCCGCACCAGCGGCGCGACGGCCCAGGCCAGCCAGGGGCGGGCGAAGTGGAGCAGCCCGAGCAGGACCGCGCCCTGCACGGCGCCGAGCGCCAGCCACGGGATCCAGAGCGGGGTCGTCCCCATGCGGCGCAGGGTGTGCCAGATCGCCTGTCCGGCCAGCGCCACCTGCTCGAGCGGGCTCATCCGGCCTGCCCGCCTCCCGCCGGGGCGAAGACCCCCGGCAGCGCGCGCGCCACGCGCGCGGTGAAGTCGTCGAGGGCCTCGGCCGCCACCATCTCGCCCCCGCTCCCCAGCCGCATCTCGACCCGCACGAAGGCCCCCCACGATCGGTTGTCGAGCGCCCCGGCGATGGCCATCTGCCGCTGCATGGCGCCGGGGTCGGTGGTGGTGAGCCCCGCCGTGGTCCACCAGTGGTAGACGAGGCGGCGCTCCTGCGGGCGCACCGCCCGGAACACGTTCACCTCGAGGGCCGCGGCCCCGGTGCCCACGCGGCGGCGCCCCAGCGGCTGCACGACATAGCCCTGCGATTCATAGCACACGCGCGGGTCGTGCGCCCCGTAGCGGCGGTTGCGGTGGTAGACGATGGTCAGCCAGGCCACCTGGTCGCCGCGCTCGTAACGGCGCACGAGCACGTCGTCGGCGCGCAGCTCCTCGAGCACCGCATCCTCGAAGGAGAGCTCCGAGCCGTTCCAGGGACCGAAGTCCGCCGGGCAGGCGCGCAGCACGCCGCGCCCGGCCGCCAGGTCCGCCGGCGGATGGAGCGCCACGTAGGCTGCGGTCGCCGCCAGCAGGGCGAGGACGACGAGGGACCTCACGGCGCCCTCCGCGGCTGCAGCAGCGCCCAGACGACGAGCAGGCCGGCCAGCGACAGCGCGTAGGTGAGATAGCCCGACACGTCGTGGAAGAGCCCCACCGCCCGACGGATGCCGGCGTAGTGTGCGGTCACCGCCAGCAGCGTGACGCGCAGCGCGTTGCCGGCCATCGCCACGGGCACCGAGAGGGCCACCAGCAGCAGGCGCCGGGCGATGCCGCCGCGCAGCAGCGCCGCGAGCAGCACGCCGGTCGCCAGCATCGCCAGCAGCGAGCGCAGGCCGCTGCAGGGGTCCTCGATCTCCAGCGCGCCGCCGGCCACCCACAGGGTCATGCCGCTGCGCTGCAGGGTGACGCCCAGCGCCGCGGCCGCGTGCGCCGCCACGCTCACCGCGACCTCCTTGAGGGCGTAGCTGAGCCGGTTCATGACGAACGGCGGGAAGGTGAGCATGAAGGCCAAGTAGCCGATCGGCAGCGCCAGCGCGCGGGTGAGCGGCCCGCCCAGCAGGGTCAGGGACAGGCCGAAGAGCATGACGATCAGGGACCAGCCCTGCAGCGCCAGGACGTCGGCGCGCAGCCCCGTCACCTGCAGGAGGCAGGCCAGCGCCACCAGCGCCAGCCCGCGGGCGTCGCCGCGCCGCGGGAGCGCGCGCAGCGCGTCGCGGCGCAGGACGATCAGGCCCAGCGAGACGAGCGGCACGAGCGGACCGTGCGAGTAGTTGTCGTTCGTGGTCCAGATCGTCCACAGGGCGACGGCGGTGCGCCGGTAGACGAGGCCCAGCAGGAGCGCGCCCAGGGCGAACCCCGCGGCCGCGCCCGCCCGTCCCAGGCCGGTCCGCGGCGCGGCCGCCGCGGGGAGCTGTAGCGGCGCCGCCATCAGTAGACCCCCCGCGAGGAGAACAGGATGAAGGGCGTGCGCAGCACGATCCACAGGTCGAGCCACGGCGACTGGTGCTCGAGGTACCAGCGGTCGTAGGCCACCTTGAGGTCCAGCGGGATGTCGTCGCGGCCGTGGATCTGCGCCCAGCCGGTCACGCCCGGCCGCAGCGCGTCCACGCCGGCCTGCTGCCGCTGGGCGATGAGGTCGTCCTGGTTGTGCAGGGCGGGCCGCGGTCCCACCAGCGCCATCGAGCCGCCCAGCACGTTCAGCAGCTGCGGCAGCTCGTCCAAGCTCGTGCGCCGCAGCAGGCGCCCCACCCGCGTGACCCGCTGCGAGCCCGGCCCCACGAGGTGGGAGGCCAGGTCGGGCGTGCCCACCTGCATCGTGCGGAACTTGAAGATGGTGAACTCGCGCGAGCCCCGGCCCACGCGCCGCTGCCGGAACAGCGCCGGGCCGGGCGAGTCGAGGCGGATGGCGAGTGCTATGACGGCCAGGAGGGGCG
>JAXDBZ010000243.1:0-3652 GCA_034678345.1 Candidatus Eiseniibacteriota bacterium
GTGAGGATCCACTTGCCGCTGAGGTCGCCGCCGTAGTGCTGGCGGCCCATCTCGACGAAGGTCTCGTAGGTGCCCTGCACGATGCCCTGGCTGCCGATGTAGATCCAGCTGCCCGCGGTCATCTGCCCGTACATCATCAGGCCCTTGCCCTCGAGCTCCCAGAAGTGCTCCCAGGTGGCCCAGCGCGGCACCAGCAGCGAGTTGGCGATGAGCACCCGCGGCGCGCCCGGATGGGTGCGGAACACGCCCACCGGCTTGCCCGACTGCACGAGCAGGGTCTCGTCGCCCTCGAGCACGGTGAGCGCGGCGACGATGCGCTCGTACGCCTCCCACGAGCGGGCCGCCTTGCCGCGGCCGCCGTAGACGACGAGCTCCTCGGGTCGCTCGGCCACCTCGGGGTCGAGGTTGTTCATCAGCATGCGCAGCGCGGCCTCCTGCGCCCATCCCTTGCAGGAGAGAGCGGTGCCGCGGGCGGCGCGCACCACGCGGGGCCCGACCTTCGCTTCCATCGCTTCGCTACCTCCTCGAGGCCGGGCGGGAAGGCCCGGCGGGGTCATGGCTGCTCGTCCGACGGCTCCCCGGGGGGAGCCTCCGTCCCGACGCCGAGGAAGCGCGCCGCCTCCGCCGCCAGCGCGCGCGCGTCCCGACTGCTCTCCGGCACGACCGGCAGCGACGCGAGGAAGGCGCGCCGGTAGGAGGCCCTGACCAGCCGCGGATCGCAGACCACCAGGACCCCGCGATCGTCGCCGCGGCGGATCAGCCGACCCACCCCCTGCCGGAAGCGCAGCACCGCCTCGGGCAGCGCGTCGTGCTGGAACGGCTCGAGGCCCTGCTCGCGCAGCCGCTCCCCCCGCGCCTCGACCAGCGGCTCGTCGGGCACGGAGAACGGCAGCTTCGCGACCACGAGGATCTCGAGCGCCTCGCCCGGGAAGTCCACACCTTCCCACAGGCTCTGGACCCCGAGCAAGACGGCGCCGCGCTCGAGCCGGAAGCGCTCGGCCAGCAGGCTGGCGGGGCCGTCCCATTCCTGCGCCAGCAGCGGCCGGGCGCTGCCATGGCGGCCCAGCAGTCGCTCGCGGGCGCGGCGCAGGCGCTCGTGCGCCGTGAACAGCACGAGCTGGTTGCGGCCGGTCGCCCGCGCCAGCTCGCGGACCACGTCGCTCACCGCCACGGCCTCGTCCCCGTCCCCCTCGTAGACGAGCACGCGCATCTGCCGCTCGAGCGGGAACGGCGACGGGTACGAGGCGGTCTCGTAGGGCACGCCCCAAGCGTGCCCCAGTCCGAGGCGCTCGGCCAGGAAACCGAAGTCGCCGCCGCTCGACAGCGTCGCCGAGGTGAGAACGGCGGCGCGCGCCCGTCCGATCACCAGCCGCCGCGCGTGCTCGCCCACGCTCACCGGCATCCCGCGCAGCTCGACGCCGCGGCCGCTGGCGCTGCGCCAGTACACCCAGTCGCGGTCCGCGGCCTCGGCGAGGTGGTCGAGGTCGGCTCCCAGCGCGGCGAAGCGCCCGGCGACCTGCTCCAGTTCGCCGACCAGCTCCTCGGCGGCCGGGCCGCCGCCGAGCCCGTCCACGCCCTCCGCCAGCCGGTGGAGCGCGCGCGCAAAGCGGTCGCAGTGCGACAGCACCGCCTCGAGCGGCTCGAGGTCGCGGCCGAGCAGCTCGAGCGCCGAGCGGTAGCGCTCGCGCGCGCCGTAGACCGCGTGCCTCTCGCCGCGCGGCGAGAGGGCCTCGAACAGGCGGTCGGCGTCGTGGCGCGCCTGGGTCACCCGCCGGCCCAGCGCGTCCAGCTCCTCGCGCTCGCCCTGCGCCCCCGTGCCCCGGACGCCGAAGAGCGGCAGCGCGAAGCCGCGCACCCGCGCCAGCAGCCCGGCCGCTCCGCGCCCGCGCCCGCGCCCGGTGCCGAGCAGGCGCAGCGCCTCCTCGATGCGGTGGCGGGACACCGACACCTCCAGCTGGCCGAGCAGCACGCCCTCGAGGCGGTGCGCCTCGTCCACGATCAGCACGTCGAAGTCGGGCAGCAGCCCGTCCACCTCGCCCGACAGCCCGAGCAGCGCGTGGTTCACGATCACGACGCGCGCCTGCGCCGCCACGCGGCGGGCCCGCACCCAGTAGCACTCGCGGCCCCGCCGACAGGTGAGCATCGTGCAGGCGTGCGGATCGGCGCCGAGCCGCCCGCGCAGCCGCCGCATCGCCTCGGGATCCGGCGCCGGGAAACGGTCGAGATCGCCCTCCTCGTCCGCGGCCGCCCAGCGGCGCAACTCCTCGAGGGTCTCCTCCTCCTCGGCGCCGGCTCCGCTCTCCTGGAGCAGGGCCCGCGGGCAGAGGTAGTTCTGCTTGCCCTTCAGCCGGGCGCAGGCCAGGCGCAGGTCGAGGGCCTCGAGCAGCGCCGGCAGGTCGCGTTCGTAGAGCTGGTCCTGCAGCGAGCGCGTGCAGGTCGCCACCACGACGCGACCATGTCCCCCGGCGGCGTGGAGCACGGCCGGCAGCAGGTAGGCCAGCGACTTGCCGACACCGGTCGGCGCCTCGGCCAGCAGCGTCCCGCCGCGCTCAACCACCCCCGCGATGTCCGCCGCCAGCCGGTGCTGGACCGTCCGCTCCTCGTAGCGCGGCCAGCGCCGCGCCAGCTCCCCTCCCGGCGCCAGCAGCGCCTCCACCCTGCGAACCAGCGACACGCCTCCCCCTCCCTTCCGGCGCATTATCCATGGATCGCCGCCGGACGCACGCGGGGTCCGGGGCGGCGCCGCCGGCCCGGGCTAGAAGCTCGACACCAGCCGCAGGTGGATCTTGCCCTCGAGCACGCCCCGGCCCGGCGCGAGACCGTAGTCCACGCCCACCAGGCCCCCCGCCGTCTCCAGCCGCAGGCCGAAGCCCAACCCGTCCCGCTGCAGCTCCTCGAGGCGGTCGCCGCCCCCGGCCAGGGCGAGCCGCGTGCGCATCGCGGCGTGGTCCCAGAAGAGGAAGACCCGCTGGCCCGTCGCGCCGAGGAACCAGCGCCACTCCAGCCGCGCCAGCAGATAGCGGTCCACGAGGAAGGCCTCCTCGTCGTGACCGCGCAGGCTCGCCGCCCCGCCCAGCGGATAGCGGTCGTAGAGCGGCAGCACGCGCTCCGAGCTGAAGCGCCCGGCGCCGGCGATCTCCGCCGTCAGCCCGGCACCGCGCCCCAGCGGCCGGTGCCACTCCGCCGCCAGCCGCACCGCCGAGGAGCGCGCGCTGCGCTCGCCCTGCGGCCGCAGCACCTCGCGCTTGAAGGACTGCGCCGCCTCGAGCCGCGTGCGCGTGCCGCGTCGCGGCGCCGCCGGCTCGTCGAGCGCGATGCGCTCGAGCGCGAACACCGTGCTCTGGATCTCAGCCCGCTCCACCGTGCCGGCCTCCTGGACGACGCGCTGCTGCTCGTAGCCGGCCTCGAGCCGCTCCTGCGCCCCGAGGGTGAAGCGCGCCGTGCCGCCCCAGCGCGTGCGCGTGTAGGTCGAGTCGCGCACCTGCTGCGCCAGCACGCCCTCGAGCCGCAGCGGCAGGCCGAGCACGAAGGGCTCCGTGTAGTGCGTCTCGAAGTCGGAGCGCCGCCGGCCCGGCGACTCCCAGCGCAGCGTCGCCGCCCGCCCCGTACCGAGCAGGTTGCCCAATTCCAGCCGCACCAGGCCGGCCGTGCC
>JAXDBZ010000244.1:0-10104 GCA_034678345.1 Candidatus Eiseniibacteriota bacterium
TGGTTGCGCGGCAGCAGCTTCTGGCAGTGCCGCCGCAGCACCTCCTTCACCGCGTCGGCCGTCGGCTGCTCGAGCGCCTCCGCGGCCAGCGCCTTCGCCCCCGCGTAGGTGACGCTGCGGATCGCCGACTTGACGCGCGGCAGGTCGAAGCAGGCCACCGAGAGCTCGTCGAGGTCCAGCCCGACGAGCAGGACGGCGATCTCCGGGTCGCCGGCCATCTCGCCGCACACGCCGACCCAGCGGCCGGCGGCGTGCCCCGCCGCCACGGTGTGGCGGATGCTGCGCAGGATGGCGGGGTCGAGTGGCTCGTAGAGGCGGGCCAGGCGCTCGTTGCCGCGGTCCATCGCCAGCGTGTACTGGGTCAGGTCGTTCGTGCCGATCGAGAAGAACTGCGCCTCGCGCGCCAGGGCGTCCGCCATCCACACCGCGCTCGGCGTCTCGATCATGAGCCCGATCTCGAGCCCGCCGTCGTGGGGCACGCCGGCGGCGGCCAGGTCGTCGCGCACCTCGCGGCAGATGGCCTGGGCGCTGCGCAGCTCGGTCAGGCTCGAGACCATCGGGAACATGACCCGGACCCGGCCGTGCGCGCTGGCTCGGTAGATGGACCGCAGCTGGGTGCGGAAGACGTCGGGGAACTCGAGCGACAGGCGGATGCCGCGGCGCCCGAGGAAGGGGTTGCTCTCGTGCGTGGTGCCGAGGTACGAGGCGACCTTGTCGCCGCCCACGTCCATGGTGCGGAACAGCACCGGCCGCGGGTTCATGCGCTCGACCACGCCGCGGTAGGCCTGGTACTGCTCCTCCTCGCCCGGCAGCTCGAGCCGGCCGAGGTAGAAGAACTCGGTGCGGAACAGCCCGATGCTGCCCGCGCCGACGCTGAGCGCGCGCTCGGCCTCGCCCGGCAGCTCGAGGTTGGCCCCGAGGTCGATGGCGTGGCCGTCCTTCGTCACCGCCGGCTGGTCCTGGATGATCAGGAGCGAGCGGTCCTCCTCCTCGATGCGCTTGCGCCGCGCCGCGAAGAAGGCCCGGGTCTCGGCGTCGGGTTCGGTCTCCACCGTGCCGAGGAAGCCGTCCACCGCCCCCACCATGCCGTCGCTGGTGTGCTGCATGATGCCCCGGCACGAGACGACCGCCGGGATGCCGCGGCCCCGCGCGACGATGGCGCAGTGCGAGGAGCGCGAGCCGACCTCGGTCACCAGGCCGACGACCCGCTCGCGGTCCAGCAGCGCCACCTCGCTCGGGGCCAGGTCGTGCGCCACCAGCACGAAGGGGTGGTCGGGCCCGGCCGGACCGCGGTGCCCGGTACCGAGCAGGTGGCGCAGCACGCGGCGCTCGACGTCGAGCACGTCGGCCTGCCGCTCGCGCAGGTGTTCGGAGCCGGCGCCGGCGAGGGTCGCGGCGACGCTGGCCATGTGGGCGCGGAACACCCAGGCGGCGTTGCGGCGCCCCTTGCGGATGCCCTTCTCGACCGCGCGCAGCAGGTCCGGGTCGTCGAGGATGAGCAGGTGGGCGCCGTAGATCTCGGCCTCCGCCTCGCTCAGCTCGCGCGAGATGCGGTCGCGGATGCTGAGCAGGTCGGCCCGCGACGCCGCCAGGGCCGCCTGGAATCGCCCCACCTCGGTGTCCACGGCCTTGGCCGGGAGTGCCGTGTCGCGCACCGCCAGCTCTTCCTGCTCGTGGCGGTAGATGGGGGCCACGCCGACGCCCGGCGAGGCGGCGATCCCGCTGTGTTTCATGGCTCCCCCCCGAACTTGCCGTCCACCAGGTCGCGCAGCGCCGCCAGGGCCTGCTCGGCGTCGCGGCCCTGGGTGCGCACGCGGATCGTGCTGCCCTCCTCGGCCGCCAGCATCATCACGCCCATGATGCTCTTGCCGTTCACCTCGAGGTCGTCGCGCCGCACGAAGACGTCCGCCGCGAAGCGCGCGGCGGTCTTCACGAACAGCGCGCAGGCCCGCGCGTGCAGCCCCAGCTGGTTGCGGATGAGCAGCTCGGCCTCGACCACGCCCGCCCCTTCCGCCGCTCCGTCGCCGCTCATCGGAACCACGCGGCGACCACGCACAGCACGCCGGCCCCCAGCGCCCACTCGGCCAGCGAGGGGCGCGGCTTCAGTCCGACGACGAAACCCAGGCCCAGACCCGCCACCAGCACGGCCTCGAAGACCAGCGGCCGCGGCTGGCCGGCCGGCGCCAGCAGCCAGGCGGTCGTCACCCCGGCCAGCACGGCCCCGGTCACCGCCAGCACCTCGGTGAGCCGCTCGAAGCGGCCGCGCAGCCGCGGCTCCAGCACCGCCGTCCCCGCGCGGTAGCCCCAGAAGACGCCGAGGAAGCGCACCCCGAGGTGGAACAGGTTGTAGCACACCCACAGCGCGACCGCCCCCAGCCAGGAGCCGGCCAGCACCATGAGCACCCCGAGACAGGCGACGAAGGGGCGCAGCGTGAACCAGTAGAGCCGGTCGCCGAGCGCGGCCAGAGCGGCGCCCAGCACGCCCTTGACGCGGGTCATGGCCTCGTCGTCCGGGCCGGCACCGGCGGCGCGCTGCTCCTCGAGACGGGCCACGGCGCCCAGGGCCAGCGAGGCCAGGGTCGGCTGGGTGTTGAAGTAGGCGGTGTGCGCGGCCAGCCGCTCGCGGCGCCGCTCGGGGTCGGCATGGAGCCGCTCGAGGGCGGGCTGGAGCGCCCACGCCCAGCCCAGCCCCTGCTGGCGCTCGTAGTTGAAGCTGGCCTGCAGCAGCAGCGTGCGCCACGCCATCCGCCACAGGTCGCCGCGTCTGAGCCCGTCCATCAGTGCCCCGTCACGATGAGGAGGAACCACGCCACCGCCACCGCCGCCAGGTAGCCCACCACCCGGCTCACCCGCTGCCGGACGAACGCCTGCACGATCTGCGCGAGCCCCAGCCCGATCCACAGCGGTTGCGCCAGGGCCCAGGCCCGGGCCAGCCGCAGCGAGTGTCCCGCCACCAGCGGCCCGAGCAGCCAGGCACCCAACGCCAGGCAGATGGCCGAGTACCCTACACCGACCCCGAAAGCGAGGACAACGCCGGCGCGCTGCGCGCTGCCGACCGCGCCCTCGTGGCCGCGCCGCACCTCGTCCTCGCACCAGCGGCTCAGGCCTTCGTTGCGGCGGCGCTGCCACTTGACCAGGGGCACGCCGAGGATGGCCGTCACGACCCCGGCGAAGACGCCGACCAGGGCCGCGGACTCCTGCACCATGAGGAACGGGTGCTGCGCCGCGGCGAGCAGCGCCACCCCGGCGCCCACCACCCCGCCGGTGGCGTAGTCCTCGGGGGCGCGCGAGCCGATGGGCAGCGTGCTGGCCGCCAGCAGCTGCAGGACGACGCCGACCTCCAGCGCGACCCGCCAGTCGCCCCAGATCGCGCCGAGCAGCGTGGCGGTCACCAGGGGCTGCGAGAGCATGGTCTGCGCCACCGGCGTGGCGTCCAGCGCGGCCAGGCCGCCGAGCAGGACGGTGGCGAGGACGTGCCAGCTCACGGCGCGACGCCGGGATCCAGGGCCGCCAGGGCCTGGGGACGGGCGGCCGGCACGTCCTGCACCAGCAGCTCGACGCCCCGCGCCAGCAGGGCGCGGGCGTCGGCGCGGTCGGCCTCGTCCAGGTAGATGTACTCGGCGACCTTCGTCTTGCCGGGCGCGTAGTGCAGGCCGCCCAGCGTGAAGCGCGGCACCGCCGCCCCCGCCTCGACCAGGGCGCGCGCCGTGCGCAGGTCGCGCACCAGCAGCATGGCACCGCCGGCCGCGGCCTGCTCCGCCGGCCACGCCGCGGCCGCCTCGGCCACCGTCAGGATGCGCACCCCGACGCCGGGCGCCGCGTCGGCCAGCAGGTCCCGCTCCCACGGCGTCGCCGCCACCTGGTCGTCCACGACGTAGAGCCGGGCGAAGCGGAGCGCGCCGCCCCAGGCGACCACGACCTGCCCGTGGATGAGCCGGTCGTCCACGCGCTGGTTCTGCCAGCTCATGCCTGCGGCGGCCTCTGGACGCGGACGCTGTCCCGCGCCTTCGCCATGAGACGTTCCGCCAGCTCGCCGACCGGGTAGCGCTCGCGGTTGTGGAGGTAGTCGAGCAGGCCCGGCAGGTTGATGCCCGAGATGACGATGATCTCGTCGTGCCCGCGCCCGGCGAGCAGGCCGCACTGCTGGCACGAGCCGCCGGGGAAGTCGGTGAGCACCAGGCCGCCGTGCGACCAGGCGGCCACCCGCTCGCGGATGAGCCGCTCGAGGTCGGCGCGCGCCAGGCCGGTGTTCGACAGCACGCCGACGTCCTCGAAGGGACCGTAGATCTGCTCGGCGGCGGCCACCAGCGCCGCGCCCAGGTCCACGTGGGTCACGAGCAGCGCGGGGATGCGGCTCACTCGGTGTCGTCGCGCACCCAGGAGTGCGCGGCGCTCTTGCGCTTCATGTGCTCGATCAGGTGCCGGTTGAGGCGCTCGGCGGGCGAGTAGCCGCCGTACACCTTGACCAGGTAGTTGAGCGCCACCACCTCGGCGATCACGGTGATGTTCTTGCCCGGGAAGATGGGCACCTCGACCCGCCGGATGGGAACGCCCAGGAACTCGGTGTGCAGCTCGTCGAGGCCGACGCGCTCGTAGCTCTCCTCGTTCGACCACCGCTTCAGGTGCACCTCGACCTCGACCCGCTTCTGCAGCCGGATCGAGCGGATGCCGAAGATGGACTGCACGTCGATGATGCCCAGCCCGCGGATCTCCATGTGGTGGCGCAGGAGCTGGTTGCCGCTGCCGACGATCACGTCGCCCTGGCGCCGGGTCAGCGTGACGACGTCGTCGGCCACCAGCCGGTGGCCGCGCTCGACCAGATCGAGCGCGGTCTCCGACTTGCCGATGCCGCTCTGGCCGGTGAACAGCAGCCCGCAGCCGTACACGTCCACCAGCGAGGCGTGGACGGTGGCGGTCGGGGCGAGCATGTGGTCGAGGTAGCTGGTGAGCAGGTGCACGAACGGGGTCGTGCTCTCGTTCGTGCGCAGGACCGGGACTTGGCACTCGTCCGCGCGCTGCAGCATGTAGGGCGGCGGCTGCAGGCCCTTGCACACGACGATCAGAGGCATCGAGAACGAGAACACGCGGTCCAGCGCCTCGTGCAGCGCCGCCTCCGGCAGCGTCGCCAGGTAGGCCAGCTCGGTCTGCGCCATGATCTGGATGCGCTCGGGCAGGAAGTTCTCGACGAAGCCCATGAGGGCCATCCCCGGGCGGTTCACGTCGCTCACCGTGATCTCGCGCCGGGAGGCGAGCGAGGAGCTGAGGAGCTCGAGGTGGAGCTCCTCCTTCTGGTCCTCGTACAGGCGGGCGGGGCTGATCGCGTCCACGGCGGGTCTAAGCCTCCGTGCCGGAGCGGAGGTCCGGCTCGTCGTCGAACCCGGCCTCGGCGGGCTCGCCGTCGTCGGGCAGGGCCGCCGGCCCGCGGCCGGGACGCTTGTGCTCGGTGCGCCGGTCCTTGAGCCGGCGTAGCTGCTGCTCCAGCCGCTGCGCGGCCAGCTCGATGGCGGCGTGGGGGGTGTCGGCCTGCTCGCGGCTGGCCATCTCGTGGTGCTTCAGGCGCAGGGTGATCTCCGCCGTGTGGCGGAACTTCTCGGCCGTGACGGTGAGGCGGGCCTCGAGGATGTCACGGGCGAAGCGTTCGAACCTCTCCAGGCGCTGCTGCGCGAACGTGCGGACCGTGGCATCGAGCTCGCAATGACGTGCGGTCGTGCTGATCTGCATGGGGTGTTCCCCTTCGGGCCAGGACCACGTCAGACGCGCCGGCGGAACCGCGCCGGCAGGATGCTGAGCTGCTCCCGGTACTTGGCCACCGTCCGCCGCGCGATGCGCAGCCCCTTCTCGTGCAGGAGCTCGGCGATGCGCTGGTCGGACAGGGGCTCCTTCTTGTCCTCCTCGTCGATGAGGGTCTTGATGATGTCGCGGGCGGTCCGGGCCGACACGTCCTCGCCGTCGTCGGTCTCCAGCCCGCTCGAGAAGAAGAACTTGAGTTCGAACACGCCGCGCGGCGTCTGCACGTACTTGCCGCTGCACACGCGGCTCACCGTGGACTCGTGCATGTCGATCTGGCGCGCCACCTGCTGCAGGGTGAGCGGCCGCAGGAAGGCGATGCCCTTGTCGAAGAACTCCCGCTGCTCGCGGATGATGCAGTTCATCACCTTGATCATCGTGCGGCGGCGCTGCTCGATGGTCTGGATCAGCCAGCGCGCCGAGTTCAGCTTGCCCTGGATGTACTCGCGCGTCTTGACCTCGCCCGCCGTGCACTCGGACTTCTTCTTGTCGCGCATCATCCCCTCGTAGGCCGAGGAGATGCGCAGGCGCGGCAGGTGCCGGTCGTTCAGCATGACCAGGTACTCGTCGTCCACCCGCTCGACCACCAGATCGGGGACCACGTACTTGGGGTCCTCGGTCGAGACCTCGAGCCCGGGCTTGGGGTTCAGCAGGGCGATGGCGTCCGCCGCCGCCTGCACCTCCTCGGGCGAGACCTTGAGCTGGCGGGCGATCTCGGGGAAGCGCCGGTTCACCAGGTTGTCGAACTGGTCGTGGATCAGCTTCCACGGCAGCGTGTCGCGCTCGTGGCGCGCCTCGAGCTGGATGAGCAGGCACTCGCGCAGGTCGCGCGCCCCCACCCCCACCGGCTCGAGCGCCTGGATCACCCGCAGCACGCTCTCGCAGCGCTCGAGCGGCTCGCCGGTGGCCTGCGCCACCTCCTCGAGCGGGGTCGCCAGCCAGCCGCGATCGTCGAGCGAGCCGACCAGGAACTCGGCCAGCACCAGGTCCCGCGGCGACAGCTCGAGGAAGTGCAGCTGTTCGAGCAGGCTCTCCGCCAGGGTGGTGCGCGTGACCGGCACCTTCTCCAGGAACTCGACCGAGGTCTCCTGCGGCGGGACGTAGACGCGGTCGAGCGCCCCGTCCTGCATGTACTCCGACCAGTCGATCGGGTCCTCCTCGGTCGGGTCCTCGGCCTCCTCGTTGGCCTTCTCCTCGGGCGAGTCCTCCTTGGCCAGGTCCTCGCTCTCGGTGACCTCGTCCACCTCCTCGAGCAGCGGGTTCTGGATCATCTCCTGCTTGAGGATCTGCTGGAGCTCGAGCGTCGGCACCTGCAGCAGCTTGAGCGCCTGCTGCAGGCGGGGCGTCATGATGAGGGCCGGCCGGAGGCTCAGGTTCAGCGAGGGTTTCATTTCCATGGTGTCGTGGACTCCATCGGCCGGGGGCCTCGATCAGAGACTGAACTTCTCGCCCAGGTAGATCTCGCGCGCCCGCGCGTCCCGGGCCAGCTCCTCGGAGGTCCCCTGCAGCAGGATCCGGCCCTCGTACATGATGTAGGCGCGGTCGGTGATGCGCAGCGTCTCGCGCACGTTGTGGTCGGTGATGAGCACCCCCAGGCCGCGCTGCCGCAGGCGTCCGACGATGTCCTGGATCTCGGCCACGGCGATGGGGTCGATGCCCACGAAGGGCTCGTCGAGCAGCATGTAGGACGGCTGGCGCGCCAGCGCCCGCGTGATCTCCACGCGGCGGCGTTCGCCGCCGGACAGCTTGTTGGCCGTGCGGCCGGCCAGGTGGGTGAGGTTGAGGTCTTCGAGCAGCTGCTGCAGCCGCGCCACGCGCGCCGCCTTCGACAGGGGCATGGTCTCCAGCACGGCCATCACGTTGTCGCTCACCGACAGGCGCCGGAAGATGCTCGGCTCCTGCGCCAGGTAGCCGAGGCCGAGCCGCGCCCGCCGGTACACCGGCTCGCCGGTGATGTCGCGACCTTCGAGCAGGATGCGCCCCCGGCTGGGCCGGAGCAAGCCCACGATCATGTAGAAGGACGTGGTCTTGCCGGCGCCGTTCGGTCCGAGCAGCCCCACCACCTCGCCGCGGCGCACGTGGAAGGTGACGTCGTCCACCACGCGCCAGCGCCCGTAGTAGCGCTCGATGCCGCGCGCCACGAGCCCGTCGGCCGGATCGTCGCCCGGCATGGCCGCCGGGCCCGCCGGCCGGACGTCGTCCGCGCTCACGGCGTGCCGCCGGGCCGGGTGACGATGTCGCCGCCGGAGCGGGTCCGCACCGTCGCCTGCACCTTGCGCTTGAACTCGAACTGCTTGAGGTCCGGGTCGCTCTGGAACCCGTACCCGGTCAGCACGTCGCCGGCCCGCTCGACCCGCACGATCTGCTCGATGGGCGAGACGATGAGCTGCTGCCGGTTCAGGAAGCGCATCTCCTCGGTGGACATGCGCGTGCCCTCGCGCGTCTGCAGGACCACGTTGCCGCGGGCGGTCATGTCGCGGGTCTGCAACTGGATCTCCCCCTCCCGCGCCGTCAGCTCGGAGGACTGGGTGCCCCGCTCGTCGTAGAAGTCCACCCGCACCGACCGCGCGACGATGACGTTGCGGGCGTTGTAGGTGGCGGCGTAGCGCGCGTAGAGCTTCCAGACCGGCATGCCCTGGTCGGTTTCGGTGAGCACGAAGTCGCTCACCTCCTGGTCGGGCAGCTCGCCCGAGGAGGCCGAGGGCGAGGCGGCGCGGTCCGTGCCGCAGCCGGCGGCCGCGACGAGCGCCAGCGCCAGCACGGCGAGGAGGACGGCCCCCCGGTGGAGGCCGCCATGGCGTGACGACACGCGTCCGCGGAAGTCGGAGAACGTCCGGTTCATCGCTCGGAGCCCACGCTAACAAAGGGGGTGCCGGGTCGCAAGCACGACAAGTGCCAGCGCGCCACCTCGTTAATCGCCGAAGGGGTTATCGGTCCGCGACGTCCCCGACTTGACGCCCCGGCCGCTCGTTGCCGCGGCCTATCGTCCCGCACGCAGGCAGTCGTGCAAGTGCAGCACGCCGACCGGCACGCGGTCCTCGTCCACCACCACGAGCGACGTGATGGGGCCGGCCGGGCGCTCCTCCATCCGGCGCACCGCCGCCGCCACCAGCGCGTCGCGGGCGATGGTGGTGGGCTCGCGCGTCATGACCGCGCCGGCGGTCAGGTCCCACGGATCGGGGTGCTTCACCAGGATGCGCTTGAAGTCGCCGTCGGTGACGACCCCGACCAGCGTGCCGGCGCCGTCCACCACCGTGGTCATGCCGAGACGCTTGTCCATGATCTCGAGGATGACGTCGCGCAGGGCGGTGCCCTCGCCGACGCGGGGCAGCTCGTCGCCCTCGTGCATCAGCTCCTCGACCCGGCGGGCCGCGGCGCGGCCGATGACGCCACCGGGGTGCAGGAAGCGGAAGTCGTCGGCCTGGAAGCCGCGCCGCTGGAGCAGCGCCACCGCCAGGCAGTCCCCCACCACCTGCGCCACGGTGATGCTGGTGGTGGGCGCCAGGTCCATGGGGCAGACCTCCCGCACCGGGCCGGTGACGATGCAGGCGGTGCTCTTGCGCTCGAGCGCCGAGCCGGGCGTGGCCACGATGCTCACCAGCGGGATGCCGTGGCGCTCGAGGTAGGGCAGCAGGGCGAGCAACTCGTCGCTGGCGCCGCTCTTGGACAGGAAGAGCGCCACGTCGCCGGGCACGAACAGGCCGGCGTCGCCGTGCAGGGCGTCGGCCGGGTGCAGGAAGATCGCCGGGGTGCCGGTGCTGGTGAGGGTGGCCGCCAGCTTGTGGGCGAGCAGGCCCGACTTGCCCACGCCGGAGACCACGACCTTGCCGCCGCAGTCCTGCAGCGTCGCCACCGCCCGCACGAAGGACTCGCCGAGCCTCGCCTCCAGCGCCGCCACCGCGGCGGCCTCGCCGCGCACGACCTCGCGCGCCAGCTCCAGGGGATCACGCGTCATTTGTCCGCCTCGTAGCGGCGCAGCACCCGTTCCCAAGTGCCGTTGTGCCGCAGGATCGCCTCCACCGCCTCGCGCGCCGCGCCGCGCCCGCCGCCGCGCCGCGTCACCGTGTGGGCGCGGGCCAGCACCTCGGGCTGCGCGTCGGCCACGGCGATGGCCCAGCCGACCCGCCGCATCAGCGGCACGTCCGGCAGGTCGTCGCCCAGCATCGCGCAGTCGGCCCAGGTGGCGCGCTCGCGGGCCAGCACCCGCTCCGCCACCGCCACCTTGTCCCTGATGTCGAGGTAGCACTCGATGCCGAGGTCCTTCATCCGCCCCTCGACCGCCGCCGAGGGCCGCCCGGAGATGACCACCGGCAGCAC
>JAXDBZ010000245.1:0-2706 GCA_034678345.1 Candidatus Eiseniibacteriota bacterium
GCGAGCGTCTTGGTGATGTACTCGGCGATGGCGAGCAGCTGCGGCATCGGCTCGAACGGCCGGCCGCGGTAGTCCTGGTCCAGTCCGGCGACGATGACGCGCTTGCCGCGCCGGGCGAGGCGTTCGCAGACCTTGACCAGGTCGGGGCCGAGGAACTGGCCCTCGTCGATGCCGATGACCTGGGCCTCGTGGGCGAAGCGGAGCACGTCCTTCGCGGTGCGCACCGCGCGCGAGGGGATGCGCAGCTCGGAGTGCGACACGATGTGGTCGCGCCCGAAGCGGTCGTCGAGCGCCGGCTTGAAGATCGCCACCTTCTGGCGGGCGATCTGGGCGCGGCGCAGGCGGCGGATGAGCTCCTCCGTCTTGCCGCTGTACATGCTGCCGACGATGACCTCGATCCAGCCGGTGTTCGTGACGGGCAGGGTGGGTTCGCTCATGGTGGACGGACGCTAACCAGCACGGGCGACGGTGTCAACGGCGCGGGTAGCATCCGCGGCGGCGGCGCGGTAGGATGCGCCCGATCACGACCCGCCGCGGCCGGCGGGCACCCACCCGGTCCCCCGCCGCGCGCACCGATGGACTCTGAGCGCCGCCGTCGCCGGACCCCGCGACCGCGGCCGCCGTCCCGCCGGCCCCCGTGCCCGGCGGCCCGCGGCGGCCAGTCCGCGATCCCCGCCGGCCGCTGACGACCACAGGGAGGGGAACATGAGCGATCTGACCTACGGACGGGACCGGCTCGGCGAACTGGGTGCCGCGGACCGCCTGGAATGGCTGGTGACGAACGGCATCGGCGGCTACGCCTCCGGCACGGCCAGCGGCGTGCTGACGCGGCGCTATCACGGGCTGCTCGTCGCCTCGCTCAAGCCGCCGGTGGGCCGCACGCTGCTGCTGGCCAAGCTGGCCGAGAGCCTCGAGCTGGACGGGGCCTGGGTGGACCTCGACGCCAACCGCTGGGCGGGCGGCTCCGTCTCCCCGGCCGGGCACATGCACCTCGAGTCGTTCCGGCTCGACGAGACGGTGCCGGTGTGGACCTGGGCGATCGGCGCGACGCGCCTCGAGAAGCGCGTGTGGATGGAGCAGGGCGAGAACACCACCTTCGTTGAGTACCGGCTGGCGGCGGCGAGCGCGCCGCTGCGCCTGCGCCTGCGCGCCCTGGTGAACCACCGCGACGCCCACGCCACCACCGGCGAGGGCTCGTGGACGGCGCTGGTCGAGCCCGGCGCCGGCGGCGTGTGCGTCGAGGCCTGGGACGGCGCGACCCCGCTGTGGTTGTTCGCCCCGGGCGCCGAGGTGCGCCCGATGCACGAGTGGTACCGGCGCTTCCACCTCGCCGAGGAGGCCGACCGCGGCCTCGACTGCGTCGAGGACCACCTCTGCGCCGCCGAGATCCTCGCCACGCTCGCCCCGGGCGAGACCCTGGTCGTCACCGCCAGCACGCGCAAGAGCGCCGGCCGCGACGCCGGCACGCCGCTGGCGCGGGCCTTCGCGCTGCAGCGCCGGCGGGCGCACGAGAAGGGCCTGCTCGACGAGTGGCGCCGTGCGCAGCCGAAGGCCTCGCGCGTCGCGCCCGAGTGGGTGCGGCGGCTGGTGCTGGCCGCCGACCAGTTCATGGTCGAGCGCCCCATCCCCGGCGAGCCCCAGGGCCGCAGCATCATGGCCGGCTACCCGTGGTTCAGCGACTGGGGCCGCGACACGATGATCGCGCTGCCCGGGCTCACCCTCGCCACCGGCCGGCCCGAGCTGGCGCGCGCCATCCTCTCGACCTTCGCCCGCTTCGTGGACCAGGGGATGCTGCCCAACTGCTTCCCCGACCAGGGCGAGCCGCCCACGTACAACACCGTGGATGCGGCGCTCTGGTACTTCCAGGCGGTGCGCGAGTACGTCGAGGCCACGCAGGACGTCAGGTTCCTGGCCGAGGTGTACCCCACGCTCGAGGACATCGGCGCCTGGTACGAGCGCGGCACGCGCTACGGCATCCACATGGACCCGGACGACAGCCTGATCGCCACGACGGCCGAGGACGTCCAGCTCACCTGGATGGACGCCAGGGTGGACGACTGGGTGGTCACGCCGCGCCAGGGCAAGCCGGTCGAGATCAACGCGCTCTGGTACAACGCCTGCGCGGCGATGGCCTGGTTCGCCGGGAAGCTCAAGCGGCCGGCCGAGGCGCACGAGAAGCGCATGTGCGAGATCGAGATGTCGTTCCAGCGCTACTGGAACCCGGAGACCGGCTGCCTGTTCGACGTGCTCGACGGACCGGGCGGGAACGACGCGACGATCCGACCCAACCAGCTGCTGGCCGTCTCCCTGCCGGCCAGCCCGCTCACCGCCGAGCAGCAGCGCGCCGTGCTCGACACCTGCGGCCGCTGGCTGCTGACCTCGCACGGGCTGCGCAGCCTGGCGCCGTGCGACTCGCGCTATCGCGGCGCGTTCCGGGGCGACCGGCGCACGCGCGACGGCGCCTACCACCAGGGCACGGTGTGGACCTGGCTGCTGCCGCACTGGGCGCTGGCGCACGCCCGCGTGAACGGGCGGCGCGAGGAGGCGCTGGCCTTCCTCGAGCCGCTGGGCCAGCTCGTCGGCGAACACGGCGTGGGCACGCTGCCCGAGGTCGCCGACGGCGACGCGCCGTTCACGCCCCGCGGCTGCATCGCGCAGGCGTGGTCGGTGGGCGAGGCGCTGCGGGCCTGGCACGCGCTGGCGGCG
>JAXDBZ010000246.1:0-9303 GCA_034678345.1 Candidatus Eiseniibacteriota bacterium
CCTGCGAGAAGCGCACGCTCCGTGCGGGCTCGGCCGGGCCGCGCGCGCGGCCGGCGCCGGGGCGCCGCTCGGCGAAGCGCTCCGGCCCGTGGCCGCCCAGGCCGGGGCCCGAGCCGAGGCCCATGCTCATCGAGCCACCGCCGCCGCGCCTACCACTTCGCCCCCTTCACTGCCTGCGCCTGCACCTCGGCGATCTTCCTCGGGTCGTCGGGGAAGAGGCCGGCCCTGGGCAGCCGGGCGATCAGCGGCACCCAGCGCGCCTCGCGCGCGAACACCTCGCGGAACAGCTTCAGCGCCTCGGCCTCGCGGTCGTTCGTGTACATCGAGACCGCGGCCCAGAAGCCCAGCTCGACCACGTCGGGCGCCAGCTTCATGGCCTGCTCGTAGTGGCGCAGCGCCTCCTCGGGGCGCTTCTCGGCGATGGCGTTGTCGCCCGCGTCCTCGAACTCGTAGGCCCGCCGCAGCGCCACGAGACGCCGCAGCTCCACGAGCGGCTCGGCGCTGTCCTCGACGCGCAGGTCGAAGCGCCGGTCGTTCCACGGCTTGCCGCTCGGCTGCGCCTTCACCACCACGATGGCCGCCGACTGGCGGCCGCGGATGTCGCCACCCTCCTTCTCGGCCGCCTCGAGCGCGGCGAGCAGCCGCTCCGCCAGGTCGCCGGTGCTGCTCTCGTAGGCCTTCGCCATGGCGGGCCAGACCTGGTCGCTGGCCATGAGGTTGGCCTGCACCGAGTACTGCCCGCCCGTCCGGTGGCCGGCCTCCGGGATGCACGCGGGACCGGTCCAGGCGGCGACGTTCCCCTTCGCGTCCACCATGGCCACCTGCCGGCCCTGGTTGTGCGCGTCGAGCTTGAGCAGCGAGTCGAGCGCCTGCTGCGCCGTGAGCCCCGCGCGCATCAGGTCGAGCCCGTTCGGGCCGTAGTCCACCAGCACCAGCGACTGCGTGCAGACCGCGCCCACGCCGGACTCGACCCAGGGCACCGCGGGCCCGACCGAGAAGTAGTGCGACTGCACGGCCGCGCCCATCTCCCCGGTGAGCGGGTCGCGCGCGACGATGGAGTAGGTGTGGGCGAGAGGGGTTGCCGCCGGCGGATGGTGCGGGGCGCCGGGGGTGACGGGGGCGACGGCCAGCAGGGCGAGCGGGAGCAGCGTGGTCCAGGACATGGCGACCTCCTGCGGAAGGGACGGTACGCCCGCAGGCTAGCAGGAGAGCCGGCCGGCTGCACCCGCTCTTGCGTGGAGGCGCCCGGGCGTGGAGACTGCCGGGCCATGCGAGGGGCCCTGCTGGTCGCGCTGGTCCTGTCGTCGGTCGCCTGGGCGTCGCCGTGCGCCGCGCTCGAGCGCGAGCGCGTGGCCGCCGTGCGCGCGGTCGGCCCCGTCCGGGTGGACGGCGTGCTCGACGAGGCCGACTGGTCGCGCGCCGGGGTCGTCACCGCGCTGCGCCTGATCGAGGACCGCGAGGGCGAGGCGCCGTCGGAGTCCACCGAGGTGCGCGTGCTGTTCGACGACGCGCGCCTCTACTTCGGCTTCCGCTGCTTCAACCGCGGCCCCGGCGCCATCCGCGGCAGCCTCGCGCCCCGCGACCAGATCCTCGACCTCGACTTCGCCGGCGTCCTGCTCGACACCTACCAGGACCGCCACCGCGCCTACGCCTTCGCCGTGAACCCCTACGGCGTGCAGATGGACGGGATCTACCTCGGCGAGGACGTGAGCACCGAGTGGGACGGCGTCTGGGACGCCGAGGTCACGCGCGGCTCCGACCAGTGGACCGCCGAGTTCGCCATCCCGCTGCGCACGCTGAGCTTCCCCGAGCGCGGCTCGGGGGCGTGGGGCTTCATGGTGCGGCGGCAGATCGCCAAGCACGACGAGGTCGGCAGCTGGCCGCTGGTGCGCGCCGCCGTCGGCGGCGACGACATGCTGCAGGCCGCCGACCTCACCGGGCTCGAGGGCCTGCGCGGCGGCGGCCTGTTCGACCTGCAGCCCTACGCCGCTTCGACCTGGACGACGCGGCGGGCGGACGACGGCACGTGGGAGGACGACGACGCCCACGACGTCGGGGTGGACGCGCGCGTGCCGCTCACCTCGGCGCTGACGCTGAGCGCCACGGTGAACCCCGACTTCAGCCAGGTCGAGGCCGACGCGCTGCAGATCGACGTGAACCAGCGCTACCCGCTCTTCTACGACGAGAAGCGCCCGTTCTTCCTCGAGGGCGCCGACATCTTCGGCACCGCCTTCGACCTCATCTACACGCGGCGCATCGCCGACCCCGCGTACGGCGCCAAGCTCAGCGGCCGGCTCGGGGACGTGCGCGTCGGCGCCATGGTGCTGCGCGACGACGGCGGCGGCTCGCTGGCCGGCGTGGGCGGCGGGCCCGACGAGGGCGTGTCGGGCCGGGGCTGGTTCCAGCTCGGCCGCGCCGCCTGGGAGTTCGGCGAGAACTCGAGCGTCGGCGCGCTGGTCGCCCTGCACCAGACGGACGGGACTCCCGTCCTGCCAGCCATGATTCCGACCGAGCCGGACCGCGTGTGGAACGGTATGTCGAGCGAGAGCGCTACGAACGCGGTCTACGCGCTCGACGCCGACCTGCGGCTGTCGCGCCGCTGGTTCTTCCACGGACAGCTCGCCGGCAGCCGCACGCACGCGCGTCCCTACACCTGGGGCCTCGCCGACTGGGACTCGGCCGGGGTGCCCGGCATCTGGAACACGGTCCGCACGCAGCGCAACGACGTCGCCTGCGGCGCCGAGCTGGACTACGACGACGGCATCCGCGAGCTGACCCTCATCCACCAGTACGTCGGGCCGGACTTCCGCGCCGAGAGCGGCTTCCTCAGCCAGGTGGACTTCCGCCGCAGCCGCGCGAGCGGGAGCTTCTACGTCCGCCCGCAGAACGCTGTGCTGCGCTGGGTCCAGCCCATCCTCGAGGGCTACGTCCTGCACGACCCGGAGGGGCGCCTGCGGGAGTGGTGGTGGGGCCCGATGATGGACTGGCGGTTCCAGAAGCAGACGAACGTCTGGGTCGAGTTCGGCCGCTGGCAGGAACGCTGGCAGGGGCGCGACCATCTCGGCAACCGCTTCGAGGTGGAGGTGGGGAACTCGCAGTGGAAGCCGCTGGCGGTGGAGGCCGGGCTGGACGTCGGCGACGGTATCTTCTACGGCGAGGACGCCGCCTCGAGCTACCTCGGCTGGCTCGAGGAGTACCGGCTCGAGGGGACGCTGCGTCCCTCGCCGCGGCTCACCGTCGAGATGGGCGCGGAGTGCAACCGCTTCTCGCGCGACCACGGCCGCGGCGTGGTCTACGACGTGTGGACGCTGGGGGCCAAGACCACCTGGCAGTTCACGCGCCGGCTCTACGTGAGGCTCTATCCGCAGTACGACACCGACGCCGAGCACCTCGACGCCGACGCGCTGGTCGGCTACGTGCTGCACCCCGGCACGGTGTTCTACCTCGGCTACAACGGCGACGCCGACCGGCTCGCGGGCCGCACGCGCGCCACCGGGCACACGGCCTTCCTCAAGGTCTCCTACCGGTTCCAGCGGTAGCGGGGCGCGTCCTCAGCGGCCGCCCGGGTGCTCCCGGAGGACGTCCTCGAGCAACGGCCAGACCGGGCGGATGCCGATCTCCTCGTGCAGCCACTCGGCTCGGTCCGCCAGCGCCCCCAGATCGTTGAACTCGTGCGAGCAGGCGTAGCGCCGCATCGTCTTCGGCTGGGCGGCGGCGGCGAAGTAGGCCTCCGCCGCGGCGGGCGAGATCCACGAATCGGCGGTGCCGAACTGCATGAACACCGAGGCGGGCGTGGCCCGGCCGACGTAGAGCGCCGGGGTGAGCGGGCCGACCGAGTCGCAGTAGGCTCGCCACTGCTCGCGCGGCACCGCCTGATCCACGAGCGCCAGGTACGCGTCGTACTTCGGCGCGCCGCGGAGGGTCGTGTCGATCACGCTGGGCAGGCCGCCCATCAGCACGAAGGTGCGGATGCGGGGCTCGACGCCGGCGAGCACGCCGCCCTGGGTGGCGCCGTAGGAGTGCCCGACGTAGGCGATGCGTGCCGGGTCCACGTCGCCGCGCGCCAGCAGCAGGTCCACGGCGCGCCGCAGGTCCACGATGTTCTGGATGTAGGAGCGCCGCGTCGCGCCCGGATCGCGCGGGCTCTCGCCGTACTGCGTCCAGGGCGCCGGCCGGGCCCACGGCGCGTCGAGCAGCACGCTCACCGCGCCGGCGCGGGCCAGCAGCGTCGCCTCCCACAGGAACTCGGAGCGGTCGCCCTGCCCCCAGTGCATGAAGACGATCCCGGCGTGGCGGGCGCCCCTCCCGGCGCCGGCCCGCGCGGGGGAGACGACGCTGGCGGTCACGCGTCCCTCCACCGGGCTGGCGTAGGTGACCCGCTCGACGGTCACGCCGCCCCCGGGCACGGCCAGCGTGTCGCCGACCTGCAGGTCGAGCGGGGCGCTCCGGTCGTAGTCGAAGAGCGCGGGCTGTGCGGCGTAGTGCCACGCCGCCGGCAGGGACACCGGGGCGGCCGCGGCCGGCGCGAACGGCGCGGCGAGGAGCATCAGGAGGACGAAGGGAAGCGGGGTGGGGCATCGGCCGATTCGGTGCATGACGGGCTCCTCGCGCGGCTCCCGGCCGCGCTCGGGTGAACGTGACCACGAGGCCCTGCGGTTCGCGTACGCGCCGGCCGACGGTGCCGCGGCGAATATAGGAGCGGGCGGGTCCGACCGACAACCACCCGTCTAGACGTCCCGTTCCCAGGCCGGGCCGAAGGCGAGCGTGCCGGCGGGATCGAGCGCGGTGCGGATGCGCGCGCGCAGCTCGAGCACCGCGGCGGGCGGCGGCAGGAGCGGCGCGGGCGGTACCGGGGTGCCGGCCGCCTCGACCAGGACGAGCCCGGCGTGCGACAGCCGCTCCGTCAGATCGGGGACGGTGGCCGCGGCAGGGAAGACGTGCAACCGCCCGGCGGGCGCGTGCAGCAGCCAGGCGGGCCGCGGGCCGGGCGCGTCGAGCAGGGGCGCGAGCGCTGCGGCCGGCCGCGCCCCGGTGAAGGTCAGTCGCGCCGCGGCCCCGGGCGGCTGGCCGCGCGTCTCCAGGTCGGCGAGCGCCTGCCACAGGTCCGCGGCCGCCTCGTCCTCGAGGCGCGCATCGGGCTCACCCAGCATCCGCACGAGCGCGGCGGCCTGCTGGTCCACGCGCGCCGCGTCGTCCTCGAGGCCGACGACCAGCGTGCAGGAGTCGGTGGGCGAGGCGACTGGCAGCTCGTGCGCGAGGCCGTCGCCCACGACCGTGAGCGCCGCCGGCTCGAGGGCGAGCAGCGCCGCCCAGCGCGCCGCGTCGCCCAGGGCCCGCGCGTCGGTGCCGAAGACCAGCGCCAGCCGCCGCGCCGGCGCGGGCTCCAGCTTGATCGTCGCCTCGAGCAGCACGCCCAGCCCGCCGCGCGAGCCGCACAGCAGGCGGTGCAGGGCGTAGCCGGCGACGTTCTTGACCACCCGGCCGCCGCTGCGGGCCAGCGTGCCGTCGCCCAGGGCGAAGCGCGCGCCGAGCACGCGGTCGCGCGGCGCACCGAGACGCAGCCGGCGCGGGCCCGAGGCGTTGGCGGCGAGGATGCCACCGAGCGTGGCGCGTCCGGCGTGCGCCGCCTCGAGCGGCACCTCCTGGCCGTGCGCGGCCGTCGCGGCGCGCAGCGCCGCCAGCGTCGTGCCGCAGGCGGCGGTGAGGGTGAGGTCGTCGGGTTCGTAGGCGACGATGCCGTCGAGCGCGGTGAGGTCCAGCGCCAGGTCGTAGCGCGGCGGCGCGGTCGCGCCGGCCAGCCCCACACCGCCACCCCACGGCACCACCGTGCGGCCGTCCCGCGCCGCGGCCCGCAGCGCCTCGGCCGCCTCCGCGGCCGTGGCGGGGCGGAAGACCGCGCGCGGGGCCACGCCGCCGATGGCGTAGCGCTCGGGTCCGGGCGGCGCGTTCACGAGTCCGTCCCTTCCGCGGCGGGCAGGATCTTGCCCGGGTTCATGCGCTCCGCCGGGTCGAAGGCGCCGCGCAGCCGCCGCATGACCTCGAGGTCGGCGGGGGCGAAGGTCTCGCGCATGAGCGAGATCTTCTCGAGCCCGATGCCGTGCTCGCCCGAGATGGTGCCGCCCAGCCGCAGGCAGACGCGCAGGATGTCCTGCGCCACCTCGAGCGCCGCCCGCTCCGCCACCAGGTCGTCGTGGTCGAAGAGGACCTTGGGGTGGAGGTTCCCGTCCCCGGCGTGCATGAGCACGCCGGCGTGGAGGCCGCGCTCGTCCGCCAGCCGGTAGATCGCGGCGGTGGCTTCGGCGAGACGCGAGCGCGGCACGGTGCCGTCCATGAGGTGGAAGACGCGTCCGGTGCGGCCGTAGGCGCCGTTGGACGACTTGCGGCCGCGCCACAGGGCCGCGCGCGCGGCCGGGCCGGCCGCGGCGCGCACCGACCGGGCGCCGTGCGCGCGGGCGATCGTCCCGATGCGCTCGACCTGCGGCGGCAGGCTCACCGCCGGGCCGTCCACCTCGATGATGAGCACCGCCGCCGCGTCGAGCGGCAGGCCGAGGTGGAGCCACTGCTCGACCACCTCCATGGTCTGGCGGTCCATCAGCTCCATCGCCGCCGGGACGATGCCGGCCGCGATCACCGCCGAGACGGTGCGGCAGGCGTCCTCGACCGAGGCGAAGTCGAGGCTCATCGTGTGCACGCTCTCGGGGGCCGGCACGAGCCGCAGGCACAGCTCGCACAGGATCCCCATCGTGCCCTCGCTGCCGGTCACCACCGAGGCGAGGTCGGCGCCCGGCGCGTCGAGCGCCTCGCCGCCCAGCGTCACCACGGCGCCGTCGCCGAGCACCGTCACCAGGCCGAGCACGTGGTTGGCGGTGACGCCGTGCTTGAGGCAATGGGGGCCGCCGGCGTTGGCGGCGACGTTGCCGCCGAGCGTGCTCACCGGCTGCGAGGAGGGGTCGGGCGCGAACATCAGCCCGTGCGGCGCGGCCAGTTCGGACAGCCGCGCGTTGACGAGCCCGGGCTGCACCCAGGCGCAGCGCCGCTCCGCATCGAGGGCGAGCAGCCGGTCCATGCGGCTGGTGACCAGGAGCAGGCCGCCGTGCCGCGGCGTGGCGCCGCCGGCCAGCCCGGTGCCCGCGCCGCGCGGCGTCAGCGGCACCCCGCGCGCCGCCGCCCAGCGCGCCAGCGCGGCGACCTCGTCGGTCGTGCGCGGCAGCACCACCACGTCGGGCGCACCGCGCTCGAGCGTGAGCGCGTCGCTCTCGTAGGCGAGCCGGGCGGCCTCGCTGTCGAGCACGCCGTCGTCGCCCAGCAGGGCACGCAGCTCGGCGAGGACGGCGGGGGTCCGGTCCATGGCGCTCAGCCGGGACCGCCCGTGCCCAGGTCGGCCGCCAGCCGGGCGACGGCGTCGGCGACGCGGCGGTAGCCGGTCTCGAGCAGCACGCCGGGCTCGGGTCCGTGCGGCTCGTGGCCGAGCGTGAGGAAGCGCGGCTCGTCGTCGTCCAGCTCGCGGTCGAGCCGGTCGTCGGGGCCGAAGCCCACGTTCACGACCACGCGGTCGGCCTCCTCGACGCGCGGCCCGCCGGCCACCTCGAGGCTCACGCGGTAGCGGTGCGTGTCGGGATCGGCGTCGAACGCCTCGACCTCGGTGCCGCCCAGGTGCGCGACCGCGGCGTGCGCGCCGGCCGCCAGCGCGCGCGCCCGCAGGCGCAGCTCGCGCCGCGCCGGCAGCGGGTCGTGCCCGGCCTCGGGGAAGATGCCGTCGGCGTCCGTCCGGGTCACCCACAGGACGCTCGTCCCGGCCGCCTCGTCCGCCAGCCGCGCCAGCGCGGCGACGGTCGTGGCCGCGAACGTGCCCTCGCCGATGACGATCGTGCGCCGCCCGGCGTAGCGCTCGCGGTCGAGGCCGAGCACGTCGTCGAGGTGGTAGGCGAACTCGGGCCGCAGGAGGTCCTCGTCGCGCGCCGGGATGCCGCCGGTGCCCGCCCAGTCGGGCCGGTCGTAGACGCCGCCGAGGTCCATGAGCGCGGCGGCGTGCGCCAGGCTCTCGCGCCCGCCCGGGTCGCGCAGCAGCAGGCGGAACGGATGCGCGCGGCGCGCGTCCGGGTCGCCCTCGCCGCGACGCAGGCCGTGGCGGGCCACCTGCACCACCTGGGAGAAGGTGTGGACGCGGTCCTTCAGCTCGGGCAGGGCCGCCAGCGGCTCGAGGTAGCGCTCCACCAGCTCCTGCCCGGTGGGGAGCTCCTCCGGCGCGGGCGTCGTCCAGCCAGCGGCCTCAAGATGGGCGCGCGAGTGCTTCCCGACGTTCATGCGCCACGGCGTGAACATGCGCACGTGGCCCCAGGCCAGCGGGTGCGCGCCGACCTCGCCCTGCTCGTACACCTGTGGTTCGAGTCCGTGGTCGAGCGCGGCGAGTGCCGCTTCCAGGCCGACCGGGCCGGCGCCGACGACGGCGAGCGACGTGGGGGAGAAGGAGGGCATGCGGTCTCCGGGTGCGGGGACACGGCCAGGGACGAGCGAGGCAGTCTATCCGCGCGCGCGAAGGCGCGGCAAGCGCGCGACGCTGGAGAGGCCCGGGCCCCGGGCGTAGACTGCGCCCCTCACCTCCCCCGCGAGCGGCGACGCCATGGAACGGGACGAGTTCATCCACCTGGTCGAGGAGCTCACGGAGGACGCGCGGCGCGACCTCCCGTCCTTCCAGCGCCGGGTGGCGGGCGTCGTCGTCCTCGGGTACCTGGGCATCGCCGGCCTGCTCCTGCTGGCGCTGGCGCTGACGCTGGGCACGGTCGCCGTGCTGCTCTGGCTGCGCGCGGGCTGGCTCATCAAGGTCGTCTGGATCCCGCTCGGCTTCGGCTTCGTGATCCTCCGGTCGCTGTGGGTCCGCATCGAGCCGCCGGAGGGCCTGCCGCTCACGCGGGCCTCGTCGCCGGAGCTGTTCGCGGAGCTGGACGACGTGTGCGCCCGGCTGGACGCGCCGTCGGTCCACCGCGTGCTCGTGGTGCCCGAGTGCAACGCCGGCGTCGCCCAGGTGCCCCGGCTGGGCCTGCTCGGCTGGCACCGCAGCTACCTGACGCTCGGCCTGCCGTTGCTGCAGGCCCTCTCGCGCGAGCAGCTGCGCGCCGTCGTCGCGCACGAGCTCGGGCACCTCTCGCGCCGCCACGGGCTCTTCGGCAACCAGGTCCACGCCATGCGCACCAGCTGGGTCCGGATGCACGAGGAGCTGGAACAGGAGGAGCGCTTCGGCCGGGCCTTCGTGCGCGGCTTCCTCGACTGGTACGCGCCCCGGCTCGACGCCTACGCCTCCGTGCT